>NZ_MVOJ01000003.1:0-333887 GCF_002018845.1 Pseudomonas sp. MF6394
TTGACTATCAGTCTGACTCCACAAGCACCCACACGAATTGCTTGATTCAGTTGTTAAAGAGCGGTTGGTTAAGATCTTTCGTCTCAACCGAGGCGCGCATTCTACAGCAGCCTCATTTGCTGTCAAGTGGTTATTTTCAGAAGTTCTCGAAGATTTCTTCAACAACTTCAACCACTTGCGCTTGCGATCTCTCGTAAGCGGGAGGCGAATTCTACAGCGTTACACGCTGCTGTCAACACCTCTTTTTCAACTTCCTTTTGGCTTCGATGAACTGAAGCAACTTGCTGTCGAGAACCGCGCAACTCATTGTTTACCAAGGAGTTTTCCGTTTCGACTGCGCCGGAAGTGGGGCGAATTATAGACAGATATAATTCGCCGTCAACTCTTAATTTTGCTTTCCTATCAATAAGTTAGCTTCGGTTAAAAAACAACCAGCTCAACAGTGCGCTTCTATATAGAAGGGAACGCTCAAATAACACCCGCCTCCTTCAATGCGGCCACATGAGCAGCTCCCAGCCCCAGAACCCCCTGCAGCACCTCAAGCGTATGCTCCCCCAATAGAGGAGGCGCACTCCGGTACTCAACAGGCGTCTTGGATAAGCGTATCGGGCTCGCAACCTGGGGCACCGTCCCCGCCAATGCGTGAGGCAGCTCAATCGCCAAACCACGCGCCTGGACCTGCGGATCGGAAAACACCTGCGCCAGATCATTGATCGGCCCACATGGCACGCCCACTTGCTCCAGCTGCGACACCCACTCAGCGGTCGTCTTGAAGACCGTCGCTTGACGGATCAAAGGAATCAGCTCCGCGCGATTAGCCACCCGCGCGCGATTGGTGGCGAAACGCACGTCATCCGCCCATTGTGGCTGCCCGGCGACTTCAGCGAACTTACGGAACTGCCCGTCATTGCCTACGGTGAGGATGAAATCTCCATCGGCAGTGGGGAAATCCTGATAGGGCACAATATTAGGGTGAGCATTTCCCAAGCGCTTGGGCGGCATCCCAGTTGTCAGGTAATTCATTGCCTGATTCGCCAGGCAAGCCACCTGCACATCCAGCAACGCCATGTCGATATGTTGCCCACCACCATCGTGATCGCGATGAGCTAGCGCAGCCAGGATCGCCACGGTCGAATAAAGCCCGGTCAAGATATCAGTCAAGGCGACCCCAACCTTTACCGGCCCGGCACCTTTATCCCCTTCAGGCCGCCCCGTCAGGCTCATGAGCCCACCCAGACCCTGGATCATGAAATCGTAGCCGGCGCGCATCGCATAGGGGCCCGTCTGACCAAACCCCGTGATGGAACAGTAAATCAGCTCCGGGTTGACCTCTCTGAGGGATTCATAGTCCAGCCCATACGCCGCAAGACCACCCACCTTGAAGTTTTCGATCAGGATGTCCGACTTGGCAGCCAGGTCGCGCACCAGTTTCTGGCCTTCCGGTCGCGTAAAGTCGATGGTCACCGACTCTTTATTACGGTTGGCCGACAGGTAATACGCCGCCTCACTGGTGTTCTCACCATCCGCATCCTTCAGGAAGGGAGGCCCCCAAGCACGCGTGTCATCGCCACTGCCCGGCCTTTCGACCTTGATCACCTCAGCCCCAAGGTCTGCAAGAATCTGCCCGGACCAAGGGCCCGCGAGTACTCGCGACAAATCCAGCACTCGCAGATGCGAAAGCGCGCCCATGCCCATGCTCCTATTAATAGAACGCTTGAAGACCGGTTTGCGCGCGCCCCAGGATCAAGGCATGCACGTCATGGGTCCCCTCATAGGTGTTGACCACTTCCAGGTTGACCAAGTGGCGCGCCACTCCGAATTCGTCGGAGATGCCATTACCGCCCAGCATGTCCCGGGCCATGCGCGCGATATCCAATGACTTGCCACACGAGTTACGCTTCATGATCGATGTGATCTCAACCGCCGCCGTCCCCTCATCTTTCATCCGACCCAGGCGCAGGCAACCTTGCAGGGCCAAGGTAATCTCGGTCTGCATGTCGGCCAGCTTCTTCTGGATCAGCTGAGTGGCGGCCAACGGGCGACCAAACTGCTGGCGATCAAGTGTGTACTGGCGCGCGGTATGCCAGCAGAACTCAGCAGCCCCCAGCGCGCCCCAGGAAATCCCGTACCGCGCCGAGTTAAGGCAGGTAAAAGGGCCTTTCAAGCCACGGACATCCGGGAAGATATTTTCTTCCGGCACAAATACGTTATCCATGACGATTTCACCGGTGATGGAGGCCCGCAACCCCACCTTGCCGTGGATAGCGGGAGCGCTCAGGCCTTTCCAGCCTTTTTCCAGGACGAAGCCACGGATATCACCTGCATCGTCTTTGCCCCACACCACAAACACATCCGCAATCGGACTGTTGGTGATCCACATTTTGGCGCCGGTCAGGCTGTAGCCGCCATCCACTTTGCGTGCCCGGGTAATCATCGCACCCGGGTCGGAACCATGGTTGGGCTCGGTCAGCCCGAAGCAACCGATCCATTCACCAGAGGCCAGTTTGGGCAAGTACTTCTGTTTTTGCGCCTCGGTACCAAACTCATTGATCGGCACCATGACCAGGGAAGACTGCACACTCATCATCGAGCGATAGCCGGAGTCGACACGCTCGACCTCACGCGCAATCAAACCGTAGCTGACGTAGTTCAAACCACTGCCACCGTACTGCTCAGGGATCATCGCCCCCAGCAAACCGGTCTCGCCCATCTCACGAAAAATAGCGGGGTCTGTCTTTTCATGACGGAAGGCTTCGAGCACACGAGGAGCCAGCTTGTCCTGAGCAAATTGCTCGGCGCTGTCACGCACCATGCGTTCTTCTTCGGTGAGCTGTTGATCCAGCAGCAGTGGATCGATCCAGTTGAAGCTTGCCTTGCCAGCCATGAATAAGTCCTCGCGGAAAAAATCAGAAGTCGTGGAACCAGACTAGGCGCGGTCAGCGCAGAGGGCAAACGAGGTTTTTGCATAGGCTTGTGCTAATTTCTCACTTCGTAACACTAAAAAAGCCCAGAAATGCGCTTTATCTGTGAGGTCAACGTACATGCGCAGAAAAATCCCCAGTACCACCGCACTCATCAGCTTTGAGGCAGCAGCCCGCCACGAGAGCTTCACCAAGGCAGCATTGGAGCTTTCCATCACCCAAGGCGCGATTTGCCGACAGATCGCCAGCCTGGAGGAGTTTTTGAGTGTCGAGCTGTTTCGCCGCTCACGCCGTGGAGTGAAGCTGACGGAGGCGGGGCTGTCTTATAGCCGCAGGGTTGCAACGCAACTGGACGCCGTAGAGCGCGACACCTTGTCGGTGATGGGCCAGCAGGGCGCCAACGTAATCGAACTGGCGGTGGTACCTACCTTCGGCACGCAGTGGCTGATCCCACGCCTGAAGGATTTTCAACATCAGCACCCGGAAGTCACCGTAAACCTGACAAACCGCACGCGTCCCTTCCTGTTCGCCGACACCGAGTTCGATGCCGCCATCTACTTCGGGGACGCGGACTGGTCGGGTACGCAATCCCACAGGTTAATGGGCGAGAACCCGGTACCGGTATGCAGCCCACGCTTGCTCGGCGACCGCACGCATTTCACCCCTCAACAGATCGCCGAGCTGCCCCTGCTGCAGCAAACCACACGCCCCTATGCCTGGCGCCAATGGTTCAACGCCCAACAACTGAACATCCCTCGCGACATGACAGGCCCTCGATACGAGCTATTCTCGATGCTGTCTCAAGCGGCCATGCATGACATGGGCATCGCGCTGATTCCTCCCTTCCTCATACAGCGGGAGCTGAAGGAGCAACAACTGGTAATCGCCAGCACCGAAGCACTGACCAGCGAAAAGGCTTATTACCTGATGATTCCTGACAAAAAGGTCGAATCCGCTTCTCTGCATGCATTCAGGGACTGGCTGCTCGACCAGTCAAGACGCTACAACCCATGTAAATGAAGGACACAACGCACTTATTGACTCTGTAGTCAGATAAATTCAGAACCTACAGATGTACGTATATGTCGCATTTAAACAGACTGTACTTGTCAGCCAAAAATAAGGCTAAAAGCCATGTATCTCATGGCTCTTAGCGACTCTTACCGGCCAATGCACGACTATTCAGACTAGCAATGGAAAAACGGACCGAAAACGCCTGAACACCTTTAAAGGCCTGTATTTAAAGAGGTTATTTCAGCTTGTTGCGACAATCAGTCACAGGGTGACTTGTAGTTAATTTTTCGTCACCCGTCATAATCCCTTGATGGCCGTAAAGTTCGCCTGCAAAATGCCGCGCCCCGCTGTCATTTCAGCGGGATCGTGCTGATCGGCCGCCCCAGCTGCGCCACTCGCGGCGCACTGGCCTTTTTACAAAAAGATCAAAAGCAAAAAGATCATGCAGGAGATTTGACGTGCACATTGGTGTTCCTCTCGAAACCCAGACCGGTGAAACGCGGGTGGCTGCCACCCCGGAAACCATCAAGAAGCTGATCGGCCAGGGCCATAAGGTCACTGTACAAAGCGGCGCAGGCATCAATGCCAGCATCATCGACAGTGCCTATGAAACGGCAGGCGCCACCATTGGCAGTGCCAACGACGCGTTTGGCGCCGAGCTGATCCTTAAAGTGGTTGCCCCCAGCGACAGCGAACTGGCGCTGATCAAAAGTGGCACCGTGTTGGTGGGCATGCTCAACCCGTTCAGCAACGAAACCATCGCCAAGCTCGCCGAGCGCGGCATCACCGCTTTCGCCCTGGAAGCCGCGCCGCGCACTTCACGCGCTCAAAGCCTTGATGTGCTGTCTTCGCAAGCCAACATCGCCGGTTACAAGGCCGTGTTGCTGGCCGCTCATCACTACCCGCGCTTCATGCCAATGCTGATGACCGCTGCCGGCACTGTAAAAGCCGCGCGCGTACTGATCCTCGGCGCCGGTGTGGCAGGCCTGCAAGCCATCGCCACGGCCAAGCGCCTGGGCGCGGTGATCGAAGCGTCCGACGTGCGCCCGGCGGTGAAAGAGCAGATCGAGTCCCTGGGCGCCAAATTTGTCGACGTCCCCTACGAAACCGATGAAGAGCGTGAATGCGCCGTCGGTGTCGGCGGCTACGCGCGCCCGATGCCCAGCAGTTGGATGCAGCGCCAGGCCCTGGCCGTGCACGAACGCGCCAAACAGGCCGATATCGTCATCACCACCGCCCTGATCCCGGGCCGCAAGGCTCCGACCCTGCTCAGCGCCGAGACCGTGGCGCAGATGAAACCCGGCTCGGTGGTCATCGACCTCGCCGCTGCCCAGGGTGGCAACTGCCCGTTGACCGTGGCCGACCAGGTCGTGGTGGAAAACGGCGTGATCATCTGCGGCCCGACCAACCTGGCGGGCGCTGTCGCCGCCGACGCATCGGCCTTGTATGCGCGCAACCTGCTGGACTTCCTGAAGCTGGTCTTCACCAAGGAAGGGCAGTTTGAAATCAACCTCGAAGACGACATCGTCGCCGCGTGCCTGATGTGCCGCGACGGCCAAGTCATCCGCAAAAACGCCTAAGCAGGGATTCAGACGATGGAAGAGCTTATCTCCCCCGGTATCTACAACCTGATCATCTTTGTGCTGGCGATTTATGTCGGTTATCACGTGGTCTGGAACGTAACACCCGCATTGCACACGCCGCTGATGGCCGTGACCAACGCCATTTCCGCGATTGTTATCGTCGGCGCCATGCTCGCCGCCGCTCTCACCGTGACGCCACTGGGCAAGACCATGGGCACGCTGGCCGTGGCCCTGGCGGCGGTAAATGTCTTCGGTGGCTTCCTGGTCACCCGCAGGATGCTTGAGATGTTCAAGAAGAAAGCCCCGAAAGTAAAAGAAGAGGCGCCCAAGTAATGAGCATGAATCTCGTGACGACGCTCTACCTGATCGCGTCGATTTGTTTCATCCAGGCCCTCAAAGGCCTCTCGCACCCGACCACTTCGCGGCGCGGCAACTTGTTCGGCATGCTCGGTATGGCGCTGGCGGTACTCACCACCGTCGGCCTCATCTATAAGCTGGGGGCTGAGCTGGCGACTGCGGGTATTGGCTACGTCATCGTTGGCCTACTGGTCGGCGGCACCGCCGGCTCGATCATGGCCAAGCGCGTCGAAATGACCAAGATGCCAGAGCTGGTCGCCTTCATGCACAGCATGATTGGCCTGGCAGCGGTGTTCATCGCCATTGCCGCCGTGGTCGAACCGCAGTCCCTGGGCATCGTCAAGCACTTGGGCGATTCGATACCGGCCGGTAACCGTCTGGAACTGTTCCTCGGTGCTGCCATCGGTGCTATCACCTTCTCCGGCTCGGTGATCGCGTTCGGCAAGCTGTCGGGCAAGTACAAGTTCCGCCTGTTCCAGGGCGCACCGGTACAGTTCGGCGGGCAACACAAATTGAACCTGGTGCTCGGCCTCACAACCCTGGGCCTGGGCCTGGCGTTCATGTTGACCGGCAATCTCACTGCGTTCGCCCTGATGCTGGCCCTGGCCTTTGTGCTGGGTGTGCTGATCATCATCCCGATTGGCGGCGCCGACATGCCCGTGGTGGTGTCGATGCTCAACAGCTACTCCGGCTGGGCAGCGGCGGGCATTGGCTTCTCGCTGAACAACTCGATGCTGATCATCGCCGGCTCCCTGGTGGGCTCCAGCGGCGCGATCCTGTCGTACATCATGTGCAAGGCGATGAATCGCTCCTTCTTTAATGTGTTGTTGGGCGGCTTCGGCAATGCGCCGGATGCTGGCGCTGCGGCGGGCTCCAAAGAAGCACGCCCGGTGAAGTCCGGCTCCGCTGATGACGCCACCTTCCTGCTGACCAACGCCGACACCGTGATTATCGTCCCAGGCTATGGCCTTGCAGTGGCGCGGGCACAACACGCGCTCAAGGAACTGACCGAGAAACTGACCCACCACGGCGTCACCGTGAAGTACGCGATCCATCCAGTGGCGGGTCGTATGCCGGGGCACATGAACGTATTGCTGGCCGAGGCCGAAGTGCCTTACGACCAGGTGTTCGAGATGGAAGACATCAACTCCGAGTTCGGCCAGGCCGACGTGGTGCTGGTGTTGGGCGCAAACGACGTGGTCAACCCGGCCGCCAAGAACGACCCGAACTCACCGATTGCCGGCATGCCGATCCTCGAGGCGTTCAAGGCCAAGACCATCATCGTCAACAAGCGCTCGATGGCCAGCGGCTATGCGGGCCTGGACAACGAGTTGTTCTATCTGGACAAGACCATGATGGTGTTCGGTGATGCCAAAAAGGTCATCGAAGACATGGTCAAGGCCGTCGAATAACACTGCGCCAGCGCAATACCCGAAACCCTGGCCTCCCGTAGGCTGGGGTTTTTTATTAGCGGATGAAACCCGACCAAAGGCTCTAAATCGCGACCTGGCATTCGACCATGGTAGCGGGCCGAAACTTTTTGAAATCACTACACTGCCCACCTTGCTTTCCGTAGCCAGAGATAACAATTCATGTACCGTGATCGTATCCGCTTGCCTTCGTTGTTGAACAAGGTCATGAGCGCGGCAGACGCCGCTGCACTGATCGAGGACGGCATGACCGTCGGCATGAGCGGCTTTACCCGTGCCGGTGAAGCCAAGGCCGTCCCCCACGCTCTGGCCGAACGCGCCAAGACTTCGCCGCTCAAAATTACGCTGATGACCGGCGCCAGCCTGGGCAATGACCTGGACAAGCAGTTGACCGAAGCCGGCGTACTGTCACGACGCATGCCCTTTCAAGTCGACAGCACCCTGCGCAAGGCTATCAATGCCGGCGAGGTGATGTTTATCGACCAGCACCTGTCGGAAACGGTCGAGCAACTGCGCAACAATCAGCTCAAATTGCCAGACATCGCCGTGATCGAAGCCGTCGCGATCACTGAGCAGGGCCATATCGTGCCCACTACCTCCGTAGGCAACTCGGCCAGCTTCGCGATCTTTGCCAAACAGGTGATCGTCGAGATCAACCTGGCGCACAACCCGAACCTGGAGGGGTTGCACGACATCTACATCCCGACCTACCGGCCAACGCGCACGCCGATTCCGCTGGTGAAAGTCGACGACCGTATTGGCAGCACCGCGATTCCGATCCCGCCAGAGAAAATCGTCGCCATCGTCATCACCAACCAGGCGGACTCCGCCTCCACGGTGACGCCGCCTGACAGCGATACCCAAGGCATCGCCAACCACCTGATCAACTTCCTCAAGCAAGAAGTCGATGCGGGGCGCATGACCAACAAGCTCGGGCCGCTGCAAGCCGGCATCGGCAATATTGCCAACGCGGTGATGTGCGGGTTGATCGAGTCGCCGTTCGAAGACCTGACCATGTACTCGGAAGTGTTGCAGGATTCGACCTTCGACCTGATCGACGCCGGCAAGCTGAGCTTTGCCTCCGGCAGTTCGATTACCTTGTCGGAGCGACGCAATGCCGATGTGTTCGGCAACCTGGAGCACTACAAGGACAAATTGGTGCTGCGCCCGCAGGAAATTTCCAACCACCCTGAAGTGGTACGGCGCCTGGGCATTATCGGTATCAATACCGCGCTGGAGTTCGATATCTACGGCAACGTCAACTCCACCCACGTCTGCGGCACGCGGATGATGAACGGCATCGGCGGCTCCGGGGATTTCGCCCGCAATGCGCACCTGGCGATCTTCGTCACCAAGTCCATTGCCAAGGGCGGGGCAATTTCCAGCGTGGTACCGATGGTCAGCCATGTGGACCACACCGAGCATGACGTGGACATTCTCGTCACCGAAGTAGGCCTTGCCGACCTGCGGGGCCTGGCGCCACGGGAGCGCGCTCGGGTCATCATCGATAACTGCGTGCACCCAGCCTACCGCGATGCCCTCAACACTTACTTCGATGCCGCCTGCGCCATCGGTGGGCATACCCCGCACATCCTGCGCGAAGCGCTGAGTTGGCACATCAACCTGGAAGAAACCGGGCATATGCTCAAGGCTTGATGAATACAGATCCGAGCTGATGCACATACAGTTTCATCAGCTCGGTGAACTCACCCGCTCTTATGGAAAAAACTGTACTGCTGTACTGGTCATTTCCTACCGAAATATCCCACACCTCAACTCAAAAACGCCGGTTTCGCACCTTTTAAGTGCGCACAGGTACAGTTGCCCCAATTTCGTACCGTACAGCCTCGTTAAACAGTTAACTGGCCTCTCACAATACAGGTGAACTGTATCTAGAGAGTCTTGCCTTGGAAGAGGATCATTGGCATCAGTTAAACCACTACCTAATCCCGCCACAAGCGGAAGGATGTCATCATGGAACGTACACTCAGTTCCGAACTGTTCTTCGAAGAAAAAGCTGTAAACACCCAGGCTTCCCTGCCTTTGCGCGTTCTCGCCAACCTGATGTTGTGGCAGCGCCGCATCTCCAGCCGCCACCAGTTGGCTCGCCTGGATTCGCGTCTGCTGGCTGACGCCGGTATCAGCGAAGCTCAACGTTACGAAGAGCTGAGCAAGCCGTTCTGGCGCTAAGTAGCGCCCGCTGGCCCTGACCTGACGGGTCCACTGCCAGCACCCTGATTTGTCAAAGCAAAGCCCGCCCCGGGTAACCGGAGGCGGGCTTTGTTGTATCTGCGATAGCGCATTGGATTGGCTCGACTCAAGCACACAGATACAGTTCTAAATTAATAAAATATGACAGGTACAGTTTAATTACAGGCTTCCGAATAGCCGGGCACACGCCTAATATCGGTTCACCACGTGGCGAACCCTGTAGAGCGTGCGTCTGATGCTCGACAGTCCCAGTCCGTTTCATTGTGGCCGTTTCGCGCCACCTTATTATTCGTCTACAGGAGTTACCCCATGTCCCGTCTTCGCCTGCTGTGCACTGCCGCTGTGCTGACCCTGGCTGCCAATGCCAACGCGAGCAGCCTGATCATGACGACCGACTCGATCGTCGGCGCTCTGAAGGCAACCTCCGATGCCACGTCTGATGCCACCTCATCCCTGCGCGACAACAAGGTCGTACAAGCGGCCCGTGACGACGCCGCCAGCTTTGTCGCCAGCGAAGGCGCCATCCGTGGCGTGAAACTGGAAAGCGCCCTGGCCCAGATCCGCCAACAAGCGCCACAGCTCAATACCGCAACCGATGCACAGCTGGCACAGGCCATCCTGGCTATCTGACCCACGGCAACCAGACGGGAGCGCCCGCCGCTCCCGCATGGCTCGACGCTGGCTCTCGCCCGGCCGTTGCGCTAGCCTTGGCGCTCGCTTTCAGTTGTCGAGTCCCATGGCTTTTTCATACCGTTTATTGATTGTTCCTGTACTGTTTTGCGCCTGCTGGTCAACCATGGCTTCAGCGTTGGATGTGTCCACCCAGAGCACGGTTGTCAGCGTGTATGCCACCAGCAAAGTGACCTCTGCGCCGTTCGACAATAAGTTGGTCCTGGCCGCTCGGGATGATGCTGCCGCTTTCATTGCCACTGACGGCCAATGGCGGGGCGCATGCCTGGAGTCCGCGCTGGACTATCTGCGCCGCACCCAGCCAAAACTTCATGCAAGCGACCTTGAACTGGCGCAAGCAATTCTCGTCCAATAATCATCGTTGTATTTCTATCTTTGTCATTGGAGTCACCCCATGCGTAGCCCGCTGATCGTCGCCGCCCTCGGCCTGCTGTTTTTGGCCGACGTCGCCCAGGCGCAAACCTTGAAGGCCACCAGCAACATCGTCGTGCGGGCTTCGGCACGTACCATTGATTTCACCTCGGACACCACCACCTCCATCCGCGACTCCAAAATCGTGCGCGAAGCCCACGATGACGCCGCCAGTTTCGTCGCCACCAATGGCGAGATCCGTGGCGCCCAGTTGGAAGCCGCGTTCGATACCCTTCGCACCCGCGTGCCAGAAGCCCGTGATGCCAGCGACCAGACCCTCGCAGAAGCTATCCTCGCTCTGTGAGGCGCCTCAAAACCTGGCTCCTGGCCGGGGCCGTGCTGCTGTGCGCAAGTACGGCCCAGGCCGGCCTGCAACTGCGGCTCAAGACCGAAGGCTTGAGCCCGGCCGAAGAGCAGGCCAGCCAGGCATTGCTCGATGAAGCGCTACGTTCATTGCCGCCGCGCTTTGTCGAGCAGCTGGATCGACGTATCGATGTCGGCTGGACCGACAAGATGCCTGAAAACGCCTACGGCCAGGCATCCCTGGTGTCCGAACTGGACCTCAACCAGAACCTGCTCGCCAGCCTGACTGACGGCAGCGCCGCCACCCAGAAAACCAATCGCCCCCACGGTACTGTGCGCCGGGAAATGCTCGCCACCGTGCTGCATGAACTGACCCACATCTATGACCGTGCGCGCCTTTGGCCCAAGGACGAGCGCATGCTGATCCAGCGCTGCAGCCGTCAGAACAACATCACCGGCTTGATAGGCTTGCCCGACCAGTGCCGTGGCCAGAACGACCGCCGCTTTACCCTCAGTGACGACCCGCGCCTGCTGGACCTTGCCGGCTGGCCACAATATGTGGGTCGGCGCGGCGAGCGTGAACAGCACAACCATCAGGTGGTACGCAGCCCGGACATCTACGAAACCACCAGCCCGCTGGAATTCGTAGCGGTCAACATGGAGTACTTCCTCCTGGACCCCAGCTACGCCTGTCGCCGCCCAGCGCTGTTCCGTTATTACAAGGATCACTTCGGCTGGGCTCCACCCGAACAAGACACCTGCGCCAGCACCTATCCCTTCCTGAACGCAGGCAACGATTTCGCCAAGACACCCCTGGGCCAGATCGATCCGGAACGCGTGTATGAAATCGACTACCTGCTGGCCGAAGCCAACCAGAACCTGGTAAGCCGTTGGGGCCATAGCATGTTGCGCCTGGTGATTTGCGCCCCGGGCCGCCCACGTGGCCCGGATTGTCGGCTGGATCTGGACCGGCACCTGGTCTTGTCTTACCGCGCCTTCGTCGGTGACGTTCAGCTGTCGAGCTGGGATGGCCTGGTGGGCAAATACCCGTCGCGGCTCTTCGTCCTGCCGCTGGCCCAAGTCATTGATGAATACACCAAGACCGAACTGCGCGGCTTGGCGTCGGTGCCGCTGAAGCTCAGCCGCCAGGAAATCAACGACACCGTCGAACATGCGGCTCAGATGCACTGGAGCTATGACGGCAACTACTTCTTTATCTCCAACAACTGTGCGGTCGAAAGCCTGAAACTGTTGCGCAGTGGCAGCGCCAACCCGCAATTGACCGGCCTGGACAACATTACCCCCAACGGATTGCTGGAAGTGCTCAGCGCCCGCGGCCTGGCCGACACCAGCGTATTGAACGACAAGCGCGAAGCCCTGCGCCTGGGGTATCACTTCGATTCGTTCCGCGAGCGCTACCAGGCCATGTTCGACGTGTTACGCAAGCAACTGCCGATCAAGCAGACCCAGGTCGAAGACTGGTTGTCCCTGGATGCGCAAGCGCGTCGCCAATGGTTCAGCCAGGCCGACCTACGTACCAGCGCCGCACTGTTGCTGCTGGAACAGGCCAGCTATCGCAAGCAATTGATGCTCGCCCAGGACGAAGTCAAACAACGCTACCTCAATGCCCGCGAACTGAAAAACGGCGGCATGGAGAAAGCCAACAATACGCTGCAGCAAATTCTCGCCAACAGCGGCTTCCTCAGCCGCCCAGCCGAGTTGCTGGACAGTGGGGGTTATGGCCTGCCGCAACCTTCGGAAGCCAAGCGCCTGGAATCAGAAAGCGCCGAACGCCAGAAGCAGTTGCAGTCATTGACCGGCGAGTTGGATAAGGAGGTGAGGGCGCTGCTCGATCCGTCTCGCGCCGCCGAGATTGCCGCCTGTGAGGCCAACCTCAAACAGGTGGGTGAGCATTTGCGAGCCTTGCACAAAGCCGCCGGCGGCCTGGAACTACCCTGATACTCTGGCAGCGACCACTGGCTTGCCCTTGTAGGAGCGAGCTTGCTCGCGAAAAACTCACAGGCGCCGCGTTTATTCAGAAAGCGCGCGTTATCGTTGACGTTTTTCGCGAGCAAGCTCGCTCCTACAAGAACAAGAACCTGAAGATTGTTGCCTGCCCTTCATCAGCTGTTTTCTCAGCGAAAGCTGGCTGAAAGCTTCCCCGTCTAGGATCGCCTCCACTGCCGGCAACAGACCGGCTGTTAACAACAACAATGGTGATTCCCGATGTCCGCTCGTACCCGCCTGTTCGCTCCAACTCCACCCGTACGCCTCGTGCCTTTCGTTCTGCGCTGACCGCCACTCGGTCCGCCATTCCCTAGCCGCGCTACGCCTGGAGTATTCCTATGCTGACTTTCCTTGGCTTTGCCATGGTCATCACGTTCATGTTCCTGATCATGACCAAGCGCCTGTCTGCGCTGATCGCCTTGATCATCGTGCCGATCCTGTTCGCGCTGTTCGGCGGTTTCGCACCGAAGATCGGCCCGATGATGCTCGAAGGCATCACCAAGCTTGCGCCGACCGGCGTGATGCTGATGTTCGCCATCCTCTATTTTGCCTTGATGATCGACTCCGGCCTGTTCGACCCGGCCGTGCGCAAGATCCTCAAGATGGTCAAGGGCGACCCGCTCAAGGTGTCGGTCGGCACCGCCGTACTGGCCTTGGTGGTATCCCTGGACGGTGACGGTGCCACCACCTACATGATCTGCGTCGCGGCCATGCTGCCGCTGTACCAGCGCATCGGCATGAGCCCACGGATCATGGCCGGCCTGATCATTCTCGCCGGTGGCGTGATGAACATGACCCCCTGGGGCGGCCCGACGGCGCGCGCCGCCAGTGCGCTGCATGTAGACCCGTCGGACATCTTCGTACCGATGATCCCGGCCATGGCCGCCGGTGTCGTGGCGATCCTGGTGATTGCCTACATGTACGGCAAGCGCGAACGTGCGCGCCTGGGTGAACTGCACCTGCAGGGCGACGAGATCGACCACAGCGAAATCAGCGTGTCGCAATTCCCCGACGCTCGCCGCCCAAAACTGATCTGGTTCAACGGCGCCCTGACCCTGGCGTTGATGTGCACCTTGATTGCCGGCCTGTTGCCGCTGCCGGTGCTGTTCATGGTGGCGTTCAGTATCGCCATGATCGTCAACTACCCGTGCCTGCAGCAGCAGAAGGACCGCGTCGCGGCTCACGCCGGTAGCGTATTGGCGGTGGTGGGTTTGATCTTCGCCGCCGGTATCTTCACGGGCATCCTGTCGGGCACCGGCATGGTCGACGCCATGTCCAAGAGCCTGTTGGCAGTCATCCCCGAAGCCATGGGCCCTTACCTGGCGGTGATCACCGCGCTGGTGAGCATGCCGTTCACCTTCTTCATGTCCAACGATGCGTTCTACTACGGCGTACTGCCGGTACTGGCCGAAGCCGCCAGCCATTACGGCATCACCGCTGTGGAAATGGCGCGGGCGTCGATCGTCGGGCAACCCGTGCATTTGCTCAGCCCACTGGTACCCTCGACGTACTTGCTGGTTGCCCTGGCGGGCATCGAATTCGGCGATCACCAGCGCTTCACGCTCAAGTGGGCAGTGCTGGTGTGCCTGTGCATAATGTTCGCCGCATTGCTGATGGGGATTTTTCCGCTGTTCAGCACTCTATAATCGTACCGACTCACTCACCGCGCGGCGCTACAGCTTGCGCGGTTAACACTTGCTCAAAGGAATACACATGGAATGGCTGACCAATCCGGAAATCTGGATTGCCTTCTTCACCCTGACGGCCCTTGAGATCGTCCTGGGCATCGATAACATCATCATGATTTCGATCCTGGTCAGCCGCATGCCCAAGCATATGCAGGCACGCACTCGGATCTTCGGCCTGGCGTTGGCCATGGTCACGCGCATCCTGTTGCTGCTGTCGATCACCTGGGTCATGCAACTGACCGCCGACCTGTTCGTGGTGTTTGGCCAGGGCATATCCGGTCGCGACCTGATCCTGTTCTTCGGTGGCCTGTTCCTGCTGTGGAAAAGCTCCCAGGAGATGTACCACGCCCTGGAAGGTGAAGATGAAACCCAGGACGAGCCCAAAGGCGCCGGTGGCAAATTCATCTACACCATTATCCAGATCGCCATCATCGACATCGTGTTCTCCCTGGACTCGGTGATTACCGCCGTCGGCATGGTTTCCCACGTGCCGGTGATGGTTGCCGCCATCGTCGTTGCGGTATTGGTGATGATGCTGGCTGCCGGCACTATCAGCGAGTTCATCGACAAGCACCCGTCGCTGAAAATGCTCGCGCTGTCGTTCCTGCTGGTCGTGGGTACCGTGCTGATCGCTGAATCCTTCGACGTGCACGTGCCAAAAGGCTACGTCTACTTCGCCATGGCGTTCTCGCTGGCGGTGGAAGCGGTGAACATCAAGATGCGTACCGCCATCGCGAAAAAGAAGAAACAGCAGGACCCAGTGAAACTGCGCAAGGATATTCCGGGTCAGTAAATTTGACCCGCTGTGAAGAAGGGGGCTTTCGAGCCCCTTTTTTTCATCCGCAAAAAATTGATTTCATGACAGTTTTGTTTCAATCCCAAGTTTAGCTATGCGATGCTGGCGCAGAGCCCATTCGCCAACTACAGCTTAGGTACAAGACGTAGAGCGGCACGCGGTAACTTTCCTTCGCTCCTTTTGGAGCGCACCCACACGGGGGGCCGAGCATGCTGACCTTGCTCAATCTGCTTTCCGCCGTGACCCTGCTTATCTGGGGCACGCATATCGTCCGAACCGGCATCCTGCGGGTCTACGGTTCCAATTTGCGCCAAGTCATCGGGCAGAACATGTCCAAGCGCTGGCTGGCATTTGTCGCCGGTATCCTGGTGACGGCCATGGTGCAAAGCAGTAACGCCACCGCGATGCTGGTGACTTCGTTCGTCGGCCAAGGGCTGATGAGCCTCACGCCGGCCTTGGCCACCATGCTTGGCGCCGACGTCGGTACGGCTTTGATGGCGCGGGTGCTGACGTTCGATTTGTCCTGGCTGTCGCCGCTGCTGATCTTCCTCGGGGTGATTTTCTTCCTGTCGCGCAAACAGACGCGGGCAGGGCAGTTGGGCCGGGTCGGGATCGGCCTGGGCCTGATCATCCTCGCGCTGCAATTGATCGTCGAAGCCGCCGGGCCCATTACCCATGCCCAGGGCGTCAAAGTCATCTTCGCCTCGCTGACCGGCGATATCTTGCTGGACGCCCTGGTCGGCGCGCTGTTCGCGATGATTTCCTACTCCAGCCTTGCCGCAGTATTGCTCACGGCCACCCTGGCCGGTGCCGGCGTGATCGGTTTGCACGTGGCCATCGGCCTGGTGATCGGCGCCAACATCGGCAGCGGCGTACTGGCTTTTCTCAGCACCAGCATGCAAAACACTGCCGGTCGCCAAGTGGCCCTGGGCAGCCTGTTGTACAAATTGATCGGTCTGTTGCTGATCATTCCGGTGCTTGACCCGCTCGTGGGCTGGATGGACGGCCTGGACTACAGCGTTCAGGGCATGGTCATCACCTTCCACCTGCTCTACAACGTCAGCCGTTGCCTGATCCTATTGCCCACCATCGGGCCCATGGCACGCCTGTGCGAATGGCTGCTGCCGGAACGCCCCGAAACCAATGGCAAAGCCAAGCCACGCCATCTGGACCTGGCCTCATTGAATACCCCAAGCCTGGCCCTGGCGAACGCTGCCCGCGAAACCCTGCGCCTGGGTGACTTGATCGACAATATGCTTACCTCGATGCAGGAAGTGCTGCGCGGCAACCAAACCGCCGTTACCCAAGAAATGCGCAGCCTGAGCGATGACGTCGAAGCGCTCTACAGCGCGATCAAACTCTACCTGGCGCAAATGCCTCGGGAAGACCTGAGTGAACAAGACAACCGCCGCTGGGCCGAGATCATCGAGCTGTCGATCAACTTGAAATTGGCGGGTGACCTGATCGAACGCATGCTGCGCAAGGTCCAGCAACAGAAGACCTCGCAGCGCCGGCAATTTTCCGAAGTGGGCCTGGAAGAACTCAGCGGCCTGCACAGCCAGTTGATCGCCAACCTGCGCCTGGGCCTGTCGGTGTTTCTCAGCGGCGACCCGGAAAGCGCCCGCCAATTACTGCGAGAAAAGCGCCGCTTCCGCGCCCAGGAACGCCGCCTGGCCCACGCCCATGTCAGCCGCTTGCAGCGCAAGATCGTGCAGAGCCTGGAAACCAGTTCCCTGCATCTGGAACTGATTGCCGACATGAAACGCTTGAACTCGTTGTTTTGCAGCAGTGCTTATGTAGTGTTGGAAACGTCCGACACCGGCGCGCTCTCTGCCGAAAGTATTGCCGACATCACCCATTCGCCCTGAACGTACGCCCGCGAGCGAAGTCAGTTAACAATGGACCTCATTCGCCAGGAAGCTTGTTATGCGTCGCCTGTTACTCGCCTGCCTGCTCTTGGGCTCGGCCCACACCTTTGCCTTTGACCGCCTGCAAGTCGAGGGCTACACCTTGCCCAACGGCCTGCAACTGCTGCTCAAACCGGGCACCGAGCGTGGGCACGTGGCTATTCGCCTGGTGGCTGGGGTGGGCCTGGACGACTTCGGTTGCGACGAAAAAGAACTGCCGCACTTGTTCGAGCACTTGCTGTTCAGCGGTATCGACGGCGGCGGCGAAGGCGACCTCGAAGACCGTATGCAAGCCCTCGGCGGCGAGTGGAACGCCTACACCAGCAACGCCGACACCACCTTCGTGATCGAGGCGCCCGCGCAGAACCAACGCAAGGTGCTGGACCTGCTGCTGGCAATCCTCACGCGCACGCAATTGACCGACGCCCATATCAATGCCGCCAAGCAAGTGGTGGAGCGCGAAGACGGCGGCCATTACTCACACTTGCAACGCCTGCTGGATCGCCAGGACCTCGGTCACAGCGCCAGCAACCAATTGGCCGTGGAGTTGGGCCTCAAGTGCGCCGAACGCGCCGAGGTCAACCACCTCACCCGCGACCAGTTAGAGAAGCTGCGCAACGAATGGTACGCGCCGAACAACATGACCCTGATCGTCGTCGGCGATCTCGACAAACTGCTGCCTGCCTACCTGGAACGCACTTATGGGCAACTCGACCCCGTGGAGCCGAGCGAACATCGCCCCCTCCCCGAAATCCAGCATACCGCCGCCAGCCATCGCGACCTGATCCGCGGCTGGGTGGGCGATGGCGCCAAGCTGCACTGGCTGTTCCCCGAGCCTGTGCTGGACGACCAGCATGATGAAACCTACAACCTGCTCAAGGATTACCTCGACTGGGCACTGTACCGGCAACTGCGCCTCAAGCACGGTTTGTCCTACGGCCCCTGGGTAGAACGCGAAGTGCTCGGCGGCGTTGGATTCCTCAGCCTGAATGCCGACCTTGAGCGGGAAAACCTCCCTGAAGCCGAGCAGGTCTTGCAAGACCTCAAGGCCCAACTGCTCAAGGACGGCCTCGACCCAACAGTATTCACGCGCCTGCAACAGGCCGCCATTGCCCGCCAAGCCTGGGCGGTGCAGGGCAACAGTGCTCTGGCCGACTATTACTGGAGTGCGGCCGGCGACTACTCCAATGGGCGTTTCAGCGACCCGGTCAAACGCATCAAGGCCGTAAGCCTGGCGCAAACCAACCAGGCCATGCGCGAAGCGTTCCAGCAGCCGGGCTACTGGCGCATCGAAAAACCGCTGTTGAGTTATGACGCATTGACCTGGATCGGTGCGGGCGTGCTGGGCCTGATCATCCTTGGTTTGATCGGCTTGAGGCTTTATCGCAAACCTGTTGAGTAATGACGCACAGAATATCGGGCTAAGGCGTTATTCTGTCTGAGATTTTTCCCACAACCAGTGAACCGCCCATGCCGAACTTGCCGCCCCTCATCCAGCGCGTTATAGAACTGATCAAGCGCTACCCAGGGGTGATTGCACTCGGCGGTTTTATCTCGGGGGTCGGCAGCTTCATTCTGGTAGACCGCCAGCAGGGCATGGCCAGTTGGATCGCGGTGATCATGCTGGTGAGCTGGTTGTGGCTGATGCTGGAAAACAGCTTTACGCAGCTGTTCACCAAGGTCTTCAATCGCGAGATCCCTGAACCGCTGCTGCGCTACGCCACCCAGATGATCCACCAGGAAAGTCTGTTTTTCGTCCTGCCCTTCTTTTTCGTCACCACCGCCTGGAACAGCGGCCAATCGCTGTTCACTGGCCTGCTGGGCGCGGCGGCGCTGGTATCGATTATCGACCCGCTGTATTACAAGTGGCTGGCGCCCAAACGCTCGCTGTTCCTGGCCCTGCACACCCTGACCCTGTTCGCCGCGCTGCTGACCGCGCTGCCGATCATCATGCACCTGACCACCGCCCAGAGTTACAAACTGGCGTTGGGTGTAGCCATGGTCTTGTCGATTCCAAGCCTGGCCGTCAGCCTGCCGCTGCGTAGCCTCAAGGGCTGGGCGATGCTGCTGGGGGTAACGGCCGCCATCGGCTGCGCCGGCTGGTTCCTGCGCAGCTGGGTACCGCCCGCGACCCTGTGGATGACCGAAGTCGCCATCAGCACCCAACTGCAAGACCGCACGCCGGGCGACGACCTCAAGCAAGTCACCGCCGCCCAACTGCGCAGCGGTGGGCTGTATGCGTACACCGCCATCAACGCACCACGCGGGCTGGATGAGCGGATCTACCATGTGTGGAAATTCAACGGCCAGGAAGTCGACCGCATTGCCCTGGACATCCATGGTGGGCGCAAGGAAGGCTATCGCGCCTGGACCCATAAGCAGAATTTCCCGGGTGACGCCGTGGGGCGCTGGCAGGTGCAGGTGCTCACCGAAGACGGGCAAGTCATCGGCGTTCTGCGCTTCAAAGTGATAGATACAGCACAAGCGGACAACCCAAAGTAAGCCGGATCGTGCTATTACGTAGCAATTGTGGATAGCCAAACAAGCTCGGAGCTTATGACCACTCGCACGACGGCCGGCGCGGCCCATCTTGATACGTCCAGCACCCCGCCTTCGCTACGGATTACCGGCGACTGGACGCTGGCCCACTACGCCCACCTGAAGAAGCTGTCGGCCACGCTCGACGGCCAATACGACGCCGGTGCCCGCATTGACCTCAACGGCCTCGGCGCGCTGGATACCGCCGGCGCCTCGTTGCTGGTGGAGCTGCTGGGCCCAGCGCGCATCGAACACTCTGCCGAACAGACCGATTGCACCCTGGCAGCCGCCGACCGTGCACTGCTCAAGACCGTCTACCGCTCCCTGAATGACTTTTGCGTACCGATCAAAGAGCCGGAAGAGGCCGCCGGCATTCAAGTCTTGGCCCGCATCGGCCGCGCAGTAGACACGGTCTGGCAAGACGCAATGAAGCTGTTGGGCTTTATCGGCCTGATCCTCGAAACCTTCGCCCGCGGCATTTGGCGGCCCAAGCGCTGGCGCCTGACGCCCATGGTCGCCCACATCGAACAGACAGGCCTGGATGCGGCGCCTATTGTCGCGCTGCTGACCTTTCTGGTGGGCGCCGTCGTGGCCTTCCTCGGCGCCACCGTGCTCAAGAGCTTCGGCGCGACGATCTTTACCGTCGACCTGGTGGCTTTCTCCTTCCTGCGCGAATTCGGCGTGTTGCTCACCGCAATCCTCATCGCCGGGCGCACCGCCAGTGCATTCACCGCGCAAATCGGTTCAATGAAGGCCAACGAAGAAATCGACGCCATCCGCACCCTGGGCCTGGACCCTATGGAACTGTTGGTATTGCCCCGCGTGCTGGCGCTGCTGGTGGCGTTGCCGATGCTGACCTTCCTGGCGATGCTCTCGGGGATCGTCGGCGGTGGTGTGGTGTGTGCCGTGGCCCTGGATATTTCGCCGGCGATGTTTCTTTCGCTGCTGCAATCGGACATTGGCGTGCAGCACTTTCTGGTGGGCATGGTGAAGGCGCCGATCTTTGCCTTTTTGATCGCGGCCATTGGCTGCCTGGAAGGTTTCAAAGTCAGCGGCAGTGCCGAATCTGTCGGCGCGCATACCACGTCGAGCGTGGTGCAATCGATTTTTGTAGTGATCGTGCTGGATGCGGTCGCGGCGATGTTTTTCATGGAGATGGGCTGGTGAGTCGTCTACGCCGTGCGCCCACTGAGGCGGTGATTGAAGTGCGTGGCCTGTGCAATCGCTTTGGCAGCCAAAGCGTGCACGAGAACCTCGACCTGGACTTGTACAAAGGCGAGATCCTGGCGGTGGTGGGTGGCTCTGGCAGCGGTAAATCCGTGTTGTTGCGCAGCATCGTTGGCCTGCGTCGCCCCAGCGAAGGCGAAGTTCGGGTGTTCGGCAAAAACCTGCCGAGCCTGCCTGAACATGAACGCTCACTGGTGGAGCGCCGCTTTGGCGTGCTGTTCCAGAAGGGCGCGCTGTTTTCCTCGCTGACGGTGACCGAAAACGTGGCCCTGCCCTTGATCGAGCACGCCGGCCTCAGCCGCGCCGATGCCGAGCACTTGGCGGCGGTCAAGCTGGCCCTGGCGGGGTTGCCGCTGTCGGCGGCCGACAAATACCCGGCCTCGTTATCCGGCGGCATGATCAAACGTGCGGCCCTGGCCCGCGCACTGGCCCTGGACCCGGACATCCTGTTTCTGGACGAACCCACCGCCGGTCTCGACCCGATTGGCGCGGCGCAATTCGACCAACTGATCCTCACCCTGCGCGATGCGTTGGGCTTGAGTGTGTTTTTGGTCACCCACGACCTCGACACGCTGTACACCATCACCGACCGTGTGGCGGTGCTGGCGCAGAAGAAAGTGCTGGTGGCCGACGCCATCGATGTCGTGTCGGAAACGGACGACGCCTGGATTCACGAATATTTCCACGGCCCCCGAGGCCGCGCGGCATTGGATGCCGCTCAATCGCTCAACGAGGTATGACATGGAAACCCGAGCCCATCATGTGATGATCGGACTGTTCAGCGTAATTGTGGTGGTCGGCGCGATGCTGTTCGGCCTGTGGCTGGCCAAGTCCAGCGTGGATACCGCATTCCAGGATTACGAAGTGATCTTCAACGAGGCGGTCAGCGGCCTGTCCCAGGGCAGTGCGGTGCAGTACAGCGGCATCAAGGTGGGCGACGTGATCAGCCTGCGCCTGGACCCCAAAGACCCGCGCCGCGTCCTGGCTCGCATCCGCCTGGCCGGGCAAACGCCGATCAAGGAAGACACCCAGGCCAAACTGGCCCTGACCGGCATCACCGGCACCTCGATCATCCAGCTCAGTGGCGGCACCCCGCAGAGCCCGGAGCTCAAGGGCAAGGACGGCAACCTGCCGGAAATCATCGCATCGCCATCGCCCATCGCGCGCCTGCTCAATAACAGCAACGACCTGATGACCAGCGTCAACCTGCTGCTGCACAACGCCAACCACCTGTTCTCGCGGGAAAACGTCGAACGCCTGAGCAACACCCTGGATAACCTGCAACAAACCACCGGCGCCATTGCCGAGCAACGCGGCGACATCAAGGTGGTGATGCAGCAATTGATGCAGGTGAGCAAACAGGCGGGCGCGGCGCTGGAGCAAACCACCGTGCTGATGCGTAGCGCCAATGGCTTGCTCAGCGAACAAGGCAAGCAAGCCTTCGGCAGCGCCGAGCAGGCGATGAAATCCCTGGAGCAAAGCACCGCCACCATCAATACCTTGCTGACCAATAACCAGGACTCGGTAAACAGCGGCATGCAGGGCCTTAACGAACTGGCGCCAGCCGTGCGCGAGTTGCGTGAAACCCTCGGCTCGCTGCGCGCCATCTCTCGCCGCCTGGAAGCCAACCCCAGTGGTTACCTGCTGGGCAGCGATAAGAACAAGGAATTCACGCCATGAAGCGTGCTTACCACATGATCGTCCCTATGGCCCTGGCACTGGTCAGCGCCTGCTCGATCCTACCCAAGCCGGACCCTTCGGACGTGTACCGGCTGGCGTCCGCCCAACCGGCCAGCCAAGGCACGCCGGTGAGTTGGTCGCTGCGCGTGACCAAGCCGCAGACCAGCGAGTTTCTCGACAGCCCGCGCATCGCCGTGGTGCCAGATGGCAACTTGATCAGCAACTACGCGAACTCGCGCTGGAGCGACCCGGCGCCGGTGCTGCTGCGTAATCGCCTGCTGGATGGCTTTCAGCGCGATGGGCGCGTGACATTACTGAGTACCGACGAGACCAACCTGCAAGCCGACTATGAGCTGGGCGGGCAGTTGCAGGCGTTTCAGAGCGAGTATCGGGGCAAGGCGGTGGAGGTGGTGATTCGTCTCGACGCGCGATTGGTGCGTGGACGTGATCAAAGAATTATCGCCAGCCGTCGGTTTGAAGTGAGGCAGCCGGTGAGTGACACCAAGGTGCCAGCGGTGGTGGCTGCTTTTGGCCAGGCCGGGGATCAGTTGAATAAGCAGGTGGTGGATTGGGTAGTACAACAGGGTAATACCGCGCCGAAAAAATGATTCCACCGCCCTGTAGGAGCGAGCTTGCTCGCGAAAAACCTGAGACCGCCTCGGGGAGTCTGATGCCCCGCGTCATCGTTAACGTTTTTCGCGAGCAAGCTCGCTCCTACAGGGGTGCGGCTCATGCTTAACCGAAGAACCAGTAGCACACCGAAATAGCCGCCACTACACCAGCAAACTCCGCGAACAACGCACACCCCACCGCATGCCGCGCCCGCTGGATGCCTACCGAGCCAAAGTACACCGCCAACACATAAAACGTGGTTTCCGTACTGCCCTGAATCGTCGCCGCCACCAACGCCGGGAAGCTGTCCACACCCTGGGTCTGCATGGTCTCGATCAGCATCGCCCGCGCCGCGCTGCCGGAGAACGGCTTGACCATCGCGGTCGGCAGCGCGTCGACAAAGCGCGTATCCAGGCCCGTCCAGGCCACCACATGGCGAATCCCTTCAAGGCCGAACTCCAAGGCCCCCGAGGCACGCAACACGCCAACCGCGCACAGCATCGCCACCAGATAGGGCAACAGGTTCTTGGCTACGTCGAAGCCTTCCTTGGCGCCTTCCACAAAGGCCTCGTACACCTTGACCTTGCGCAACGCGCCGATCACCAGGAACAGCATGATCAAGCCAAACAGTGTGAGGTTGCCCAAGATCGACGACAAACCGGCCAGCGCCGTGGCAGACAGGGTCGCCAGCAGCGCCATGAAGCCGCCCAGCAGCAACGCGCCGGGGACCAGATAGGCCAGCACCACCGGGTCCCACAGCCGCAGGCGCTGCATGACTGCCACCGACAGCAGGCCCACCAGCGTCGACGCACTGGTGGCCAGCAGGATCGGCAGGAACACCAGCGTCGGGTCCGCAGCGCCTTGCTGGGCGCGGTACATGAAGATAGTCACCGGCAACAGCGTCAGCGAGGACGCGTTGAGCACCAGGAACAGGATCTGAGCGTTAGTCGCCGTATTGGGAATGGGGTTGAGCTCTTGCAGCGCCTTCATGGCTTTCAGGCCGATGGGCGTGGCGGCGTTGTCCAGGCCCAGGCCGTTGGCGGCAAAGTTGAGGGTGATCAAACCGATCGCGGGGTGCCCGGCGGGCACTTCCGGCATCAAGCGGCGAAACAGCGGGCCGAGGGCCTTGGCCAGCCAATCGACGATCCCGGCTTTTTCGGCGATCCGCAGAAAGCCCAGCCATAACGTCAGGGTACCGAACAGCAGCACCATGACTTCCACCGACAATTTGGCCATGGCGAAAATGCTTTCGACCATCGCCGCGAAGATCAAGGCGTTACCACCCACCAGCCATTGCGCCAGTGCTGACACCATTGCCACGACAAAGAAGCCAAGCCACAGGCCATTGAGCATCAGATAAGTCCCCCGAAAGATGGGGCGAATGATAACGGGGCTGGCAGAAACGACAAACCCCGGAATTCTCCGGGGTTTGTTTTCGATCAATCTGCAATCAGCTACGGGTGGCTTGTGCCGTAGGCAGGGCTTCCTTGCTGCGCCAGTGCGGCAAGGAATTCCAGTAGCGCTCGCCCTTGGCATCGTCGTACATGCCTTCCCAACGGGAGATAACCAGTACGGCCAAGGCGTTGCCGATCACGTTCAGGGCGGTACGCGCCATGTCCATCACACGGTCGACACCGGCGATAAACGCCAAGCCTTCCAGCGGGATGCCCACGCTGCCCAGCGTCGCCAGCAATACCACGAAGGACACGCCCGGCACGCCGGCGATACCTTTGGAGGTCACCATCAGGGTCAGTACCAGCATCAGTTGCTGGCCGATCGACAGGTCGATGCCATACAGCTGGGCAATGAAGATTGCTGCGATGCTCTGGTACAGGGTCGAACCGTCGAGGTTGAACGAATAACCGGTCGGCACCACGAAGCTGCAGATCGCTTTCGGCGCGCCGTAGGCTTCCATCTTTTCGATCACACGCGGCAGCACGGTTTCGGAGCTGGCGGTGGAGTAAGCCAATACCAACTCATCCTTGAAGATGCGGATCAGCTTGAGAATCGAGAAGCCAAACAGGCGTGCGATCAAACCCAGTACCGCGAAGGCGAAGAACAGGATCGCGACGTAAACCAGGATCACCAGCTTGGCCAGCGGCAGCAGCGAGGCGAAGCCGAAGTTGGCGACCGTCACCGCGATCAGCGCGAATACACCGATAGGCGCGTACTTCATGATCATGTGGGTGACTTTGAACATGCTCTCGGACACGCCCTGGAACATGGTCACCAGCGGCTCGCGCAGCTCAGGCTTGAGGCTCGACAGCCCCAGGCCGAACAGCACCGAGAAGAAGATGATCGGCAGCATCTCGCCACGGGCAACAGCGGCGAAGATGTTCGAAGGGATCAGGTTGAGGATGGTCTCGATGAACGCATGTTCATGCTGCACTTCGGCAGCAGTCGCCTGGTACTTGGAGATATCGACGGTACCCAGAGTACTCATGTCGATGCCTGCGCCTGGGTGGAACAGGTTGGCGAGCAACAGGCCTACCACGATGGCGATGGTGGTGACGATTTCGAAGTAAAGAATGGTTTTGACGCCGATACGACCGAGCTTTTTCGCGTCGCCGACACCGGCAATACCGACGATCAGCGAAGAAATCACAATCGGGATCACGATCATCTTGATCAAGCGGATAAAGATATCGCCCGCCGGCTGCAACACATTGCTGATCCACCAGGCCTTTTCAGCACTGAAATGGTTGAGTACTGCACCGATTGCAATGCCCAGTACCAAACCGATGAGGATCTGCCAGGCGAGGCTTAGCTTTGCCTTCTTCATGTCATTACCCTTGCTTCAAGTGGACTTACGGCAAATGCGCCAGCTGCAACGCTCGAAAGCGAAAAAGTGTGTGCATCTGCCTCCATGGAAGGTCACCGCAGCGTGGCCGAAATGGCTTACTGGCAGGCGAAAAAAGGCGCAACTATTCCCATGCAAGGGAGCGACGTCTAATGCCGTAAACGCCTACCCCATGCCGAATCGGCATGGCTTTTTTTGAAAATATTTGTCCAAACGGTCAGTTCGTATCCGCCATTCAGGCGGGTGAATATGCCGTTGAGCAGCCAAATCAGGCTCGCGCAGAGATACTGGACGTCTCGGATTGGTTGGCAGAAATGTCTGAGAAATCCATCACCTAGCGCCAGAAAGATCCTATAGCGCGGATGAAAAATTCTCGATAGATGGTCACGCCGACATACCCAGTAATGGTTAGCCAGAGGCAAAAAGCAAAACTGCGGCTATGGGCGGCATGAAGTGCGGGCATGAGAGTCATAAGCCCGCCGCAAGTTCAGCAAGCTTGAGGTCTTGTGAACTTGCGTCGCAGCTTTTCGCCTGACCCGGCCCTTGCGCAGGTACTCCCTGTACCCGTAGGTCACGCCGATCCTGATCGATCAGAGCAACCCGGCCCCCTGGTCATGCATCGCTCAAGGAGCGATGCAAACAGAAAGAAGCACAAAGGCTTCTTTCTATGGACGCCGGCTCCGTCAGACGGAACCTAGTACCAATTCGGATCTTTCTTGAGCTGCTCCATCAGCAGCTTTTGCATACCCTCGTCCGGCTTACCGATAAAACGGTAATCGGCGTGCCGCGTCGGGGACTTGTCCGCCGGCAAACCGGCCGGTACTTCCACCAACATGGCGTAGGCATCTTCCTTGTCGAGGCTGAAGGCAACGATCAGGCGCTTGTTCAGGCAGGTGTCTGCGGTTTCGCAGAGCGGCCCGACCAAATACTTGTCGCCATCTTCCTCAACGGCATTCATTTGCTCGGCCGTGCCCGACAGGTTCATCACCCACTCAGGGAGGCGCTCTTCTTTCTTCACCACGTCTTGCCAGGTTTCACGGTACTGCGGATCCGCGCTGAGCAATTCGTTAGCCCGGGATTGGCCGTCATTGGCGGCCAAGGCCAAGCCGCTACCGCCCAACAGCAGGGCGGCAGCAAGGGCTTTAAAAGGCAGGTTGGCCATATTCAACCTCGGCCTTTGCGACCAAAGAAGAACGAAGCGATGAACATCACCAGGAAGACCACAAACAGGATCTTGGCGATGCCGGTAGCGGTGCCAGCGATACCACCGAAGCCCAGGACTGCAGCCACAATGGCGATGATCAGAAATGTGATTGCCCAACTCAACATGGTGATTCTCCTTATGCTTCTATAGGGGTAACAGCGGTGATGCCGTGCAGCCGCTCAATACAAGCGACGTTTTTTGCCTAGAACACCCAACGGTCATGGGCCGGCAGTTCATCCAGGGTGGAACCCTGATCTACCAGGCTCAATTGCGGGGCAGTCACATCGGCGCTGGCGCTGCCAATGGAACGAAAATGGGTCTGGGTCATGGCAGGACGTTCAAATTGCGGGGCTGGCTGCGCACGCTCTTGCCAATGCTGCAACTGCTGGCCGGCGATCAACGTGACCATCAAGGCCAGGCTGGCAAACAGGCTCTGCTGCAAGCGCAGCGGCGATACACGCAATTGGCTGAGGCTTTGGCGAGTCATACTGCATTGCTCCCGCATTCTGATTATTCGTTCATGACGCTCTTGGGGGAGATATTGCAGAGTGCGTGCCAGCTTTATTGCAAAATAAAACTCAATAAAATCAAGTGGTTACACTTGATCAATGGATTCGTCGCCTAGCATCCTGCACGATGCCTCCTTGCAGGCCGTGCGAAATGCACGATGGCAAGTGGTCGGAACCAGCCACCCAGCGCACACATCGAAGGATCGAAGGGCGAACGGAAGGGAAATGCGCTCAGACGACGTCTGTAGGAAGGCGCGCAGATAGCTGCACGAAGAAGCCTTTTATGAATCAGAATAAACCATGCAACTTGCCCGATTATTCCGGGACTAAACACCATCACATTTATAGTTAAGGAGTGCAGGACAGATGGAATCAGCCAAGGAACTTCAAGGCCGCATTCTTTTAGTGGATGACGAATCTGCGATCCTGCGCACCTTCCGCTATTGCCTGGAAGATGAAGGCTATACCGTCGCCACCGCGAACAGTGCCGCTCAGGCCGATGCCCTGATGCAGCGTCAGGTGTTCGACCTGTGCTTCCTCGACCTGCGCCTGGGCGAGGACAATGGCCTGGACGTGCTGGCCCAGATGCGGGTGCAGGCACCGTGGATGCGCGTGGTGATTGTGACCGCCCATTCGGCCGTGGATACCGCCGTGGACGCCATCCAGGCTGGCGCCGCCGACTACCTGGTCAAACCGTGCAGCCCAGACCAACTGCGCCTGGCCACCGCCAAGCAACTGGAGGTGCGTCAGCTCTCGGCGCGGCTGGAAGCGCTGGAAGGCGAAGTGCGCCAGCCTAAAGACGGCCTGGACTCCCATAGCCCGGCAATGATGGTGGTGTTGGAAACCGCGCGGCAGGTGGCCGGGACAGACGCCAACATCTTGATCCTCGGCGAGTCCGGTACCGGTAAAGGTGAGTTGGCCCGGGCGATACACGGCTGGAGCAAACGCTCGAAGAAGTCCTGCGTGACCATCAACTGCCCGTCTCTGACCGCAGAGCTGATGGAAAGCGAACTGTTCGGCCACAGCCGCGGCGCGTTCACCGGCGCCAGCGAAAGCACCTTGGGCCGAGTGAACCAGGCGGACGGCGGTACGCTGTTTCTCGACGAGATCGGCGATTTCCCCCTCACGTTGCAACCCAAGTTGCTACGGTTTATTCAAGATAAAGAGTATGAGCGTGTGGGCGACCCGGTCACCCGCCGCGCCGATGTGCGCATCCTCGCAGCCACCAACCTGAACCTGGAAGACATGGTGCGCGATGGCCGCTTCCGTGAAGACTTGCTCTACCGCTTGAATGTCATCACCTTGCACTTGCCGCCGCTGCGCGAACGCAGTGAAGACATCCTGACCCTGGCTGACCGCTTCCTTGCCCGCTTCGTCAAGGAATACGCACGCCCGGCGCGCGGCTTCAGTGATAATGCCCGCGAAGCGCTACTCAACTATCGCTGGCCCGGCAATATCCGCGAACTGCGTAACGTGGTGGAACGCGCCAGCATCATCTGCCCTCAGGAGAAGGTGGAGATCAGCCACCTGGGGATGGCCGAGCAACCGGCCAACAATGCACCGCGTATCGGCGCGGCTTTGAGCCTGGATGAGCTGGAGAAAGCCCATATCGGCGCCGTACTTGCGACCAGCGACACACTGGACCAAGCGGCCCGCACACTCGGCATCGATGCGTCGACGCTGTACCGCAAACGCAAGCAGTACAACCTTTGAACAGGACCTTATGAAGCTCGCGATGAAACTGCGCACCCGGTTATTCCTGAGCATCTCAGCGCTGATCACCGTGGCATTGCTGGGGTTGATCCTGGGCTTGGTCAGTGTCATGCAAATGGCCAAGACCCAGGAATCGCTGATCCGCAGTAACTTCATCACCCTGGACCTGGGGCTCAAGTTGCGTCAGAGCCTGGGCGACCAGTTGATCATGATGCTGGAGAAGCGCCCCGACCCGGACGCGCTGCAAGCCTCCAAGCAACATTATTTCGACCTGTTGGACCAAGGCATCGCCCATGAGCAGATAGACGGCAAAAATCATGGCTTCAGCCAGGCACGCTCCGATTACCAGAAGCTACTGGAAGCGTTTGACCAATCCCAACAGGCATCACCGCCCGCAGGCAGCAAAGAAAAGCTGACTGAAACCTTCAACATATTGCGCAACGGCCTGATCGCCGATCACAAGCGGGCGCTGGAAAATATCAGTACCAGCGAGCATAAATCCCGCGAGCGCGCGTTGTTGATTGCCGGCCTGCTCGGGCTGGTAGGGCTCGCGGTGTTGATCATCGGTTTCGTCACGGCCCATGGCATCGCCCGGCGCTTCGGTGGCCCCATCGAGGCGCTGGCCAAGGCCGCCGACAAGATCGGGCAGGGCGATTTCGAAGTCACCCTGCCGATCTCCTCCGCAGCGGAAATGAACCTGCTGACCCGCCGTTTCGGCATCATGGCTGAAGCGTTGCGCCAACATCAGGCCACTAACATCGATGAGCTGCTGGCCGGCCAACAGCGCCTGCAAGCGGTGCTCGACAGTATCGATGACGGCTTGTTGATGATCGATCGCCAAGGCTGCCTGGAGCACCTCAACCCTGTGGCGCAGCGTCAATTGGGATGGGATGAGGAGCGGCTCGGCCAAGGCCTTGGCGAAGCCATGGGTCGCGCAGAAATGGATGAACAGCTGCAACTGGTGCTGCGCGGCGGCAACCTGGAGCGGGCCCCGGATGATCTGGAGGTGGAAGTCGAGGGTGAATTGCGCCTGCTGACCTACAGCCTGACCCCGGTCAGCCATACCCAGGGGCACATTCTCGGAGCCGTGATGGTGCTGCATGACGTGACTGAACAGCGCGCGTTCGAGCGGGTGCGCAGCGAGTTCGTGTTGCGCGCCTCCCATGAGCTGCGCACGCCGGTTACCGGCATGCACATGGCCTTCGGCTTGTTCCGTGAGCGGGCCAAGTTCCCACCGGACTCCCGCGAGGCGGACCTGCTGGATACGGTCAATGAAGAGATGCAGCGCCTGATGCAGTTGATCAACGACCTGCTCAACTTCTCGCGCTACCAGAACGGCCTGCAGAAACTCACCCTGGGCACGTGCGACGTCACCGACTTGCTGGAGCACGCACGGGCGCGGTTTACTGAGCCTGCGAACGCCCAGCACATTGAGTTGCTGGTGGAAGCCCAACCTGAGTTGCCACGGCTATATGCCGACCAAGTGCAACTGGAGCGGGTGCTCGACAACCTGCTGGGCAATGCCCTGCGCCACACCGCCGAAGGCGGGCAGATCCGCCTGCAAGCACGACGCCATGGCGAGCGGGTGATTATCAGCGTCGAGGATAACGGCGAAGGTATCGCCTACGGCCAGCAAGGGCGGATCTTCGAACCCTTTGTGCAGGTGGGCCGCAAGAAAGGCGGTGCGGGCCTGGGCTTGGCACTGTGCAAGGAGATCGTGCAATTGCACGGGGGCCGCATGGGTGTGTATTCACGGCCGGGGCAGGGCACGCAGTTCTATATGGCATTACCCCTGTAGGAGTGAGCTTGCTCGCGAAAAACGTCAACGATAACGCTGTGCTGTCAGGCAGCCCGCGTCGTCTATGCGTTCTTCGCGAGCAAGCTCGCTCCTACATTATTATTTTTACACCATCAGCGGTGATTCAAGGCGCGCAGGATTGCGGCGCTTTCAGCATCCGGGGTGCCGTCAAACAATGACGGGCGGAAACGCATCTGGAATGCGGCGATGACATGCCGCGTGGCCACATCCAACTCGCCGGTCTGCGGCGTCTGGTAGCCCAGGCGCGCCAGTTCTTCCTGGAACCAGGTAATGCTCGGCAACTGCGCGGCGTACTGCACCTGAAACCGGGCCACTGCCTGGGCATCCGGCCACACGGCCAGACCTTCTGCCGCTAAGCGCTTCCAAGGGAACAACGGGCCTGGGTCCAGCTTGCGCAGTGGGGCGATGTCGCTGTGCCCGATGATGTTCTTGGGGTCGATGCCGTTGCGCTTGCTGATGTCCTTGAGCAGCACGATCAGCGACTGCACCTGCGCTTCGGAATACGGGTACCACACACGCCCCGTCGGCGTATCGCTGAACCCTGGGTTGACGATCTCGATACCGATGGAACTGGAATTGAGCCAGGTGCGCCCCATCCACTCGCTTTCCCCTGCGTGCCAGGCGCGCTGGCTTTCATCCACCAGCTTGTAGATGGTGCCGGAGGCGTCGTCGCCGATCAGGTAATGGCTGCTGACCTGGCCATGGGTCAACAGCGCCAGGGAACGTTCAAGGTTGGTCGAGGTGTAATGCACCACAACGAACTGCACGCGATTGTCGTGGTTGACCGAAGGATGGCTGGTGTTCAGGCGCGGGCCATTGGCGCAGCCGGCGAGCAGAAGAAACGCTAAAGCGATATACAAGGATTTCATGGCGAGAGGCAGTACACTGAAAGACGATAATGCAACAGTGTAACGTACGACTCACGGCCAGGCGGTCAAATTACAAAATGGAACATCTTTTATGCCGCCTGCACCTGATTACGCCCCGCGGCCTTTGCCCTGTAGAGCGCTTCATCGGCACGCTTGAGCGCCAGGTCACTGCGCTCGCCGGGTTGAAACTGCGCCACGCCCATGGACACCGTGATCGTTACCGGCTCACCCTTGAAGTGGAACGGGCACGCGGCAATGGCCTCACGCAATACTTCACCTACGGCCAAGGCATCCGCCAAGGTCGAGTCGGGCATGAGCAGCACAAACTCTTCACCCCCAAAACGCGCGATGAAGTCCGTCGGCCGCAGGCGCTTGCTCAGCACATTGGCGATGATCTTCAAGACTTTGTCCCCAGCCAAGTGACCGTAACCGTCGTTGATGCGCTTGAAGTGGTCCAGGTCGAGCATGGCCAGCGACAGGCTGTCACCGCGCTGATGCCAGGCGTTGACTTCGTAATCGAGGCGTTCGCTCCACGCCGCACGGTTGGGCAAGCCGGTGAGCGGATCGATCAAGGCCTTCTGGCGCTGCACTTCCAGGTGCTCGCGGTAGCCCTGGGCCTCCTGCTCCATATGGGCCACGCGTTCAGCCAGGCCTTTTAGACGTGCGGCCACTTCCTGTTCGCGCAGGTCACGCTGCTGCTGGTGTTCGTCCATGGTGCCGAGCAAGCCTTCAAGGTGGCTTTCGAGCACCTGCTTGAGGCTGTCCAGGTCGGCGGCGTCCTGCACGCTGCTTTGCAGGCCGTCGACCTGCTCACGAATCTGCGTGTCCAACTCCCGCGCGGCCAGGCTGCTGTCGGCGTGGCCCTCGCTGGCGACCTGCAGATGGCCCTGGAATGCCTCGAGACGCTCGTTGAGCTGCTTGAGATAAGCCTCGAACTCATGCTGGCCACTGTCGGTGATCGCCAGCATCAGCACCGCCAGGTCATCGAGGATCGGCAGCAGTTCGTACCAGTTCAAGCCGTGGGCGAGACGCTCACGCATCGCCTCGGCCTGGGGCTGGTGACGTTCGGGCAGGGAAAGATCTTCCAGCAGGCCGAGCAAAGTGCCTTCAATGTGCTTGGCCACCGAGCTGTAAGACGGTTCAGGCGAATCGGGCAGGGCGTAGGTGCCGTCCGGTTGCAGTTCGTCAGGCTCGGGGCTTTCCAGCACGGGGGGTAATGACAAGCTGCCGATGGTGGTCTCATCCGGCGTTTCAACTGGAATCGGCGGCGGCTCGATAAAGGCGGCGAGTGCGCTTTCGTGAGCAGGCTCCGCAACTGGCGGCGCCTGCACGTCGGGTTCAGGTAATTGCGCAGGCGCCGCAATCGACGGCAGCTCTGGAGCGCCGAATACCGGCGTTTCGCTGGCGACCTCTTGCACTTCGGCCGCTGCCACAGGCGCAGGCTTCAAGGGTGGCAAAGGCGCAAAGGCACGCAAGGCTTGGGTCAACTCTTCCGATTGCGCAGGTTCTTCCGGTTCGGGCGCGGGTTTAGGCGCTGCAGGCGTTGGCGGTGCCAATTGCGCTACCGGCATCGGCTCAGCGTCAACCGGGGGCGCTTCACTGGAGGCCTCTTTACTACCGAACAGGCGTTGCAACAGGCCCGGCCCGGGGCGTGTGGTTTCGCCATCCGGCTCCAGATTATTCAGCGCCTGCCCCTGCAGGCTGCTCAGCTCACTGAGCAGCAGGGGTATCTCCCGCGCTTGCGCCACGCGACCATCGAGTTGCTTGGCGAAGGTTTTCAGCGGGCGAGCCACTTCGCGAGGCAGCGGCAGCTTTTGCAATTGGGCAACCAATGCCGTGAGCGCGGTGCTGATCTGGTCGACGCGGGTTTCGCGGCGCTGTTCCGAATCCAGCACGGCCTTTTCCAGGCGCGGCAGTAAAGCGGCGAGGGCAGCATCCATGTCGTCCGTGCGCACGACATCGCGCATTTCCTTCATGCATTGATCGACGGCGCGGTCGGTGCCTTCAGCGGCCAGCGTGCTGCGCACCAGCCCGCGGCGCAGCAAATCGAGGCGGGCAGCCCAGCGGCGTTCGAGTTTGTCTTGTTGCTCGATGCTCTGAAGGTACTTCTCTTTCCAGCGCTGGGCGTCGTCGCTCATGCAAGGGGTCCGCGAGGGCCTGGGCTCAACGCGGGTAATGCATCAGCCGTGAGCGAGCCCGGCAGACGAATCTCTACCGCGACCGGCAGGTGATCGGAAATGGGCTGCGCCAGCACCTGCACACTTTCCAGTGTGAGGCTTGGGCTGAGCAGGATATGGTCCAGACAGCGTTGCGGGCGCCAGCTGGGAAACGTGGCTTCGACTTGCGGGGCCAGTAACCCCAGGTCGCGCAGCGGAGAATTCTGCAGCAGGTCGTTGGCATGGGTGTTCATGTCACCCATGAGCACCTGGTGCTTGTAGTTACCAATCAATTCACGCACGTAGGCCAGTTGCAGGTTGCGCGTACGCCCCCCGAGGGCCAGGTGCATCATCACCACCACCAAGGCTTCCGGGCCTTCGCCAAAACGCACAAGGATTGCCCCGCGGCCTTTGGGGCCTGGCAAGGGGTGATCTTCAATGGCAGTGGGTTTGAGACGGCTGAGCACGCCGTTGCTGTGCTGTGCCAGGCGCCCCAGGTTGCGGTTGAGTTGCTGATACCAGTACGGAAAAGCACCCAACTGAGCCAGGTGTTCCACCTGGTTGATATAGCCGGAGCGCAGGCTGCCGCCGTCGGCTTCCTGCAGGGCGACCAAGTCGAAGTCACTGAGCAGGTCGCCGATTTTCTGCAAGTTACCGGTACGCCCCTTGTGTGGCAGCAGATGTTGCCAGCCACGCGTGAGGTAGTGCCGATACTTCTCGGTACTGTTGCCCACCTGGATATTGAAGCTGAGCAGGCGCAAGCGGCTATCTGCCGGCAGGCCTGTGGACTCCAGGTGATGCTCATTGACCTGCGGTTCATGCAGGCCAACGACACGCTCGGTACCCCAGCGGCGCATGGCGAGCCCCTTACTTGGCAGCGCGTTCTTTGGCAATCAGTTGGTCAGCAACGTTCAGGGTCGCTTCAGGACCACCGGTGCTGCCCAGGTCGAAACGGTATTTGCCGTTGACGATCAGGGTTGGAACGCCTTGCACGCCGTACTTCTGCGCGAGCTCCTTGGCCTGTTTGATCTGGCCCTGGATAGCGAAGGAGTTGAAGGTCGCCAGGAACTTGTCCTTGTCGACACCCTGAGTGGCAACGAAGTCAGCCATTTCGTCCGGCTTGGTCAGGCGCTTGCCTTGTTTCTGGATCGCTTCGAAGACGGCGTTGTGGACCTTGTGCTCAACACCCATGGCTTCCAGGGTCAGGAACAGTTGGCCGTGGGCGTCCCATGGGCCGCCGAACATGGCAGGAATGCGACGGAAGTTAACGTCCTTGGGCAGCTTTTCAGCCCATGGGTTGATAGTCGGCTCGAAGGCGTAGCAATGCGGGCAGCCGTACCAGAACAGCTCCACCACTTCAATCTTGCCCGGTACTGCAACGGGAACCGGGTTAGTCAGCTCAGCATAGGTTTTACCGGCTTCAAGCGGCACATCGGCAGCTTGTGCGGTCATGCCGAAGAGGCTGGCAGTGACGAGAGCGGCGCTGAGGATCAGATTACGCATGCTTTACTCCTGGACAAATAAAGTCGCCTCACGCGACCTTTGTTGTGACAGGTCTACGCGGACATGAGTTCGTTAGTGTAACGGCAGCGGCCACAAAAAAGGGCGGCCTGAGCCACCCTTTTTATGCTTGCATCGCGGGATTAATCGAGCGTTAACGCCCAGCCCGGTCAGTGCAGGCCCTGGATATAACTGGAGAGGGCTGCGATGTCTTCGTCGCTCAGCTTGCGAGCGATGGTGCGCATGGTCATCGCGTCGCCATCGTTGGCCCGGCCGGCTTCTTCTTTGCGAAAGTCGGTCAACTGCTTGGCGATGTAGGTGGCGTGCTGGCCGCTCAGGCGCGGGAAGCTGGCAGCAGCGTTGCCTGCGCCATTGGGCGAGTGGCAACCGGTGCAGGCAGGCAGGCCTTTTTCCAGGTTCCCGCCACGGAACAACTGCTCTCCACGGGCGACCAATTTAGGATCGGCAGCTCCCACACTGCCCTTCTGGCTGGCAAAATAGGCCGCGAGGTCCGCCAGGTCCTGATCGCTGAGATTGGTCAGCAGGCCGGTCATTTCCAGCACCGTGCGCTTGCCGCTCTTGATATCCTGCATCTGCTTGGTCAGGTAACGCTCACCCTGGCCGGCCAGCTTGGGGAAATTCGGCGCCGGGCTGTTACCATCCGGTCCGTGGCAAGCACCACACACGGCGGCTTTCGCCTGGCCCGCTGTAGCGTCGCCTGCAGCATGGGCAACACTGGTGATGCCCAAGGTCAACAGCAGACTCACGATCAGTTTGTTCATCAGCTAATCCAACTACGGCTAAGGGTTTAAGAGTTATCTACCGGGTTTACTCACCATCACATCAGTGACGGCCTGGTAATCCTCAGTACTGCAGTCCATGCACAAACCACGCGGCGGCATTGCCTTGAAACCCTGGGTCACGTGCTGCGTCAGCCTGACCATGCAAACTCGGTTGATCCTGTGTAGCCTGAGCGCCGTAAAGCGGAATCAGGGCAGCAGAAGCGAGCAACCGTCGGTCCATACATCGACCTTTTCAGGGTTTGAGAGCGTTTTGCGTTCTAATGCGCAATAAAGGTCTTTCGCTCCCGTGAACTTCATCCTTCGCTGGGACAAAGCACACACAAAATCTGCGGCATTATATACTGGCGCTACTGAAACGGAAACGACACCGCTTGCCGCACCCTTTCTCGGCACCGCCCACATCGGAAATCTCATGCAACTCAAGAACCCCATCCTCGGCCTGTGCCAACAGTCCACCTTCATGCTCAGCGCCGCCAAAGTGGACCAATGCCCCGATGACGAGGGCTTTGAAGTCGCCTTTGCCGGCCGCTCCAACGCCGGTAAATCCAGCGCACTGAACACCCTGACCCACGCCAGCCTGGCGCGCACCTCGAAAACCCCGGGCCGCACGCAACTACTCAATTTCTTCAAGCTAGACGATGATCGGCGTCTGGTCGACCTGCCGGGCTACGGTTATGCAAAAGTACCTATCCCGCTGAAGCTGCACTGGCAGCGTCACCTCGAGGCTTACCTGGGCGGTCGCGAGAGTTTGAAGGGTTTGATTCTGATGATGGATATCCGTCATCCAATGACCGACTTCGACTTGCTGATGCTCGATTGGGCGGTCGCCAGCGGCATGCCGATGCACATTTTGCTGACCAAGGCCGACAAGCTCACCTACGGTGCAGCCAAGAACACCCTGCTCAAAGTGCAGTCCGAAATCCGTAAGGGTTGGGGCGACACCATCACCATTCAGCTGTTCTCCGCCCCCAAGCGCATGGGTTTGGAAGAGGCTTACACCGTACTGGCCGGCTGGATGGAATTGGCGGACAAGGGCGCAGAAATCGCCGAATAACTTTTCTGCGGGCAAAAAAAACCCCGGACTTCTTTTGGGGAGGGGAAGTTCGGGGTTCAAGTTCCGGACCGCTAGGGCGGGGTCCGGAATTATCTGCCAACACTTAACACAACATAGGAGCATTGAAGGGCTTCACCACCCATTCAGTAACTCTGAGTGGCAGTTCACAGGTTAAGTTCCGACAGGCTCAAAAAACTATTGGAAATAACTGACCGCGGTTTGCGCTCTAAACCGCCTCGCCACCGCGCAATGTGATGGCGAAGCCGCAGAATCAGTGCGCCTCGTCCCAGTTGTCGCCTACGCCTACGTCCACCACCAAAGGCACGTCCAACTGCGCCGCCGCGCTCATATGCTCGCGAATCTTCTCGCTGACCTGCGCGACCAGGTCTTCGCGCACCTCCAGCACCAATTCGTCGTGCACCTGAAGGATGACCTTGGCGTCCAGGCCCGACTCGGTCAGCCAGTTATCCACCTGCACCATGGCTTTCTTGATGATGTCCGCCGCCGTGCCCTGCATCGGCGCGTTGATCGCTGTGCGCTCGGCCGCCGCGCGCTCCTGGGGCTTGTTGGAGTTGATATCCGGCAAGTACAGGCGTCGCCCGAAGAAGGTTTCGACATAACCCTGATCCGCCGCCTGAGCGCGGGTGCGCTCCATGTATTCGCGAACCCCTGGGTAGCGGGCGAAGTACACATCGATGTAGGCCTTGGCGGTCTTGGTGTCGACGCCGATGTCCTTGCCCAGCTTCTGGGCACCCATGCCGTAAATCAGGCCGAAGTTGATCGCCTTGGCGCTGCGGCGCTGGTTGGAGGTGACCTCATTCAACTCAACCTTGAACACTTCGGCCGCCGTGGCGGTGTGCACGTCCAGGTCATTGCGGAAGGCGTTCATCAAGCCTTCGTCCTTGGATAAATGCGCCATGATCCGCAGCTCGATCTGCGAATAGTCCGCCGCCAGCAGCTTATAGCCCTTGGGCGCAACAAACGCCTGGCGAATGCGACGCCCCTCGGCGGTGCGCACCGGGATGTTCTGCAGGTTCGGATCGCTGGAGGACAAACGCCCGGTCGCCGCCACGGCCTGATGGTAAGACGTATGAATACGCCCGGTACGTGGGTTGATCTGTTCCGGCAGGCGGTCGGTATAGGTACTTTTGAGTTTGCTCATGCTGCGGTACTGCATGAGTACCTTGGGCAGCGGGAAATCATCTTCGGCCAGTTTGGCCAGCACTTCTTCAGCCGTGGAGGCCTGGCCCTTGCCGGTTTTTTTCAGCACCGGCATGCCGAGCTTTTCGTAGAGAATCGCCCCAAGCTGCTTGGGCGAACCCAGGTTGAATTCTTCACCGGCGATCTCGTAGGCCTGGCGCTCCAGTTCAACCATCTTGTTACCCAGCTCGATGCTCTGGATGCCGAGCAGGTCCTTGTCTACCAGTGCGCCCTGGCGCTCGATGCGGGCCAGCACCGGCACCAGCGGGATCTCGATGTCCGTCAGCACACTGGCCAGGCTCGGGATCGCTGCCAGTTGCGCGTACAGGTACTGATGCAGGCGCAAGGTCACATCAGCATCTTCGGCCGCGTAAGGGCCGGCTTGCTCAAGGGCGATCTGGTCGAACGTAAGTTGCTTGGCGCCTTTGCCGGCGATGTCCTGGAAGCTGACCGTGTCGTGGTCCAGGTACTTCTTCGCCAGGCTGTCCATATCGTGCCGCGTCGCGGTGGAGTTGAGCACGTAGGATTCGAGCATGGTGTCGAAGGCGATGCCGCGCACGGTAATGCCCTGGGCAGGGTCGCCACCAATGGCGCAGTTGGCCAGGATATTCATGTCGAACTTGGCATGCTGGCCCACCTTGAGTTTGGTCGGGTCTTCCAGCAACGGTTTCAAGGCCAGCAGCACGGTGTCGCGGTCCAACTGCTCCGGCGCACCGATGTAAGCGTGCGTCAGCGGAATGTAGGCAGCCTCATGGGGCTGCACCGCGAACGAAACCCCAACCAATTGCGCCTGCTGGGCGTCGATCCCGGTGGTTTCGGTATCGAAGGCAAACAGCTTGGCGTCGTTGAGTTTTTTCAGCCACAGATCGAACGTGGCCTGGTCAAGAATGGTGGTGTAAACCGTCTCTACGGGCACCGATACCACCGCTTCCACTGCGACATCCGCGACGGGCGCAACTTCATTGGCCGCCTTCAGCTCGACACGCTTGGTATCGCGCTGGATCTCGTCGTACCAGCTCTTGAACTCCAGCAATGTGTACAGCTCAAGCAGCTTTTCGCGGTCCGGTTCGATCAGGTGTAAATCATCCAACCCAACATCCAGCGGCACATCGATCTTGATCGTCGCCAACTGATAGGACAGGAATGCCATCTCTTTATGCTCTTCCAGCTTGGCCGGCAGGGTCTTGGCCCCACGGATAGGCAGGGTCGGCACAATATCCAACTGCTCATAAAGCTCTTTGAGGCCGCCATTGACCCCCACCAGCAAACCGGAGGCGGTCTTGGGGCCAATGCCCGGAACGCCGGGAATGTTGTCGGACGAATCTCCCATCAACGCCAGATAGTCGATGATCTGCTCCGGAGCGACGCCGAATTTCTCCTTAACGCCCTCAATGTCCATGGAGCTACCGGTCATGGTATTGACCAAGGTAATGTGGCCGTCCACCAGCTGCGCCATGTCTTTGTCACCGGTCGAGATCACCACCGGGCGGCTGGCGGCCGCGCTGCTGCGGGCCAGGGTGCCGATCACGTCATCGGCCTCGACGCCCTCGACGCACAGCAACGGGAAGCCAAGAGCGATCACGCTTTGATGCAGCGGCTCGATCTGCAGGCGCATGTCATCGGGCATGCTCGGGCGGTTGGCCTTGTATTCGGCGTACATCTCATCGCGAAACGTCCCACCCTTGGCGTCGAAGACCACCGCGAACGGGCTGTCCGGGTACTGCTTGCGCAGGCTTTTGAGCATGTTCAACACGCCCTTGACCGCACCGGTGGGCAGGCCTTTGGAGGTGGTCAGCGGTGGCAGCGCGTGGAAGGCGCGGTACAGATAAGAAGAACCGTCCACCAGGACGAGGGGCGCTTGGCTCATGAGCAGGATCAACCTTTTCGGCGGGTCAGGCGCTAGAATAGCCGGACCAATGAAAACAAAGGGACAAGGTTATCATGCGTACATTCAATCGCCTGCTGTTGACCGGTTTGATTGCACTCGCTCCGATGGCTGCCATGGCGGCAGACGATGCCCCTTCGGCAGACCCGGAAGTTACCATTCGCACGGAAGGCGACAAAACCATCCAGGAATACCGCCAAAACGGCTTCCTGTACGCAATCAAAGTCACCCCGAAGGGCGCACCGCCGTACTTTCTGGTACGTGCGGACGGCACCGACGCGAACTTCATCCGCTCTGACCAGCCGGATATGCTGATCCCGTCATGGAAGATCTTCGAATGGAAATGATTTCTTAATTTTAACCGGCGCTGCCCACCGCAGCGCCCGTAACGGCAGTTTTAACCATGTCTGTGTTCACCCCCCTGGCTCGGCCCGAGCTGGAAACCTTTCTCGCCCCTTACGGGCTCGGCCGCCTGCTTGATTTCCAGGGGATTGCCGCCGGCAGCGAAAACACCAATTTCTTTATCAGTCTGGAGCAGGGCGAGTTCGTCCTGACCCTGGTTGAACGTGGCCCGGTGGCAGAAATGCCGTTCTTCATCGAGCTGCTCGACGTGCTCCACGACGCCGACCTGCCGGTGCCGTACGCCCTGCGCACTACCGACGGCATCGCTTTGCGCGAACTCAAGGGCAAACCGGCCTTGCTACAACCGCGCCTGGCGGGCAAGCACATCAAGGAGGCCAATGCGCAGCATTGTGCCCAGGTTGGCGAACTGCTCGGCCACCTGCACCTGGCCACCCAAGGCGAAAAGGTACTTGAACGCAAGACCGACCGCGGCCTGGAGTGGATGCTCAGCGAGGGCGCGCAGCTTATTTCGCACCTCAACGAGGCCCAGCAATGCCTGTTGCGCGATGCGCTGGCCGAGATCGAAGCCCACAAGGCCGACATTCTCGGCCTGCCGCGGGCGAATGTGCACGCCGATCTGTTTCGCGATAACGCGATGTTTGAAGGCACGCACCTGACGGGCCTGATCGACTTCTACAACGCCTGTTCGGGGCCGATGCTCTACGACGTGGCTATCGCCTTGAATGACTGGTGCTCGGATGCCGAGGGCGTGATTGACGGTCACCGTGCCCGGGCCCTGCTGGGCGCTTACGCGGGGCTACGGGCGTTTACCGCGAAGGAAGCCGAGCTATGGCCGACCATGCTGCGGGTGGCGTGCGTGCGGTTCTGGCTGTCCCGGCTGATCGCAGCCGAGTCATTTGCCGGGCAGGATGTGTTGATTCATGACCCGGCTGAGTTCGAGCATCGCTTGGCGCAGCGTCAGCAGGTCACGGTCCAGCTGCCGTTCGCACTCTAAAAAGCCCCACTCGGTCAAAAAAATATGAGAGCGGGTTTGCTCGCGAATGGGACCTGTCAGTTATTACATCATTGACTGATCCAACGCATTCGCGAGCAAGCCCGCTCCCACAGGGGTTTTGTGTTACCTGTTAGAGCGACTCCAGGCAACCGGCGAGGTCATTGCCGAGTTTTTCCAGCACCTGCTCATAACCCTGGGCCGTCGCCGGGGTATAGCCACCCAACGCATCTAATTCCGCCAGCTTCACCGGCAACCCGGCCACCAGGGTTTCGGCCAAGCGAGGTCGCAATGGCGGCTCGCTGAACACGCAAGTCTTGCCCACTTCCTGCAAACGCGCGCGCATCGCCGCTACGTGTTGGGCGCCCGGCTGTACTTCGGCGGCTACGCTGAACACGCCCGCATGCTTCAAGCCGTACGCCTCTTCGAAGTAATCAAAGGCTTCGTGGAACACGAAGTAAGGTTTGCCATCAACGCCCGCCAAACGCTGCTTCAGGCGCGCATCCAGCGCGTTCAGGCGTTCTTCGAACGCTTTGGCATTGCTCTGATAACGCTCGGCATTGGCCGGGTCGACGGCGCTGAGGTCGGCCGCCATCCGTGCGGCGATCACGCGCGCATTGACGGTCGACAGCCACAGGTGCGCATCCACGCTGCCTGGGCGGTGATCGTGGTCATGTTCGTCGGCTTCATCGGCATGAGAATGGCTATCTTCGCCGAAAATGCGCAGTTTCATGCCCGGCAGGTCCTGCACCGCCACCGTTGCCGCCGTACGGCCTTTGAGCACACGCGGCAAAAACGTTTCCATGTCCGGCCCAATCCAGTACAGCAGGTCGACCGACTGCACGCGCCGTACGTCGGATGGGCGCAAAGCGAAGTTATGCGGCGACGCCCCCGGCGGCAGCAATACCTCTGGAACAGCCACGCCGTCCTGCACGGCAGCCGCGATCAGTTGCAACGGCTTGATGCTCGTCAGCACCTTGACCTCGGCCTGAACGGCACCCGCAACGAACAAACTGGTGACAAATACGACAAAAACGGGAAAAAGTCGGGACACGATGACCACTCGATGGCGTAGGAACGGGTAACATAATAACGTCTCTATCAAATATCTGTCGCCGCTCATGCCTAAAACACCGCTTGCCAGCCGTCCCCACGACCACTCTCACTGCGTGCACACCGCATTGTCAGAGGCCGACACCCTGTGCGCAAAGAAAGGCTTGCGCCTGACCGCCTTGCGTCGCCGGGTGCTGGAGCTGGTGTGGCAGAGCCACAAGCCTTTGGGCGCGTACGACATTCTCGGCGTCCTCAGCGAGCAGGACGGCCGCCGCGCCGCGCCGCCTACCGTTTACCGTGCGCTGGATTTCCTGCTGGAAAACGGCCTGGTGCACCGTATCGCCTCGCTCAACGCCTTTGTCGGTTGCAACCACCCGGAGCACGCGCACCAAGGTCAGTTCCTGATCTGCCGCGAGTGCCACGCCGCCATTGAGCTTGAACAAAAAAGCATCAGCGACGCCATTGTCAAAAGCGCTGCCGACGTTGGCTTCAAGGTCGATGGGCAAACGGTCGAAGTGGTCGGCCTGTGCGCAGGCTGCCAGGGGGTTTGATGAGCAATGCGTTAATCCGCCTGGAGCAGGTCGGGGTCACGTTCGCCGGGCAAAACGTGCTGGAGAACATCGCACTGAGCGTGGAACCGGGGCAAATCGTGACCTTGATCGGCCCCAACGGCGCTGGCAAGACCACCCTGGTGCGCGCCGTACTCGGGCTGCTCAAGCCCCACAGCGGCACGGTTTGGCGCAAGCCCAAGCTTCGCGTGGGTTATATGCCGCAAAAGCTGCATGTAGACCCAACGTTGCCGCTCTCCGTATTGCGCTTCCTGCGCCTGGTTCCCGGCGTAGACCGCGCCCGCGCCCAGGCTGCGCTTAAGGAAGTCGGCGCCGAACACGTCATCGACAACCCGGTGCAAAGCATCTCCGGCGGCGAAATGCAGCGCGTGCTGCTGGCCCGCGCCTTGCTGCGCGAGCCCGAGCTGCTGGTACTTGATGAGCCCGTGCAAGGTGTCGATGTCGCCGGCCAGGCCGAGCTGTACAGCCTGATCACCCGCCTGCGCGACCGCCATGGTTGCGGCGTGCTGATGGTCTCCCACGACTTGCACCTGGTGATGAGCACCACCGACCAGGTGGTCTGCCTCAACCGCCACGTGTGCTGCTCCGGCCACCCGGAACAAGTCAGTGGCGACCCGGCGTTCGTGGAGTTGTTCGGCAAGAACGCCCAGAGCCTGGCGATCTACCATCACCACCATGACCACGCCCATGACCTGCATGGCGCCGTCGTCGATACCCCCCACGTTCATGGAGATAGCTGCAAGCATGGCTGATTTTCTGCTCTACGCCCTGCTGGCAGGCTTGGCTTTGGCTCTGGTGGCGGGCCCATTGGGCTCGTTTGTGGTCTGGCGGCGCATGGCCTATTTCGGCGACACCTTGTCCCATGCCGCCTTGCTGGGCGTGGCCATGGGCTTTCTGCTGGATGTAAGCCCGGCCATCGCCGTGACCGTCGGCTGCCTGCTGCTGGCGGTGCTGCTGGTGACCCTGCAGCAACGCCAGCCACTGGCTTCCGACACACTGCTGGGCATCCTTGCGCCCAGTACCTTGTCCCTGGGCCTGGTGGTGCTGAGCTTCATGCATGAAGTGCGCATCGACCTGATGGCCTACCTGTTTGGCGACCTGCTGGCGATCAGCCCGACCGACCTGGCCTGGATACTCGGCGGCAGCGCTGCGGTGCTGGTGTTGCTGGTGACCCTGTGGCGCCCGTTGCTGGCGATCACCGTGCATGAAGAACTGGCCAAGGTAGAGGGCTTGCCCGTCGCAGGCCTGCGTATGGCGCTGATGTTGCTCATCGCCGTGGTGATTGCTGTCGCGATGAAGATTGTCGGCGTATTGTTGATCACGTCGCTGCTGATCATTCCAGCCGCCGCCGCCCAACGTCACGCTCGCTCTCCGGAGCAGATGGCGATTGGCGCCAGCCTCCTGGGGATGCTTGCAGTGTGTGGTGGCCTGGCGCTGTCCTGGTTCAAGGACACACCGGCCGGGCCGTCGATTGTGGTTACGGCGGCCGCCCTGTTTCTGCTGAGTTTTGTCCTGCCCCGTCGAGGGGTGTAGACTTGCTCGCTTTTTGCGCAAATAGAGAGTCGCAGGAATGAAGCCGTTCACCTCCCGTTATCTGCTCCTTGCCGCATTTTCACTGCTGCTGGGCGCCTGCCAAAGTACGCCGCCCGCCGCCCTCCAGGCTCCGGATCCGCGGGCTGCGGCCATCGCGCAGCTGGAACAAAACCTGGCCAGCAGCGAATTGGCCACCGCCGAAGACCAGTTGGCCGCACTGCAGGCCCAATCGCCCAATGACCCGGCACTTGAGGCTTACCAGCGTCAATTGGCCGAAGCCTACTTGCAGCGCAGCCAGATCGTGTTGCAAAAGGGCGATGTCAACGCGGCCGCCACGGCCCTGAGCCGTGCCCGCGCCTTGATGCCCAAGGCCCCTGCGCTGACGGGTGGCGTCAACAGCGCCATCAGCCATGCGCGCAAAGCCGAATTGGACCAGGCAGAAGCCGCATTGAAAGCCGCTGAAGCCAAGCCCGCCGCCAAGGTCATCGACCCGGCAGCGCCGAGCACCACCGTGGCGCTGAACCTGGCGGATGTCGAAGATATGCGCCATCAGCTGGATGCAATCGCCACCGATGTGGTGAATTACCAGTGCGACGTCAGCATCCAGGTGCCACGCACCCAGGATTACCCGTGGCTGGCCACGTTACTGACCAAGCGGGTCAAGCGGATTGATTCGGGGTATGACCTGAAGATTCACCGGCAGATCCTGAAACATATTCCGGCGCAGGTTGTGCTGATTCCGCGCAAGGCGGACTAAAAGCATCGCAGGCAAGCCAGCGCCCACCTTTGAACGGTGTGGGAGCTGGCTTGCCTGCGATGACGACCTAACAAACAACCGATAAGTTAAGCCGGAATCGCCTTGGATTTCGGCTCACGCTCCCACACCCGATGTTGGGCAATCGCCGCAAAAAACGCTTTGAACGCGTTGGCATCCGCGCCCACGATCAACCCCGCATCCGCCTCCAGTTTCAGCAGATCCAGCAAGGGTTTCACATCACTGGCTACCGCAATCGCCTTCAGGTGTTTGTAGGCTTCCAGTACGTAATGCAACGCCACACCATCACCGCTCAGCGCCTTCACGGACTCTTTGCCACCCGGGATAAACACTGCGTCGAAGGCAATGGACGGCATGCCTTCCATCGAGGCGTCGACCGGCAGCGTCTTGCCCTGCGCGGTGGTCACAGGCGCCGAAGTAGGCCCCAGCAACTTGGCATGGGCGCCTTCAGCTTCCAGCGCGGCTTTCAGCGCGTCAATGGCCGCACCATCAACGCCGTTGGCTGCCAGAATCGCCACTTTGCGCGTTTTGATATCGCCCGATAGCAAGTTCACCTGGCTCAAGGCTGGCGATTCTTTCAGCGATGTTTCACGGGCAGGCACCGTGCCCTTGGTCGGCGCCGGCAAGCCCAGGTTCTGCGCAACGCGCTTGGCCAGCTCCAGGTCGATATTGGCCAGGATCTCGTTGACCTGGCGCGCACGGATGAACTCGCGCTCCACCTTGCCCAGCTCAAAGCTGTAGGCCGCGATAATGTGCTCTTTCTCGTGGTGGCTCATGCTGTTGTAGAACAGCGTCGCCTGGGAGAAATGGTCACCGAAGGATTCGCTGCGCTCACGCACTTTGTTGGCATCGACGCGCTCGTAGTAGGACTCAAAGCCACCATCGGTAGGACCGGCAGGGGTTTCCTTCGGCCAACCACCATCAATGGAGTTTGGTTCGTAGGACGCACGGCCCTTATCGATCACCGTACGATGCTGAGCGTCGCGCTGGCCGTTATGGAAAGGCACGACAGGCCGGTTGATTGGAATCTCATGAAAATTCGGCCCGCCCAGTCGGCTGATCTGGGTATCGGTGTAGGAGAACAGACGGCCTTGCAGCAACGGGTCGTTGGTGAAGTCGATGCCCGGCACGATGTGGCCTGGGCAGAACGCAACCTGCTCGACTTCAGCGAAGAAGTTGTCCGGGTTACGGTTGAGCACCATTTTGCCCAGCGGCGTGATCGGTACCAGCTCTTCGGGAATGATCTTGGTCGGGTCGAGCAAGTCGAAATCGAACTTATGCTCGTCTTCTTCGGCCACGATCTGCACGCCCAACTCCCACTCGGGGTAATCGCCGCTTTCAATCGCTTCCCACAGGTCACGGCGGTGGTAGTCAGTATCTTTACCGGCCAGCTTTTGCGCCTCATCCCATACCAGGGAGCAGGTGCCGACTTTCGGACGCCAGTGGAATTTCACGAAGCTGGACTTACCTTCGGTGTTGATCAAACGGAAGGTGTGCACCCCAAAGCCCTGCATGGCGCGCAGGCTTTTTGGAATGGCGCGGTCGGACATGGCCCAGATCACCATGTGCGCGGATTCCGGTTGCAGCGAAACAAAATCCCAGAACGTATCGTGGGCCGAACCGCCGGTAGGAATTTCGTTATGAGGCTCGGGTTTCACCGCGTGGACGAAGTCAGGAAATTTGATCGCATCCTGGATGAAGAACACCGGCATGTTGTTGCCCACCAGGTCGAAGTTGCCTTCGTCGGTGAAGAACTTCACGGCAAAACCGCGCACGTCACGCACGGTGTCGCCGGAACCACGCGGGCCCTGCACCGTGGAAAAACGCGCGAATACTGGGGTTTTATGCTCAGGCGTGCGCAGGAAACCTGCCTTGGTCAGCGTCGAATGGTCGCCGTAACTCTGGAAATAGCCATGGGCGCCCGTACCACGGGCATGCACGATGCGCTCCGGGATGCGCTCATGGTCGAAGTGCGTGATCTTTTCACGCATGATGAAGTCTTCGAGCAGCGACGGGCCGCGCGCGCCGACTTTCAAGCTGTTCTGGTTATCGGAAATCTTCACGCCTTGGTTGGTGCGCAAGGCCTGACCGGTCGCATCAGAGCGGAATTCTTCCAGGGCCTGCAACTTGGCGTTGGTGTTGCCACGGTCCAGGGTATCGGTACCCGCAAGTTCACTCTTGGGCGGGGTGGCTGGCTTCTTGGTACTCATCAGTCAAAACTCCTTATTCAAAGTGGCCAGAGCGGTCCCCGGCTCGTTTGAGCAAAACCCCAGGCACGGCACCTGGGAAATCGAGTTGCTTAAGTAGTGACTGGCGCGGTTTTGCACCGTTCCTTTTTTATGACCTTTGATCGCGTTATTGCCAAATGACTGGATGAATACGAAATAAATGCTAAGAAACGCTATACGGACAGGCTAAAATGCGCGCCCGGCTAACCGCTGATCCCTTTTCAATGCGCCCCACAAGGTTCGCTACGTGATCGAGTTTCAAAACGTCCATAAAACCTACCGCGTCGCCGGTAAGGATATTCCCGCCCTGCACCCCACCAGCCTGCGCGTCGAGAACGGCCAGGTGTTTGGCCTGATTGGCCACTCGGGTGCCGGTAAAAGCACCCTGCTGCGCCTGATCAACCGCCTGGAAGAGCCCAGTGGTGGCCAGATCAAGGTGGATGGCGAAGAAGTCACTGCGCTGGACGCCAACGGCCTGCGGCGCTTTCGCCAGCAGGTCGGCATGATCTTCCAGCACTTCAACTTGCTGGCGTCCAAGACCGTGGCCGACAACGTCGCGCTGCCGCTGACGCTCGCCGGCGAACTGTCGCGCAGGGAAATCGACCAACGTGTGGCTGAGCTGCTCGCCCGCGTTGGCCTGTCGGACCATGCCAAAAAGTACCCAGCGCAGTTGTCCGGCGGCCAGAAACAGCGCGTCGGCATCGCCCGCGCCCTGGCGACCAAGCCAAAAATCCTGCTGTGCGACGAAGCCACCAGCGCCCTCGACCCGCAAACCACGGCGTCGGTCCTGCAACTGCTGGCCGAGATCAACCGTGAGTTGAACCTGACCATCGTGTTGATCACCCATGAAATGGACGTGATCCGCCGCGTATGCGACCAGGTCGCCGTGATGGACGCCGGGGTGATCGTCGAGCAAGGTTCGGTGGCCGACGTGTTCCTGCACCCCAAGCACCCGACCACCAAACGCTTCGTACAAGAAGCCGAACAGGTGGACGAAGGCGAGCAGCGCGACGACTTTGCCCATGTGCCAGGCCGTATCGTGCGCCTGACGTTCCAAGGGGACGCGACCTACGCGCCACTACTGGGTACCGTCGCCCGGGAAACCGGGGTGGACTACAGCATCCTTGCCGGTCGTATCGATCGCATCAAAGACATCCCTTACGGGCAACTGACCCTCGCCGTCACCGGCGGTGACATGGACGCCGCGTTTGCGCGCTTCACCGCCGCCGACGTTCACATGGAGGTCCTGCGCTGATGGACGTTTTCCTGAGTTTCTTCGCCAATATCGACTGGTCTGAAATCTGGCTCGCCACCGGCGATACCATGACCATGCTGTTCGGTTCGCTGTTCTTCACCGTGCTGCTGGGCCTGCCCCTGGGCGTGCTGTTGTTCCTGACCAGCCCGCGCCAGCTGTTCGAACAAAAAGGCCTGTACGCGCTGCTGTCGCTGATCGTGAATATCTTGCGCTCGCTGCCGTTCATCATCCTGCTGATCGTGATGATTCCGTTCACGGTACTGATCACCGGCACGTCGCTGGGTGTCGCCGGTGCGATCCCACCGCTGGTCGTCGGCGCCACGCCATTCTTTGCGCGCCTGGTGGAAACCGCTCTGCGCGAAGTGGACCGTGGCATCATCGAAGCCACCCAGGCCATGGGGGCTACCACCCGCCAGATCATCACCAACGCCCTGTTGCCCGAAGCCCGCCCTGGCATCTTCGCAGCGATTACGGTGACGGCGATTACACTGGTTTCCTACACCGCAATGGCTGGTGTGGTCGGTGCTGGCGGCCTGGGCGACCTGGCCATCCGTTTTGGCTACCAGCGCTTCCAGACCGATGTGATGGTGGTCACTGTGGTGATGCTGTTGATTCTGGTGCAAATTCTGCAAACCGTCGGCGACCGGCTGGTGGTGCACTTTTCTCGTAAATAACGGCCATTGCCGGCACACAGCCGGCAGACGCCCGAACAAGGAGCTTGCTGGATGAAAAAACTACTGGTTGCTTTCGCCGCCGTGGCTGCGTTTTCCGCCCACGCCGAGACCATTACGGTCGCTGCTTCGCCGGTGCCTCACGCCGAAATCCTCGAATTCGTGAAACCTGCCCTGGCCAAAGAAGGCGTGGACCTGAAGGTCAAAGTCTTCACCGACTACGTGCAGCCGAACGTACAGGTGGCTGAGAAACGCCTGGACGCCAACTTCTTCCAGCACCAGCCGTACCTGGATGAATTCAACAAGGCCAAAGGCACTCACCTGGTGAGCGTCGGCGCTGTGCACCTGGAGCCTCTGGGCGCTTACTCCAGCAAGTACAAAAAATTGGCCGACCTGCCTGACGGCGCCAACGTGGTGATCCCGAACGACGCCACCAACGGCGGCCGTGCGCTGTTACTGCTGGCCAAGAACGGCCTGATCACCCTGAAGGACCCGACCAACATCCTGTCGACCATCAAGGACATCACCGGCAACGATAAAAAGCTGAAATTCCGCGAACTGGAAGCCGCCACCCTGCCGCGCGTGCTGACCCAGGTCGACCTGGCGCTGATCAACACCAACTACGCCCTGGAAGCCAAGCTGGACCCATCCAAGGATGCCCTGGTGATCGAAGGCAGCGATTCGCCTTACGTGAACATCCTGGTAACCCGCGAAGACAACAAAGATGCAGACGCGGTGAAGAAGCTGGTTGCAGCCCTGCACACGCCTGAAGTGAAGAAATTCATCGAAGAGAAGTACAAAGGCGCGATCAAGCCGGCGTTCTGATCCAACCCGATCTGTAGGAGCGAGCTTGCTCGCGAAAAACGTCAACGATAATGCGCGCTGCCTGAATAAACGCGGCGCCTGTGAGTTCTTCGCGAGCAAGCTCGCTCCTACAAAATCGGCTTTATATGGCTGCTATTTGCGCTGCAGCAACCCCGGCAACTGCGCCACCAGCTTCTGGTTGTTCAACGGCGCACGAATAAACCCACGCTGGGTACCGTCCGGGCCGATCAGTGCCAGGTTACCGCTGTGGTCGACGGTGTAGTTCGGCTTGCTGGTATCTGCCGGAATGAAGGGAATGCTCACCGCATTCGAGACCTTCTGCACATCCTCCACATTCGCGCCAGTCAGGCCTTGGAACTGTGGGTCGAAGTAGCCCAGGTACTGCTTGAGCTGCGCCGGGGTATCGCGGTGCGGATCGACGCTGACCAGAATCACCTGCAACTTATCCACAGCCTCTTTAGGCAGCTCGCTCTTGATCTGGCGAAGCTGGGCGAGGGTGGTCGGGCAGATATCCGGGCAGAAGGTGTAACCAAAAAACAGCAGGCTCCACTTGCCCTTCAACTCGTTGACCACCACCGGCTGGCCTTCCTGATTGGTCATGGTCACCGCTGGCAACTGACGACTTTGCGGCAACAGAATGATGCCCGCGTCGATCAGCGCGGTGGGATCGCCCTGGCCTTTGCCCGAGAGCACTTTGTTGACGGTCAGGCCCATGATCAATGCCACCAGGGCCACGAGGATGAAGACGGTTTTTTGAGTTCGAGTCATAGGTTCAACAATAAGTAGTGGTCTACGAGCAGGGCGATAAACAGCAACAGCAAGTACCAGATAGAGTACTTGAACGTGTTGATCGCCGCGTGCGGCTGGCTGCCACGGTACAACACCCAGGCCCATTGCAGAAAGCGCGCCCCCAATACCAGCGCACAGCCCAGGTAGAGCAGCCCGCTCATGTGAATAACGTAGGGCATCAGGCTCACCGCCAGCAGGGCAAAGGTGTACAGCAGGATATGCACCTTGGTGTAGTGCTCGCCATGGGTGACCGGCAGCATCGGGATGTCGGCCTTGGCGTATTCCTCTTTGCGGTGAATGGCCAGGGCCCAGAAGTGTGGCGGGGTCCAGGCGAAGATGATCAGCACCAGCAGCAAGGGTTCGGCACTCACATGGCCGGTGACCGCCACCCAGCCCAGCAGCGGCGGTGCCGCACCGGCCAGACCGCCGATGACGATATTCTGCGGCGTCGCTCGCTTGAGAAAGCCGGTGTAGATCACCGCATAACCCAGCAGCGAAGCCAAGGTCAGCCAGGCCGCCAGCGGGTTGGTGAACGCCAGCAGCAGGGCCAATCCTGCAATCGCCAGGAACAACGCAAACGCTAACGCCGCCATCGGCGAGACACGCCCCTCAGCCATCGGCCGCTTGTGAGTGCGCGCCATCACGGCATCAATCCGTCGATCCACCACATGATTGACCGCCGCCGCGCCGCCGGCACACAGGGCAATGCCGAGGTTGCCGAACACCAGCACGGTCCAGGGCACCCCGGCGCGGGTGGCGAGGAACATGCCCACCAGCGAAGTGATCAGCATCAGCACCACTACTTTGGGCTTGGTCAGCTCCAGATAGTCACGCCAGATCGCCCGGTCGCGACGTGCGCCGATCACGGTCGCCATGGCAGTTCTCCTTTAAGGGTGATCAGGCCCGACACCTGTTTGCGCGGGATAAAACGCCAACCGAACAGACGCGGGTGACGCACCCGAACCAGGCTGGTGCGCGCGTGGTAATTGACCAGCACCAGCGTCAACAACAACGTTGCCCCGCCAGCGTTGTGCGCGACTGCCACCGGCAGCGGCAGGCCGAACGCCACATTGCTCAGCCCCAGGCAGATCTGCGCGGCCAGGGCGATCAACAGCAGGCCGGCCAGGCGCGTCATCCCCACTGCCCGCAGTTGCCAGGCCAAACCGAGCAGCACCAGCGTGACCAGCACGGCGCCGACGCGATGCGTCAGGTGGATAGCAGTGCGCGCCTCGCTGTCGAGCTGCCCGCCCAGGTAATTGGGGCCGATGTGCTGGGTCAGGTGAAAGCCATTGGCAAAGTCCGCTGCCGGCCACCATTGGCCATGGCAGGTGGGCAAATCGACACAGGCCACCGCCGCGTAGTTGGAACTGACCCAGCCGCCCAGGGCGATCTGCCCGATCACCAGCACCAGGCCCGCCGTCGCCCAATATTGCAGGCGCTTGGGCACGACCAGCGCCGGCAGTACGCCGGACAGCCGCAGGGTCAGCAGAAACAGCAGGCTCAAGGTCGCAAAGCCGCCCAAAAGATGCCCGGTGACCACTTGCGGCCAGAGCTTCAAGGTCACGGTCCACATGCCAAACGCCGCCTGGGCCAACACCACCGCCAGTATGAACAGCGGCAGCTTCACTGGCTGGCCCGGATCACGCCGATGACGCCACGAACGCGCCGCCAGCAGCGCGATCATCAGGCCCAGGCTGCCAGCGAAGTAGCGATGGGTCATCTCGGCCCAGCCTTTGTCGGCCTCCACCGGCGTGTCGGGAAAGTGCAACTCGGCATGGGCCAGTTGGGCTTCGCTGTGCGGCACGCTGATAAAGCCATAGCAGCCCGGCCAGTCCGGGCAGCCGAGGCCGGCGTGGGTCAGGCGGGTATAGGCGCCGAGCAGCACGACAAACAATGCCAGTAACGTGGCAAACAGCGCGAGGCGAAATCCAGGCTTGGCCATGACGGTGCCCTTATCCGATGTTCGACAGTTTCAACAGCAGGCGCAGGTCGTTGAGCAAGTCCTTGCCCTTGACCTTGGCGTCGTAGCGCAGCACCAGATTGCCGTGGGGGTCGACAATCCACAGTTGCGCATCGCCGGGCGCGGCAGCATTCCTGGCAAAGGTCGACACATCCAGCGGGTAGCGCTGCAGCTGTGGATATTCGGCCTTGAGCTTGGCCTCGTATTCGCGGCTCAAAGGTTGCGCGCCGGCCAGGGCATGGCTGGCACGGGACGCATCACGGCCAAGGCTGATCTGCAGCTGACGCGCCAGGTACACCAGTTGCTGGCAATCGGCAGCGCACGCGGTGGGGGCGGTGACCAACAGTTGCCAGCGCTGTTCATCGGCCTGCACGCCGATGTCGGCGCGGGTCTGGCCGTTGCCGATCAGTTCGCCGTGGTAGCTGCGGCTGTCCGGCACCCAGAACTGCAATTTGTACATAAAGGTGGCCAGCGCCATCGGGCCGATCACCATCATCAGGATCAAAATCAGCTGCCAGCGACCCTTACGCCGATCAAGCGTGTCAGATGTGCTGGGTGGATTCATGGCCGCTCCCATGGGGCTTCTCCTTTTTGTTATGCCATCCGAGGTAGAGGTAAAGCGCCAGCAACGCCAAGGCCATGGCGAACCATTGCACGGCGTAGGCCAGGTGTTTTTCCGGGCCCATGGCGACGATGGGCCAGTGGGTTTCGTAGGTACCGGGGCCCGCTTCGGCACGCAGCTCATAGGCAAAACCGCTGCGCCCCAGTTCGTCCCACAGTGCGGCGGGGTGCAGCGCGGTGAGCAGGCGCGGCCATTGCGTGCTGGCCGGGTCGGCATGCAGTTGGAAGGTCTCGCCAGGGGCGACGTACACCCAGGCGTCGAGGTTCAGGGTCTGTTCAGGGGTAGTAAAGGCGGGCGCGATACGCCGGTCCGGCCAGGGCAGCCAGCCACGGTTGAGCAACAGCCACAGGCCGCTGGCCTGGTCATGGAAGGGTTGCAGCAACTCGACACCGGCCTTGCCGTCACGCATGCGGTTATCCAGCAATACGCTGTGTTCGCCATCCAGTTGCCCGCGAAGATGAACGCGGCGGAAGGCCGGATCAGCCATATCATTGAGCTGCGCACTGCTGACCGGCTCAGCCGCGCGGCGCTCGGCATAACGGTCTACCAGCAGTTGCTTTTCGTGCCCACGGGCCAGTTGCCAGAACCCCAGGCCCACCATCAATGGCAGCAACATCAGCACCACCAGCGTCGGCGCGATGCCCGGACGAAAGCGTTGCAGGGCACTGGCTATACTCGATCTCATCGCCCCTCCTTCAATAAACCCGGAGCCAGACCATGCTCAAAGCCGCCATTGCCCTGATGCTGATCGCGACCGTCGTGAGCCTGTTCAGTGGCTTGTTCTTCCTGGTCAAGGACGAGGGCAACTCCAACCGCCTCGTCACCGCCTTGACCGTGCGTGTCACGCTGGCCGTGATCACCGTGGGCTTGATCGCCTGGGGCTTTTTCAGCGGCCAACTGGTCTCTCATGCGCCGTGGTAAGCAGCGTCACAGCACATACACGAAGAAAAACAGCCCGATCCACACCACGTCCACAAAGTGCCAATACCAACTGGCCGCCTCGAAACCGAACTGGTGCTCGGCATTGAAATGCCCGCGCAGGATGCGCATCAGCATCACAAACAAAATAAGGGTGCCGATGGTCACGTGGGCGCCGTGAAAGCCCGTGAGCATGAAGAACGTCGCGCCGTACACGCCTGAACCCAGGGTAAGGCCCAACTCTTTGTAGGCGTGGATGTATTCCTCAGCCTGGAACCCAAGAAACGCCAGGCCCAGCAGCACGGTGATCGCCAGCCACAGTTTCAGTGCACCACGATGGCCTTTGCGCAGGGCATGGTGGGCAATGGTGATGGTCACGCTGGAACTCACCAGCAGGATGGTGTTGACCAACGGCAGGCCCCAGGGGCTGATGGTGCCTTTGGGCGCTGGGTACAGCTTGGGGTCGGGGTTGTTCAGCAGGGGCCAGGCAAACTCAAAGTTCGGCCACAGCATATGGGCAATGCCCTTGGGCCCTTCGCCCGCCAACCAAGGCCCAGCCCAGACGCGCACGTAGAACAGCGCACCAAAAAAGGCGATGAAGAACATCACCTCCGAAAAAATGAACCACGTCATGCCCCAGCGGAATGAGCGGTCCATCTGCGCGCTGTACAGCCCGGCACGACTTTCCTTGATCACCGCGCCAAACCAGCCAAACAGCATGTAGGCCAGCAGCAAACCGCCCACGAAAAAGATCCACGGCCCGTGGGATTCGGGGCGCGCGGCCTTCAAGTCGTTGAACCACACGGCCAGGCCATACACGGTGACCAGCAGGCCAATCGTGGCAATTATTGGCCATTTGCTTTGCGCTGGTACGTAGTACGTATCATGAGTCGACATGTATTCGCTCTCCTGATTGAGGGGTCAAACAGTAGCTAGCCCCCGGTCCTGACGGCCACGGGCGGCTGGCGCGCAGTGATATCGAACAGCGTGTACGCCAGGGTCAAATGCTTCACATCCTTGGGCATCGCGCGGTCGACGATGAAACGTACGGGCATCTCAATGCGCTCACCGGGCTGCAACACTTGCTGGCTGAAGCAAAAGCATTCGGTTTTGTGGAAGTACATCGCGGCTTCGGCCGGGGAAATACTGGGTATCGCCTGGGCGGTCATCGGCTTATCGGTGGGGTTGTAGGCCACGAACAGCATCTCGTTGACAGCCCCGGGGTTGACCACAATCTCGTCGGCCTTGGAATGAAATTCCCAGACCATGTCGATGGCGTTGGTGGACAGGAACTGCACCCGCACCTGGCGCGAGGGGTCGACCCTTTGCTCACCTTCGTACTGCCCGGCGGTCTTGCCGTTGATGCCGAATGCCTTGCACATCACGTCATAGATCGGCACCAGGGCGAAGCCGAAGGCGAACATCGCCAACACCAAAATCAGCAGGCGGGTGACCAGGCGCTTGAGCGGTACGGAGTCAGCCATGGCGCCCACCCGAGCCGAACTCGGTCAATGTGGGAGCGGGCTTGCTCGCGAAAGCGGTTTCATAGCTAACGAAAACGTTGACTGACACACCGTCTTCGCGAGCAAGCCCGCTCCCACACTGACCCGGTTCGCAACGCAACCGTCTGTTCATTTGACCTCCGGCGGCGTTGTAAACGTGTGATACGGCGCCGGCGAGGGCACGCTCCATTCCAGGCCCTCGGCGCCATCCCACGGCTTGGCCGGCGCAGGCGGGCCGCCACGGATGCACTTGATGACAATGAACAGGAAGAAGATCTGCGTGGCGCCGAACATGAAGGCACCGATGGACGAGACCATGTTGAAGTCAGCGAACTGCAGGTTGTAGTCCGGCACCCGACGCGGCATACCGGCCAGCCCTACGAAGTGCATGGGGAAGAACGCCATGTTCATGCCCACGAAAGACAACCAGAAGTGCAGCTTGCCCAAGGTTTCGTCGTACATGTGGCCGGTCCATTTCGGCAGCCAGTAGTAGGCCGAGGCGAAGATCCCGAAGATCGCGCCGGGCACCAGTACGTAATGGAAATGCGCCACCACAAAGTAGGTGTCGTGGTACTGGAAGTCCGCCGGGGCAATCGCCAGCATCAGCCCGGAGAAGCCGCCAATGGTAAACAGGATCACAAAGGCCACCGCAAACAACATCGGCGTCTCGAACGTCAGTGAGCCTTGCCACATGGTGCTGACCCAGTTGAACACCTTCACCCCGGTGGGCACGGCGATCAGCAGGGTGGCGTACATGAAGAACAGCTCACCGACCAGCGGAATGCCCACCACGAACATGTGGTGCGCCCACACGATGAACGACAGGAACGCGATGCTCGCAGTGGCGTAGACCATCGAGGTGTAACCGAACAGTGGCTTGCGCGAGAAGGTCGGGATGATCGAGCTGACCGCGCCAAAGGCCGGCAGGATCATGATGTACACCTCGGGGTGGCCGAAGAACCAGAACACATGCTGGAACAGCACCGGATCGCCACCACCGGCCGCACTGAAGAAGCTGGTGCCAAAGTGAATGTCCATCAGCATCATGGTCACACAGCCCGCCAGTACCGGCATCACCGCGATCAGCAGGAACGCGGTGATCAGCCAGGTCCACACGAACAGCGGCATTTTCATCAGGGTCATGCCTGGCGCGCGCAGGTTGAGGATGGTCGCGACCACGTTGATCGCGCCCATGATCGAACTGATGCCCATCAGGTGGATGGCAAAGATAAAGAACGTCACGCTTTCCGGCGCATAGGTGGTGGAGAGCGGAGCGTAGAAGGTCCAGCCGAAATTCGGCCCGCCGCCGGGCGTGAACAAGGTAGACACCAGCAGCAGGAACGCCGCCGGCAGCAGCCAGAAACTGAAGTTGTTCATGCGCGGCAGGGCCATGTCCGGCGCGCCGATCATCAGTGGGATCATCCAGTTGGCCAGGCCGACAAACGCCGGCATCACCGCGCCGAACACCATGATCAGGCCGTGCATGGTGGTCATCTGGTTGAAGAACGCCGGTTGCACGATCTGCAGGCCTGGCTGAAACAGCTCGGCGCGGATCACCATGGCAAACGAGCCACCGAGCAGGAACATGGTGAAGGCAAACCACAGGTACATGGTGCCGATGTCTTTGTGGTTGGTGGTCAGCACCCAGCGCATCAAGCCTTTGGCGGGCCCATGGGCGTGGTCGGCATGACCATGGTCGATCACAGTGCTCATGGCCGTTCTCCTGCAAGCGAGTGAGCGGGGCGATTCAGGGCATTGGCAATGAAAGTCGTCATTTGCTTTGGGCCTGTTTCAGAGCCAGCACGTCTTTGGGCGTGACCATGTCGCCTTTGTTATTGCCCCAGGCGTTACGCTCATAGGTCACCACGGCGGCGATATCCACTTCAGAGAGTTGCTTGCCAAAGGCGGCCATCGCGGTGCCGGGCTTGCCGTGATACACGATGCTCAGATGGTCTTTGGCCGGCCCCGTGGCGATTTTCGAGCCCTTGAGCGCCGGGAACATCGGTGGCAAACCTTGGCCCTCGGCCTGGTGACAGGCCACGCAAGTGGTGTGATAGACCTTGTCACCACGGGCCACCAGTTCGTCCAGCGTCCACTCCTTGGAGGTCAGCTCCTTGAGCTTGGCCGCCTCCTCCTTGCGCTCGCCCAGCCAGGTGTCGTAGTCAGCCTTGGACTTGACCTCAACCACGATGGGCATGAAGCCATGGTCCTTGCCACACAGTTCGGCGCACTGGCCACGGTAGATGCCGGGCTTCTCGACGCGAGTCCAGGCCTCGTTGACGAAGCCGGGGATGGCGTCGCGCTTGACCGCAAAGGCCGGTACCCACCATGAGTGGATCACATCGGCGGCGGTCACCAGAAAGCGCACCTTGGCACCCACCGGCAATACCAGCGGCTGGTCGACTTCCAACAGGTAGTGTTCACCCTTGGTAGCCTGGTTATGGATCTGCTCGGCGGGCGTGGCCAGGTTGCTGAAGAACTCCACATCCTGGCCCAGGTATTTGTAATGCCACTTCCACTGATACCCGGTGACCTGGATATCGATATCCGACTCACTGCTGTCGTAGATGTTGATCAGGGTCTTGGTGGCCGGAATGGCCATGGCCACCAGAATCAGCAAGGGCACCACCGTCCAGAGGATTTCCACGGTGGTGCTTTCGTGGAACTTGGCCGCTACCTGGCCCGTGGATCGGCGGTGCAGGATCATCGACCAGAACATCGCGCCAAACACGACGATGCCGATCACCACACAGATCCAGAAAATGGTCATGTGCAGGTCAAACACAGCGTGGCTGACTTCAGTAGCCCCTGGCGCCATATTCGTAGTCCAGGCGGCGTGCGCCTGGCCGAATACCGACCACAACAGGAGGCCCATCCAAACGTGTGGATGTCGCGTCATTGCGGGTTCCCCTTTATGTTTCTTGTTATCCCGCCGGTTTGCACCTGCGGCGAAGGGAGCGGCTTCCATACTGCTTACAACCGCCAAGCCTTGCCTGCGTCATGCAGTTGGGCGTCATCAGCTAATTGCGTACAAAATCGAGTATAGACAGCCGTAGCAACCCCGCAATGTGTGGGGGCAAATGAATAGAAACAGACAGACGGAGCCCGTAAAATGGGCGGCGGAATCGTTTATCCGACGAACGATGGCATTTCGATATAGCCCCTGCCTATAACCATGAAATAATTATGACAAATGCGTCTTAGGCGCTCGTATAAACGAACTACCTTGTCTTTTCCCTTTTCCTACGCCTGCTTCACTGGAGCCCTCATGAACACCGCCGCATTGCGCGAGCAGATTTCCCGTGCCCATCAACACGAAGCCACCACCGGCCAACTTGCCATTCAGCTGGAACAACAATTGCCGCACCTGCACTCGGCCATTTCTCTGGCAGACGGTGATCGCAACATCGTCATGACGCGCTTTGTGACTGCCTACATCGACCTGGTTCCTGATTTGCTCGACGCCGCCAATGACGTGGCCCGTGAGGCCGGGATTGAAAGCCAGATCAAACCAGTACTGAAAATCGCTGAACATTTCTTCCTGCAGCCGCCCGCGATCCTGGCCGGCCACGACGGCCTTGATGGCCTGCTGGATGAGGCCTACCTGGCGCATCGCCTGGTCGAAGAAGTGAACGATCTGTACATCAAGCATTTCGGCCAGCCGTTGATCCCAGCGGATACCACCGTGGCTAACGTGATCGCCCATCGACTGATCGGTGAAGACTTCGCCAACCAATTGGATGAAGCCGTACACCTGGCGGTGGATGAGATGCTTAACGAGGACAGCTTTGCGCTGGAGTCGGTCGAGGCCTATCGCGAACAGCTCAAGAGCCCGCAGACCGAAGCGTCCTGGAAGCGCTGGCCGTGCCTGTCGCGCCAGCTTGGGGTTGAGCTGTCGCTGGATCAGCCGGCATAAATCACGGCTCCAACAGGGGAGCTGGACACGCTTTTTGTAGGAGCGAGCTTGCTCGCGGAAAACTCACAGATGCCGCGTTTATTCAGCAAGTTCGCGTTATCGTTAGGGTTTTTCGCGAGCAAGCTCGCTCCTACAAAGAACCGGGTATTGTGCTGTTCAGGCAGGGGCTGAGCCGATCCCCACTGTCGTTCTCACCCGACCTTCCAGCCGACGCTTCAACCCACGCGCCTCGATCACCAACGTCGAACCCTTGGCGGCATTGGCTCGACCCCATTCTTCCAGCAACTCCAGGCAAGAGTGGTCGATGTAACTCAAGTTACTCAGCGGCACATGCAAGGTGGTCCCCGCAGGCACAGCCGACAGCACCTGAGTCAACGCCGGCACCTTCAGAAAGGTCGCCGCCCCCGTCAAACGCAGCTCCATCTCACCTTCCTGGGGCAGGTCGATCAGGCTGACTTTCAGGCGCGAAGCCTTGAAGGCCAACTTGAGCAATGTGAGCCCGAAGCCCACCAGCACGCCGGTCAGCAAATCGGTGAAGATGATTGCCAGCGCGGTGGCCGCATAGGTGAACATCGGCATCCGCCCATAGCGGCCCAGCGCCTTGAACGCCTTGACGTCTACCAGTTTGATGCCGGTGTACACCAGCACACCCGCCAGGCTCGCGACCGGAATGCTTTGCAGCACGCTCGACAGCAACAGTACGAAGCCCAGCAGCCACAGGCCATGGAACATCGCCGACAGACGTGTGGTAGCACCGGCCTGGACGTTAGCCGAGCTGCGTACGATCACGCCGGTCATTGGCAATGCACCCACCAGGCCGCAAAGCATGTTACCCACCCCTTGGGCCGACAATTCCTTGTCGAAATCGGAACGTTGACCACTGTGCATGCGGTCCACCGCTGCGGCAGACAGCAGGGTTTCGGCACTGGCAATAAACGCCACGGCGAACGCCGCGATCAGCAGCTGTGGATCAGCCAGGTTCAGCAGGTCGCTGGGGCGCAGCCAGTCGATAGCGTCCGCCAGGTTTTCCGGAACTTCCACGCGCTTGACCTGCAGCGCCAGCACCAGGCTGGCGACGGTCGCCAGGCCCACGCCAAGCAACGCGCCAGGCACAAACCGCAGTGGTTGCGGGCGGAATTTGTCCCACAGGTACATCACCATCATCGTCGACAGGCCGAGTACGCCAGCCTGCCAGCCGAGCCCGCCGCCGAAGGTAGGAATCGCTTCAGCCAGCGCTGCCGGGAAGCCTGCCAGGTTATCCAGCCCTGACGGCTTGGGCGCGCCGTCGAGCATCACATGGATCTGCGACAGCACGATCAACACGCCAATGCCGGCCAACATGCCGTAGACCACCGCTGGCGCGGTGACGCGAAACCAGCAGCCCAGGCGCAAACGCCCGGCCACCAATTGCAGGAAGCCGGCCAGCAACAGGATCGGCCCCAGCATCAGCATGCCGTGCTGGCGTACCAGTTCGAACACCAACACCGCCAGACCTGCCGCCGGGCCGCTGACCTGCAGCGGCGAGCCGGCCAGCCAGCCCACCACCAGGCCACCGATGATGCCAGTGATCAGGCCCTTGGCCGGCGGCATGCCGGACGCAATCGCGATGCCCATGCACAGTGGCAAGGCGACCAGAAAAACAACCACCGAGGCGAGCAGCTCCCGTGGCAATACAGCTTTCAATTGAGCAGCACGCATGATGACTCTCCCGAGGCATTCGCCGGGCGCGGTAAAGCCTGGCTGCATCCATGGCAGCCACCGCATTACCCGGCAGGGAAGTGTTTTAGAAGCGCGCTTTAGGCGTCGCTGAAGGGATCGGCTCGGTGCCGTTCAGCGGTCGGAACGCCGCTTTGTCCGCATCGTAGGCCCGTATTTCGCTGGTCTCGATGTTGTAGATCCAACCATGGATAAACAAATGACCATTGGCCATGCGCGAAGCCACGGAAGGGTGGGTGCGCAAGTGTTGCAGTTGGGCGATGACGTTTTCTTCGGTCAGCACCGCCATGCTCTCGCCTTCGTTGGCGCAGTCGCAGTTGTCATGGACCATGGTCTTGGCGACCTCGGCGTGACGCAGCCAGGCCTTGACCGTTGGCATCTTTTCCAGGCTGTCGGGGTTGAGCACGGCACGCATGGCGCCGCAGTCCGAATGCCCGCACACGATGATGTGCTGTACGCCAAGGGCGAGCACCGCGTACTCGATAGCGGTGGAAACACCACCGTTCATCTGGCCGTAAGGCGGCACCACGTTACCGACGTTACGGGTCACGAACAGGTCGCCTGGGGAGCTCTGGGTGATCAGCTCGGGCACGATGCGCGAGTCGGCGCAGGTGATGAACATTGCCCGTGGGCTCTGGGCAGTGGCGAGTTTCTTGAAGAGTTCTTCCTGCTGGGGGAAGACGTCGTGATGGAAATGCAAAAAGCCGTCAACGATATGCTGCAGCGCTGCATCGGCGGATTCCGCCACCTGAGGGGCTGAAGCCGACGCAGCCAACGGCTGTTTATCCTTGTCACTCATGATTCATCCTCTTGATCAATGCAGGGGAGGGTTCAGGTCAGTTCGACGCCATGGCGGTGAAATAGTTGTAAAACACACACCGGCCAAGCCGCCGACTCATCAGTCACTCGCTGAACAAGGTAACCGCCGAAACTTAACTCAAACTGAATGAACCGCTCTAGAACGCGGGTTTCAGTGATGTCAAAACGCGACTATTCCTACAGCAAAGGTGCACGTTTCCCCATCAGTCTACAACAAAGCCATCTGCCTGCCCGGTGGGCAAAACGCTGTGCAATCGAGGTTGAACCCTTCCCGCCGATTCAGCCCAAGGCGTTTGATTGCCTTGGTGAAACGCTGCGCCAGCAAATCGGCAAACGGCCCCTCACCGCGCATGCGCACGCCAAACCGGCTGTCATACACCTGCCCCCCGCGTACCTGGCGCACCAGGCTCATCACATGGGCCGCACGCTGCGGGTAATGGGCCGCCAGCCACTCCTCGAACAACGGCGCCACCTCCAACGGCAGGCGCAGCATCATATACGCCGCGCTTTGTGCACCGGCAGCGTGAGCTTCGGTAAGCAGGCTCTCCAGTTCACTGTCGTTGATCATCGGGATCATCGGCGAGCACAGCACGCCCACCGGAATGCCCGCGTCGCGCATCACCCGAATCGCCCGCAGCCGCGCCTTGGGCGCTGCCGTGCGCGGTTCCAGGATGCGCTTGAGTTCATCATCCAGGCTGGTGAGGCTGATCATCACCGCTACCAGGCGCTGGCGGGCCAACTCGGTCAGCAGGTCGAGGTCGCGCAGGATGAGCGAGCCCTTGGTGATGATCGTCACTGGGTGGCGGTAGCGCAGCAGTACTTCAAGGGTCTGCCGGGTAATCCGGTATTCACGCTCGATTGGCTGGTACGGATCGGTATTGGAGCCCAGGTTGATCGGTGCGCACACGTAGCCCGGCTTGGACAGCTGCTGTTCCAGCACATCGGCCGCGTTGCTCTTGGCAATCAATTTGGTTTCAAAGTCCAGCCCGGGCGACATGTCCCAATAGGCATGGCTGGGCCGCGCATAGCAGTAGATGCAACCATGCTCACAACCGCGATACGGGTTGATGGACCGATCAAACGGCAAGTCCGGCGAGTTATTGCGGGTGATGATGGTCTTGGCCGTTTCGATACGCACTTCGGTGCCTTGGGTCGGCGGCACTTCCTGGTACCAACCGTCGTCCTCGGCCACGCTGACGGTGGGTGCAAACCGATTGTGCAGGTTGGTGGCCGTACCCCGGCCACGGGGCGGCAGCGCAGTAGACATGAAAACGCCTCGATACTGTTTTTATATACAGTATCGAGGCGCGAGGTTTCTGACCAGTGCCGTTGGGCGGCCAGCGAACTTATCAGTGCTTTTGCGTCACCTGCCCCAGATCATCGCCCGAGGTGGTGTGCAGATCGTTTTTGCGCAGATCCGCCACATCGCTCGCCTTGACCGGCGCGCCCTGGTTGCCCCAGCTACCACGGATAAAACCGACTACATCCGCCACTTCCTGGTCCGACAGACGCCAGGCGAACGCCGGCATGGTGAAGGTTGACGGCGCCGCATGGGTGGCCGGCAAGGTGCCGCCGTTCAACACAATGTTGATCAACGACGTGGCATCTGCCGTCTGCAACACCGGGTTGCCCGCCAGCGCCGGGAATACCCGCGTATAGCCATGGCCATCGGTACGGTGGCAGGCCGCGCAGTTGTCGATATACACCGACGCACCCGGCTTGCTGTCATCGCCCTTCCACAGCGCTTGCGCTACCTGCTTGTCGTACTGGTGCGGCTGGTCCTTGGGATCGACCGCCGGCAGGCTCTTGAGGTAGCGGGCGATAGCGGTCAGGTCCTCTTGGGACATGTACTGCATGCTGTGCACAACCACATCACTCATGCCGCCGAACACCGCACTGCGGTCGCTGCGACCGGTCTTGAGGAACTGCACCAACTGCTCTTCGCTCCAGCTGCCGAGGCCATCCTTGTGATCGCCGCGCAGGCTTTTGGCAATCCAGCCTTCCAACGGCGCACTGCCAGACAGGAAGGCGCTGCCGTCCGTGGCACTCAAGGCTTTTTCCTGCATGGTCAGGGCACGCGGCGTATGGCAGGCGCCGCAATGGCCGAGACCTTCCACCAGGTAGGCGCCGCGATCAATCACCGGGTCGGCAGCGGCTTGCGGCTGATGCGCCTCGACCGCCGGGGCGAACATCCAGCGCCAGGCCGCCAATGGCCAACGCATGCTCAAGGGCCAGGGAATATCGCTGTCCTTGTTTTCTTGGGCAACCGGTTCGACCCCCTTCATGAAGTACGCATACAACGCTTGCATATCGCTGTCGCTGACGCGCGCGTAAGACGGGTAGGGCATCGCCGGGTAAAGCGTACTACCGTTCTTGGCGACGCCATGGCGCACGGCCTTGTCGAAATCCTCGAAACTGTAGTCGCCCAGCCCGGTCTTGTCCGGGGTGATGTTGGTGGAATAGATCACGCCAATCGGTGTTTCCATCGGCAGGCCACCAGCGAAGGGCTTGCCACCCTTGGCGGTATGGCAGGCGACACAGTCACCGGCACGCGCCAGGTACTCGCCCTGCTTGATCAAGTCGGTTTCGGCGGCGCTGATCGAGCAGCTGCTGAACAGCGCCAGGGAGGCGATAACGAGTGCTTTCATGGTCATCGCTCCTTATGCCTGAACCAGTGGGCCGGGGTTTTTGAGGTACTGCTCGCGAATCGCTCGCGCCGACCAATAGGTCAACGCTGCCACCAGGCCGGTAGGGTTGTAGCCCAGCCCTTGTGGGAAAGCGGAAGCACCGGGGACAAATACGTTGTGCACATCCCAGCTCTGCAAGTAGCGGTTCAACGCACTGGTTTTCGGGTCGGTACCCATGATCGCGCCACCGTTGAGGTGGGTGGTCTGGTAGGAGGCGGTATTGAAATGCTCACCGACCTTTTTGCCCAGCACGGCGATGGCCTTGGGGTTCATGGCCTGGGCCACTTTGCCCATTTTTTCCATCATGAAGCGGTTCATCTTGATGTCGTTTTCTTGCCAGTCGAAGGTCATGCGCAGCAGTGGCAGGCCGTAGGCATCGCGGTAAACCGGGTCCAGATCCAGGTAGTTGCTGCGGTAGGACTGATGGGCGCCGTGGGAGTCCATGGAGACCTGATGGGTGTAGTAATCGGCGGTGGCGCGCTTCCAGGCGCTGCCCCAGGCCGGCGTGCCCGGCGGGTTGGACGTACCGGCAATCGGCCGGCTGCCGGCCTGGTTGACCCACATCGGCGAGCCACCCACGAAGCCGTGAGGGCCGTGATCGAAGTTGTCGGCGTTGAAGTCGTCGATGGCCACGCCATTGCCGCCCGCGCCGATAAAGTTGTTGGTGTGGGTGTCCTTGTCGAAGAACGCCTTGATGGTGCCCATGTTCTGGTAGGCGAAGTTCCTGCCGACCACGCCTTCATTGGTAATCGGGTCATAGGGTTTGCCGATGCCGGACAGCAGCATTAAACGCACGTTATGGAACTGGAAGGCGCCAAGAATCACCAGGTCCGCCGGCTGTTCACATTCGCGGCCCTGAGCGTCGATGTAGGTCACGCCGGTGGCTTTCTTCTTGGTGCTGTCGAGGTTGACCTTGAGCACGTGGGAATTGGGCCGCAGCTCGAAGTTCGGCACCTGGCGCAGGGCCGGCAGGATGTTCACATTCGGCGAGGCCTTGGAGTACATGTAGCACACGTAGCCACTGCAAAAGCCGCAGAAGTTGCACGGACCCATCTGCGCACCGTAGGGGTTGGTGTACGGCCCCGACGTGTTGGCCGACGGCAGGTTGTAAGGTTTGTAACCGACGTCGGTCGCCGCTTTCTGAAACAGCTGGGCGGAGACGGTATTTTTCTGCGCTTCAAGCGGGAACGGGTTGGAACGATCCGGCGCGTAGGGGTTGCCGCCGCGGCCTTCGCCGACCAGTTGGCCCTTGACCGTCCAGGCCTGGCCGGAGGTGCCAAAGACTTTTTCCGCGTAGTCGAAAAACGGCTCCAGCTCTTCATAGCTGACGCCGAAGTCCTGGATGGTCATGTCCTTGGGAATAAAGTTTTTGCCGTAGCGCTCTTCGTAATGGCTGCGCATGCGCAGCTCAATCGGGTCGACGCGAAAATGCACGCCTGACCAGTGCAGCCCCGCACCACCGACGCCATTACCCGGCAAGAAAGCGCCCAACTGACGATTGGGCAGGGCGACGTCATTTACGCTGTGGCGAATGGTCACCGTTTCTTTGGAGATGTCCTGGAACAGCTTCTTACGCACGCTGTAGGTCAATTCGTCGATGACCTGGGGATAGTTGCCGTCTGGGTAAGTGTCCTGCATCGGGCCGCGCTCCAGCGCTACCACGTTGAGGCCCGCTTCCGTCAGCTCCTTGGCCATGATCGCGCCCGTCCAGCCGAAGCCCACAATCACTGCATCCACTTTCTTCATGATGGTCGCCACGTTTATGCCCTCTCGCCGCGAATGGAAACAGCCGGGAAGGGGTATTGCTCGTTGCGTTCCACCCAATCCATGAAGTCGGCGCGGGCGCCGGGGAAGCCGATCATGGTCCAGCCGACCATGCCTTTATTGCCACCGTGGATAGGGTCGCAGAAGAAGCCTTCCTTGGTGTTCTGCAGCAAAAGGTTGAAGAACATCTTGGGCGGCACGGCATCGAAATGCGCCGCCACTTCGCTGCCGCCAGCCTCCAGACGCCTGAGCATATCGTCTCGGGTAGCGCTGTCTTGTGCAGCAAAAGCTTTACCGTTGAACGCTTTCGACCAGGCATCCGTGGCAGCAATACCCAGACGATAGATCTCCTTGGGCACCAATTTGCTCTGCCAGCCCATCTCCGGCGCCGCATCGGCGTTGAACGGGCCTTGCATGAACCACAGGGCGCCACTGGCGTAAGGGGTGTTCATCTGGCGGTCGATGTATTCCGGCGCGCCAGCCTCCAAGGCACCCGGGCCCTGGGCATCAGCGGGAATCAAGCGCTCGACGGCAGCGTTGATAAACGCCCATTCCTCGGCCGTGAAATAGCTTGGCTCATAGGCTTTATCGCTGACCGCAGGCTTGGCCGGTTCGGCTTGGGCCGGTTCCGGCGTGGCCATCAGCATCGAACCGCCAAGGCCGGTGCTGGCAACCGTGACCACCGGGATCAAGGTCAAGGATTTGCGTAAAAAGTCACGCCGGGGGTTGTCTTGATCTTGATCAGACATGGGTACACCTCATCATGTGGTCACGGGTTTATCCGCCGCTTCTGGGAGCAGCGTGAAGGCTTGCGGCTAATTGGATCCAAGCAGATACAGCACAATGGCAAACATTAGTTACAAATGATAGCAGGCTAAGAATTCAGAGGCGTCAATTCGACGACAAAAACACCGGATCAGATCGCAAGCATCACGATTCTTTGACACGGACCTCACGCCGTATTGACCCGCCTTGAGTGAGTCTGTGGCCCATCAGCCACTTCCTCGCTCGGTCACAACGTTCATGTTCAACACACGCATACTGCTCGTTCTAGGCCTGGCGCTCATGAGCCTGCTCAACACCGTACAAGCCGATGAGGCTGCGTCGATCCGCTCGCCGGAATGGGCCCAGCCGGTGGGTAGCCAATACAACCTGCACCAAATGACACCCACGCTCTATCGCAGTGCATTGCCGGATGAGCGTGCGCTGCCCCTGTTGCAAACACTCAAGATCGCTACGGTCATCAACTTCCTGCCGGAATCTGATGCGCAGTGGCTCCAATCATCTGATATCAAACAGGTGCAGTTGAGCTATCGCACCAACCACGTCGACGATTCCGACGTGCTGGCGGCGATCAGAGCGATTCAGGCAGCAGAGGCCGATGGCCCGGTGTTGATGCACTGCAAGCACGGCGCCGACCGCACCGGCCTGATGGCGGCGATGTATCGGGTGGTGGTTCAGGGGTGGAGCAAGGAGGATGCACTGAACGAGATGACCTTGGGCGGCTTTGGCAGCAGCAATGGCTTCAAGGATGGCGTTCGCTACATGATGAAAGCCGATGTCGACAAATTGCGCACAGCTTTGGCGAATGGGGATTGCAGCACCAGCGCGTTTGCGTTGTGCTCAATGAAAGACTGGATCACCACTACGGGCCAGGAAGAGAAAAAACTGTAGGAGCGAGCTTGCTCGCTCCTACAGGGGGTGCGGGGTTAGTCTTTTTTCAGCTTCGGGTTTGGGAAGAACTGCACTGCCTGCACTTTAGGGTCCGTCGGCGCTTTCAACGCGGAGGTATTGACCCTTGTGCCCAATTCCTTGGGCACCGACAGGCCTTGATCATTCAGCGTATCGGTATACCCACAGGCCACGCACTCACGGTGCGGCACGTTGTCTTCGGTCCACATCTTCAACTTGTCCGGCTCGCTGCACGCCGGGCAGACAGCCCCGGCGATAAATTGCTTTTTGGTGATCACAGGCCCTTCACTCATGCTGCTGCGTCCTCACTCAGGCCGCTGTGGCGCAAGAGTGCGTCAATCGACGGCGCTCGTCCGCGGAAGTCGACGAACAGCACCATCGGCGCCTGGGAACCGCCACGCGCCAGGATGGCTTCACGGAACGCACGCCCGGTCTGGGCATTGAGCACGCCGTCTTCCTCGAACTTGGAGAACGCGTCCGCCGACAGCACTTCGGCCCACTTGTAGCTGTAGTAACCCGCCGCATAGCCGCCGGCGAAGATGTGCGCGAAGCTGTTGGGGAAGCGGTTGTAGGCCGGTGGGCGCATCACCGAGACTTCATCGCGCACGCCTTCCAGCACCTGGGCCACACTGCGACCATCGCCATGGGTGGCGTGCAGTTCAAAGTCGAACAGCGAGAACTCCAGCTGACGCACCATCATCAGGCCGGACTGGAAGTTTTTCGCCGCGAGCATTTTCTCCAGCAGGTCCTGGGGCAGGGGCTCGCCGCTTTCGTAGTGGCCGGAGATCAGCGCCAGGCCTTCAGGCTCCCAGCACCAGTTCTCCATGAATTGGCTCGGCAGCTCCACCGCGTCCCACGCCACACCGTTGATACCGGATACGCCGGCATGTTCCACGCGGGTGAGCAGGTGATGCAGGCCATGGCCGAATTCGTGGAACAGGGTGGTGACTTCATCGTGGGTCAGCAGGGCAGGCTTGCCGCTGTCGGCCGGAGTGAAGTTGCACACCAGGTTGGCGACGGGGCTTTGCAGCACGCCATCAACGGTACGGCGGCGGTCACGGGCGCCATCCATCCAGGCACCGCCACGCTTGTTGGCGCGGGCGTACAGGTCGAAGAAGAAACGCCCGACGTGCTCGCCGTTTTCCTTGATTTCGAACAAACGAACATCCGGGTGCCAGGTGTCGAAGCCTTTGAGCTCAGCAATCTCGATGCCGTACAGGCGCTGCACAATGGCAAACAAGCCGCCCAGCACTTTGTCGATGGGGAAGTAGGCGCGCAGGGCTTCCTGGGACACGCTGTAGCGCTGCTCACGCAGTTTTTCGCCGTAAAAACCGCTGTCCCAGCTTTGCAGATCAGGGCAGCCTTGCTCGGCGGCGTAGGCCTTGAGCTGTTGCAGGTCCTGAGCAGCAAACGGTTTGCTGCGCTTGGCCAGGTCACGCAGGAAGCTCAGCACCTGGTCGCTGGACTCGGCCATCTTGGTGGCCAGGCTCAGCTCGGAGAACGACGCATAACCCAACAATTGGGCCAGTTCCTGACGCAGGTCGAGGATCTGTTCCATCACCGGGCCGTTATCGTTCTGACCGGCATTCGGGCCTTGGTCCGACGCACGGGTGCAGTAGGCGGCGTACACCTCTTCACGCAGGGCACGGTCCTGGGCGTAGGTCATGACGGCGTAGTAGCTGGGGAATTCCAAGGTGATCAGCCAGCCGTCGAGGCCCTTGGCCTGGGCGGCGGCGGCCATTTGTGCCTTGGCCGAGTCGGTCAGGCCGGCAAGGGTGGCTTCATCGGTGACGTGCTTGGTCCAGGCCTGGGTGGCGTCCAGCAATTGGTTGGAGAACTTGCTGCCCAGCTCGGACAGCTTGCTCTGCACCTCGGCATAGCGCTTTTGCTGCTCCGGCGGCAAGTCGATGCCCGACAGGCGGAAATCACGCAGGGAGTGTTCCAGAATGGTTTTTTGCGCCACATCGAAACCGGCGGCTTCCGGGCTGTTGGCCAGGGCTTCGAAGGCCTGGAACAGCTCACGGTTCTGGCCCATTTCGGTAGAGTAAGCGCTCAAGGCCGGCAGGCACGCCTCGTAGGCTTCGCGCAGTTCGGCGCTGTTGCACACGGCATTGAGGTGGCTGACCGGGCTCCAGGCCGCACCCAGGCGATCATTGAGTTCGTCCATGGCCAGGACCAGGCCGGCCCACGTCGGATTTTTACCCTGACTTTGCAGGATCTCTGCGATTGCCACGCGGTTGTCGGCGAGGATCTGTTCGATGGCCGGCTGCACGTGTTCGGCACGGATCGCCGAGAACGGCGGCAGGTCGTAGGACTGCAAAAGAGGGTTGTTCGCGCTCACGGTGGGCACCTTGGCTGAAGAAACATGTAGAACAAAGATGGGGCCATCTTAATTACAATCAACACCCACCGCAGCTATCAGCACAACAGAGAGAGGCTATCGTGACCCTTCGCACCTATCAGAACCACACGCCAACCCTCGGCGCCGGGGCGTTTGTCGATATTTCGGCGGTGGTGATCGGCGATGTCGAAATCGGCACTGACAGCTCGGTTTGGCCGCTGACAGTGATTCGCGGCGACATGCACCGCATCCGCATCGGTGCGCGCACCAGCGTGCAAGACGGCTGTGTGCTGCACATCACCCATGCCGGGCCGTTCAATCCTGAGGGTTTCCCGTTGCTGATCGGCGACGATGTGACCATCGCCCATAAGGTCATGCTGCATGGCTGCACCGTGGGTAGCCGCGTCCTGATCGGCATGGGCAGTATCGTGATGGATGGCGCCGTGGTTGAAGACGACGTGATCATCGGTGCCGGCAGCCTGGTGCCGCCAGGCAAGAAACTCGACAGCGGTTTTTTGTATGTGGGCAGCCCGGTTAAACAGATTCGCGCATTGACTGACAAAGAGCGCGCCTTTTTCACCTACAGCGCCGCGAACTACGTGAAGCTCAAAGATCTGCACCTGGCCGAAGGATTCGATCAATGACCCTGCATCACCCCACCGTCCTGTTCGACCTGGACGGCACCCTCACCGACCCGCGCGAGGGCATTACCCGTTCGATCCAGTACGCCCTGGCCAAACTAGGCATTGATGAACCTGACCTGACCAAGCTCGAACACTTCATCGGCCCGCCCTTGTTGCAGGCGTTCATGCAGTTTTACGCCTTCGACGAGGCCAAGGCATGGGAGGCCGTGAATTTCTACCGTGAGCGCTTCAAGGTTACCGGCCTGTATGAAAACCGCGTGTTCGACGGCGTTATGCCGTTATTGGAAGAGTTGAACAGCCAAGGGCGCCAACTGTACGTCGCCACCTCCAAACCGTGGGAATTTGCCCGCGAGATTGCGCGGCATTTCGACTTTGCCAAGCACTTCAAGGTGATCTACGGCAGCGAGCTGGACGGTACGCGCACCAACAAGGTGGAATTGATCGCGCATTTGATGCGTGAGGAACGACTGGACCCGGCCACCACCTTGATGATCGGCGATCGCAAGCATGACCTGATCGGGGCACGCAGCAATGGGCTGGATTCGGTCGCCGTGGGGTATGGGTTTGGGAGTTTTGAAGAGCTGAATGCCGAGGCACCGACCTGGCATTTCGAGACGTTGGACCAGATGCATCAGGCGTTTTTGCAGCGGTCTTAAGAGCGCTTTAGCAGGCAAGCCAGCTCCCACAGCTGACCGATTTTCAACATGAGAACGCGGTCAACTGTGGGAGCTGGCTTGCCTGCGATAAGGCCCTAACGGCCAACCTTCTCCAACTGCCTCAACGCTGCTTTACGCTGCTCCACTGGCAGCCCCCCCAACGTCTCCACCGCCGTATAAAACCTCACCCAATCCCCACCTTCCCGCGCAAACAACGCCGCAAACGCCGGCACCCATTGGTCATACAACCCAAACGGCAACAGTCGGGCATTGTTCATCGGCTGGTTGATCCAGGCGTCATAACGCTTGTCACCACCCCATTGGCTATCGCGCAGGTGCCGGTATTCGCTGCGCAACTGTTCGAATTGCGTCGCTTTGGCCCGGCGCATGGCGTCCGATGCCAACGGCTGCGCGTACAACGCCTCCAGACGTTTACGGGTATCGAGAATCAGCCGGATAAATTGGTCACGCTGCTTCAACGCCGCATCGCCGACAAGCGCCAGGCCCCGCGCCGCACGCCATTGTCGCGTGCCTTCCTGCTCGACAAAACTGGCATAGGACTCGTTGAACTCGGTGTCGTCCTTCACGTAGAAGCGCTGGTGGGCCAGCTCATGGAAGATCAGCGTGGCGAGGCGCTCATCGCCCCAGCTCATCATCGAGCTCATGATCGGGTCGTTGAACCAGCCCAGCGTGGAATAGGCCTCCACGCCACCGATCGACACATCCATGCCCTGTTGCCGCAACAGTGCCGCCTCGCCCCGCGCCGCACCTTGGTTGTAGTAGCCGCGATAGGCGACGCAACCGGCGATGGGAAAGCAATGGTTCTGTGGTGACAGAGAAAATTCCTGCGTGGCAAAGACATTCCAGACCACATAGGGTCGGCCGATATCGGCATACAGCCGATAACTTTGGTTGTCAGGCAGATGCAGCTGTTCACTGGCAAAGGCTCGGGCTTTCTGCGATTGAGCCAGATGCTCGCGCAGCACTGGCGGGCGAGCAGGGTCGGCGATCACCTCGGCAACCGGCTCCCGGGCCCGCAACAGCTGCCACTGGCCGCTCGCCAACTGGCCGTAATAACTGACACTGGAGCAGCCGCTGAGCAGCGCAACCATCAGCCCTGGAAGAAAACGCCTGATCATGCACTGACTGCTCCTGGGTGATTGGTTCGCCAGACTATCGCGCTTGCAGGGGATTTTTCCACGGCGTGGCGTGTTTATACTCAAGCCTCTCTTCGTGTTGAGTACCTGCCATGCGCCAGCTTGTGCTTCCCCTCGCCGCTGTATTCCTCAGCGCTTGCGCCTCTACCCCCATCCCCCCTGTGGACCCGCAGCAGGCCTGGGTCGATTTCACCACGCCGACACCGGGTTCAAAGTTGGTGATGGCTCAGCGCCTTGACGGGAAAAACCTCGACGACGGGCGCTTTTTTCAAATGCCTCCCGGCCCTCACGAGCTGATGGTGCGCTTTGACTTTGAAGTGCCCGCCGGCGGCGGTTTGGGTGGCCTCAGCCAGATGATGTATCGCACCTGCTTCATGACGCTGCAGTACGACCACTTTCAGGCCGGCCAGCGCTATGTGCTGGAAGGGCGCTCACTGGCGTTCACGCCCAACATTCGGCTGTACGACTCAAGCCGCCAGTTATTGGCCGAAGAGCGCAGCGTGAACTGCATCTGAGTCAGTCGTTGTTTTTTTGGTAGATGATGCGCTTGGTGCCGTTTTCGCAAGAACCAACAATCATGGCTGAGTCATGGTTCTTGGCTTCTTCGGCGGTGATGATTTCCAGGGTGTAGGACGGAATCGCCTTGGCCTGGATCTTCACTTCGATTTCTTTCCTGAGCTCTTCACAATCTTTTGGCGCGGCCACGGCCGAAGTGGCCAATACACCGCAGATGATTGCCAAGGCAAAACGTTTCATGTGTGGAGCTCCCTGAATGCGCTGCGCACGAGTGTGCGCCTAGGCTGCATGGGCTATTCGACCACATTTTGCGAACACGAGTTCTGATTTAACGCAGAACTAAAAATGTGGGAGCGGGCTTGCTCGCGAATACGCAGTATCAGTCACCGAAGATATCGGCTGATCCACCGCATTCGCGAGCAAGCCCGCTCCCACATAAGATGACTGCTGTGTCAGTTGACCAGCGTGGCATCCAAGGTGATGGTCGCATTCAGCACCTTGGACACCGGGCACCCTTCCTTGGCCTTTTTGCTCAGTTCATCGAACTGCGCTTGGCTCGCGCCTGGGATTTTGGCCTTCAGGATCAGATGCACTGCTGTAATCGCAAAGCCGCCCTCGACCTGGTCCAGGGTCACTTCGGCCTGGGTGTCGATGCTGTCAGCCTTGAGCCCAGCGTCGCCGAGAATCATGGAAAACGCCATGGAGAAACAGCCGGCGTGAGCTGCGCCGATCAATTCTTCAGGGTTGGTACCCTTGCCGCCCTCGAAACGGGCCTTGAAGCCGTATGGCGCTTCGCGCAGCACGCCGGTTTCCGTGGAAATGGAGCCCAGGCCAGTCTTCAGGTCGCCTTCCCAATGCGCGGATGCCTTTTTAACGATACTCATAGCTTTCTCCTCGAACGGTGGTTTTGCGTCGGTAAGGGTTCTGAGGATAGACGCCACGGCAAAGTTCATCTTGTCGGAAAAACCTAGCAATCAAGTAGGAAAATTCAGAGCCTCCTATTGAATCTCGGGTATATGCCCTCATTGCATAGAACATGCACATGCAGCGGCAGGTTTTGGCTCGTTTACAAAAGCCTGTGCGCCCTATTGGAGAAGCAGGCTTATGAAATCGCTGTCCGACGTAAAGTTCTCGACCCTCGACCTGGTGCCCGTACGCGCCAACGGCAGCCCGGCGCAGTCGCTGCGTAATTCCCTGGACCTGGCCCAGCATGTGGAGAAGTTCGGCTACCACCGTTTCTGGGTAGCCGAGCACCACAATATGGACGGCATCGCCAGTTCGGCCACCTCGGTACTGCTCGGTTACCTGGCAGGCGGCACCTCGACCATTCGCGTGGGTTCCGGCGGCGTGATGCTGCCTAACCACGCGCCACTGGTGATCGCCGAGCAGTTCGGCACCTTGGAAAGCCTTTACCCTGGCCGTATTGACCTGGGCCTGGGGCGCGCGCCCGGCTCCGACCAGATGACCGCCCGCGCCCTACGCCGTGAACGCTCCGGCAGTGCCGATGACTTCCCCGAAGATGTGGCCGAGTTGATGGCCTACCTGGGCCCGCGTACGCCAGACCAACGAGTTATCGCCGTGCCGGGCACCGGCACCAATGTGCCGGTGTGGCTGCTGGGGTCGAGCCTGTTCAGTGCGCAATTGGCCGGTGAGCGGGGCTTGCCTTACGCCTTCGCTTCGCATTTCGCACCTCGCTTGATGCATGAGGCGATTCGCGTGTATCGCAATCACTTCAAGCCTTCGGCGGTGCTGGATAAACCCTACGTGATGCTCGGCATTCCGCTGGTGGCGGCCGACACCGATGAGCAGGCCGATTACCTGGCCACCTCGGTGTACCAGCGTATTCTCGCGTTGATGCGCGGCCAGAGCCTGGTGCAGCGCCCTCCAGTCAAAACCATGGACGGCCTGTGGTTGCCCCATGAAAAAGACGCGGTCGGTAGCTTTCTTGGTTTGGCCATGGTGGGCAGCCCGGCGAAGATTCGCGGCAAGCTGGAGGTGTTGATCGAGCAGACCGGCGCCGATGAGCTGATTTTTACCAGTGACCTGTATGAGCACGCCGATCGGATTCATTCCTACGAGCTGCTTGCACAAGTGATGAAGGGCTGAAATCCAGGCGAAAAAAACCGACGCACTGGCGTCGGTTTTTTATGTCCACAACACGAGATTAACCGCGCTTGTAGGCAATTTCCTTGGTGCCACCTTCGCAGGTGCCAACTACTGTGTGGTCACTTGGCGTAGCACCTTTGTCCACCACTTCCAGCGAATACCCCGAAGCACCCTTGGCGTCGATTTGCGCGGCAATTTCGCTTTTCAGCTCCTCACAAGGCTTGCCCGCCGCCATAGCGGTACCCGCAATGCTCAACAACCCTACCGCCAACAGAAACGTCTTCATCCGTTACTTTCCTTGCGCTGATCAAAAAGAGCGTGCCGACGCTCATCGCATCGGCACCCGTTGTTTGTAGCGCAGGTTATGGCAATCGGCCAGCGGGCAAAGTTCAACTCTGCCGATCAACTACTGGCAATGCGGAATCCCACTTTGAGCGTGACCTGGAAGTGCGCAGCCTTGCCATCCTTGATGTGACCACGGGTTTCGGTCACCTCAAACCACTCCAGATGCTTGATGCTTTTGTTGGCTTCGGCCAGGGCATTGTTGATCGCGTCTTCGATGCTGGTGGTGGAAGAGCCTACCAGTTCGACTTTCTTGTACGTGTGATGATCACTCATGGCGTTTCTCCTTTAGGTCGTCAATCAAGACTAGCAGCGAATGTGCGTACTGCTTCAGGCGACCGTTGGGAGGCGAAAGTTCAGAATTACTGCACTTTCTGAAACCGGCGCAGTCGGTATCTACACACGCCACTCAATCACTTCAGGAGATGTCCACATGGCCAACACTTCTTTACGCAAAGCGTCGCTGGAAAGCATGGAAGCCGAGATTTCAAGCCTGCTCAAATCTCTGGAGAGCCTCAAGGACGACGCGTCCGATGAGTCGCGCAAAACGCTGAAGGCCTTGAAAAGCAATGCCGAGAACGCGCTCAAGCACTCTCGTCACCTGATCAGCGACGCCTACGAAGAGAGCAAAGTCAAAATCCGTGAAACCAGCGCTGCCACCCGTGACTACGCTCAAGAGCATCCATGGACGACCGCTGGCGTCCCCGTGGGCGCACTGGGCCTGCTGGCGGCTTACCTGCTGTGCAAACGCGGTGACTGATTGACCGGTTAAACCGGTTGGCGCAACAGCTCAGCCTTGAGCCATTGCGCCAACTGCCCGGCGCGCCCATCCGCGGCGCGCTTGGGTAGCCACAACGCCAGGTGCGCCGGGGTTTCGCTGAAGCCCCACGGCGCCACCAGGCGACCCGCTCGCAGGTCCTCTGCCACCAGCGGTTCTGGCGCAATTGCCACCCCCAACCCGGCAACCGCCGCTTCCAGCAAATAATACAAATGCTCAAACCCCTGGCCGAGTTTCAACGCGCCGGGCTCGATGCCGTGTTGCCGTGCCCAACTGGGCCAGGCCTGCGGCCTTGAAGTGGTGTGCAGCAAGGCTTGCTCGGCCAGTGCCGACGCCGGAGCCTGGCGCAGCTGTTCAAAATCGGCGAAGCGTGGGCTCATAACCGGGCCGATACGCTCGCTGGCCAGCTCATACACTTGCATATCCGCCGGCCACGGCGGCTCAGCGAACACCAGCAAGGCATCCAGCCCAGGGCGGCGCGGGTCCAGGTCGCCTTCGCCCGCCGACAGGTGCAAGCGTAAATCCGGCAAGTCGGCATTCAACCGCCCCAGCCGAGGGATAAACCAGCGCGCCAGCAAGCTGCCTGAACAGCCGAGTACGAAAGGTGCATCGGCGCCGCGCTGGGTCAATTCGGCGCACACGTCGCGCAAACGCTCGAAAGCTTCCGCGCTCGCGTCGCGAAGCCTTACACCCGCATCTGTGAGTTTAAGGCCGCGCCCGTCCTTGACGAACAGACTCACGCCCAAATGCTCCTCCAGCACTTTCAACTGGCGGCTGACGGCGCCGTGGGTCACGTGCAATAGCTCCGCAGCCTGGCTGACGCTGGTCAGGCGGGCGGTGGCTTCAAAAGCGCGCAGGGCGTTGAGGGGAGGGAGGTCGCGGCTCATCTGTGAGTTTTCCTGACAGGTTGCGGCGATCTTATCGGTTTTCAGGCCAAGGCGTCACGCGTAGAGTGACCGTCATTGCCTTTAAATACATTCTTTCCTGGAGCGTCCCATGACTCAGTCCCAGACCGATCTACGCAACGGCCCTGATGCCAACGGCCTGTTTGGTGCGTTCGGTGGCCGCTACGTCGCTGAAACCCTGATGCCGTTGATCCTCGACCTGGCCCGTGAATACGAAGCGGCCAAGGTAGATCCGGCGTTTAACGAAGAATTGGCCTACTTCCAGCGCGACTATGTCGGGCGCCCAAGCCCGCTGTACTTTGCCGAACGCCTGACCGAGTTCTGCGGCGGCGCCAAGATCTATCTCAAGCGCGAAGAGCTCAACCACACCGGCGCGCACAAGATCAACAACTGCATCGGCCAGATCCTGCTGGCCCGGCGCATGGGCAAAAAACGCATCATCGCCGAGACCGGCGCTGGCATGCACGGCGTGGCCACCGCCACCGTGGCGGCGCGCTTTGGCCTGCAATGCGTGATCTACATGGGCACCACCGACATCGAGCGCCAGCAGGCCAACGTGTTCCGCATGAAGCTGCTGGGCGCCGAAGTCATCCCCGTGGTCGCCGGCACCGGCACCCTCAAAGACGCCATGAACGAAGCCCTGCGTGACTGGGTCACCAACGTCGACAGCACCTTCTACCTGATCGGTACCGTGGCCGGCCCACACCCGTACCCGGCCATGGTGCGTGACTTCCAGGCCGTGATCGGCAAGGAAACCCGTACCCAACTGCAAGCCCAGGAAGGCCGCCTGCCGGACAGCCTGGTGGCGTGCATCGGCGGTGGTTCCAACGCCATGGGCCTGTTCCACCCGTTCCTGGATGACACCAGCGTCGAAATCATCGGCGTTGAAGCAGCCGGCCATGGCATTGAAACCGGCAAGCACGCCGCCAGCCTCAACGGCGGCGTTCCCGGCGTGCTGCACGGCAACCGCACCTTCCTGCTACAGGACGACGACGGCCAGATCATCGACGCCCACTCGATTTCCGCAGGCCTGGACTACCCCGGCATCGGCCCGGAACACGCTTGGTTGCATGACATCGGCCGCGTCCAGTACACCTCGGTGACGGACGACGAAGCCTTGGAAGCCTTCCACAAATGCTGCCGCCTGGAAGGGATCATTCCTGCCCTGGAAAGCGCCCACGCCCTGGCTGAAGTATTCAAGCGCGCGCCAAACCTGCCCAAGGATCACCTGATGGTGGTCAACCTCTCGGGCCGTGGCGACAAAGACATGCAGACCGTGATGCACCATATGGAACAGTCCAAGCAGGAGAAACACTGATGAGCCGCCTGCAAACCCGCTTTGCGCAACTTAAAGAACAGAACCGTGCCGCCCTGGTGACCTTCGTCACCGCTGGCGACCCCGGTTATGACACTTCGCTGGCGATCCTCAAGGGCTTGCCGGCCGCCGGCGCCGACGTGATCGAACTAGGCATGCCCTTCACCGACCCGATGGCCGACGGCCCGGCCATCCAGCTGGCCAATATCCGCGCCCTGGGCGCCAAGCAGAACCTGTTGAAAACCCTGCAGATGGTTCGCGAGTTCCGCCAGGACAACAACGACACCCCGCTGGTGTTGATGGGTTATTTCAACCCGATCCACAAATATGGCGTGTCGCAGTTCATTGCCGATGCCAAGGCAGCCGGTGTCGACGGCCTGATCGTGGTGGACATGCCGCCTGAGCACAACGGCGAGCTGTGCGACCCGGCCCAGGCTGCAGGCATCGACTTTATCCGCCTGACCACGCCAACCACCGATGACGTGCGCCTGCCTACTGTGCTCAATGGCAGCTCCGGGTTTGTGTATTACGTGTCGGTCGCGGGAGTAACCGGTGCCGGCGCCGCCACCCTGGAACACGTCGAAGAAGCCGTGACCCGTTTACGCCGCCATACCGACCTGCCGATCAGCATCGGCTTTGGTATCCGCACACCAGAGCAGGCAGCGGCCATCGCACGCCTGGCAGACGGGGTGGTAGTGGGTTCGGCGCTGATCGATCACATCGCCACGGCCAAGAACGACCAGCAAGCCATTGATGGCGTGCTGACGCTGTGCGCGGCGCTGTCGGAAGGTGTGCGCAACGCACGCAAGTAACTGCCTGTTCGGTCGGTGATCAGACTGCCCAAATATCACCGACCTATACGCTAGGCTTCAGAAGGAGGCGGACATCTCGCCTAATGTGTAGGAGCGAGCTTGCTCGCGAAAAACTTACAGGCGCCGCGTTCATTCAGCGAACACGCGTTATCGTTGACGTTTTTCGCGAGCAAGCTCGCTCCTACACAGGGCTAAGCATCGCGTCTCTCCTTTTTAGCTCACTTCGTGCCCTTTGCCGTCTAACCACCTTCGCAAGCCCCGCAGTCCTTGCCCCTCGGTCGTTAAGTTAGCCGCATCAGAAGTCATTCTTGGCTCTTAGGAGTCCATCAATTATCCCGACCTGATGATCGAAAGCCGCTTGCGCCGTACCAAGCAGCGCTGGGACCCGCGCAATGTATTTCGTAACGAGATGTCGGTGCCGTAGAACGAAAAAGGGCGACCCGAAGGTCGCCCTTTTTTACAACTCGATCCGCTCGACCTTGCCTACTAGCAATATGTAGGAAAGTGCGCCGAGCAACGCCAAGACCGCGATATAGGTAATGGCCGGCGCAAAGGACGAACCACTGGCCAGAAAGCCAATCACGATAGGCGTGGCAATCGCCGCCAGGTTGCCAATGAAGTTGAACACCCCGCCGGTCAGCCCCAGCAGACGGGCAGGCGCCAAGGTCGACACCAACGACCAGGTGATCGACGCCAGGCCATTGCCGAAAAACGCCACCGCCAGAAACGCGATGACCCACCCCGTGGAGTCCACATAGTTGGCCCCGATGATCGCCGTGGAAATCAGCAGCCCGCTGATGATCGGCAACTTGCGCGCAAAGCCCACCGACGCCCCACGGCGAATGAGCCAATCGGAAAACACCCCCGAACACAGCACACCCACAAACGCGGCGAGGAACGGCAAGGAGGCCAGCAAGCCAGACTGGATAAAGTCCATGCCGCGATATTTCACCAGGTACGTCGGAAACCAGGTCAGGAAGAACCACAGCGTGGAGTTCAGGCAAAACTGGCCCAGGTAGATGCCCCAGAGCTTGCGTTTACTCAGCACGATGCCGAGGTCGGTCCAACTGAAGGGTGCCTTGACGGTTTTAGCCTGCATGTCCACCAGCCCGCCACCGTCGCGGATCAGTTGGATTTCGGCTTCGTTGGCGCCTTTGAAATCTTTGGGCTCGCGGTACACCGCGTACCAGATCGCGGCCCACAGGATGCCGACGCCACCGGTCACCACAAACACCATGTGCCAGCCGTACTGATGTTGCAGCCACGCCAGTACCGGGGTGAGGAACGCCAAGCCGACGAATTGCCCAGAAGTGTAGACGCCGATAGCCGTGGCGCGCTCGCGCTCGGGAAACCAGGTGGTGACCACGCGGCTGTTGATGGGATAGGCCGGTGCCTCCAACGCGCCAACGGCCATGCGCAGCACGAACAGCGCGATAAAGCTGGCGGCGAAACCGAGCATCACGGTGGCAATCGACCACAGCAGCAGGGCCGCCGTGTAGAGAATGCGCGGCGGCACCCGGTCTACCAACCAGCCACCCGGGATTTGCATGGCGGCGTAGGTCCAGCCGAAGGCAGAGAAAATCAGCCCGACTTGCACCGGGTCGATCCCCAGTTCGCTGGTCAGCGCCGGCGCGGCAATCGACAGGTTGCTGCGGTCAAGGTAGTTGATGACCACGGTGATGAACAGCAGCACCATGATGAAAAAGCGCTTTCTGCTAGGCGTGACTAAAGAAGCCTGCCCGGTGAGGGATTCAGGGTGCATGGGGGGTGCCTCTTTTTATATGTTTGTTGAGGTCTGAAAATGAGCTGACTGAAGAAACCGGATCAAAAATGTGGGAGCGGGCTTGCTCGCGAATGCGGTGGTTCAGCCGCAGATGTGTTGAATGACACACAGCATTCGCGAGCAAGCCCGCTCCCACATGTTTTACCGCGTTCCGTCAGTCAGGCATCACCACTCGGCAAAACTGCCATCGGCATGGCGCCAGATCGGGTTGCGCCAGCGATGGCCGATGGCCGCGCGCTCAACCACATACTCCTCGTTGATCTCAATGCCCAAGCCCGGGCCGTTGGGGATCTTCACAAAGCCCTGGTCGTAGTCGAACACGCCCGGGTCTCGCACATAGTCGAGCAGATCGTTGCTTTCATTGTAATGAATGCCCAGGCTCTGCTCCTGGATAAACGCGTTGTAGCAAACCGCATCCAGTTGCAGGCACGCCGCCAAGGCAATCGGGCCCAACGGGCAGTGCAGGGCCAGGGCCACGTCGTAGGCTTCGGCCATGTTGGCGATCTTGCGGGTTTCGGTAATCCCGCCGGCGTGGGAAGCGTCCGGCTGGATGATGTCGACATAGCCTTCGCTGAGCACGCGCTTGAAATCCCAGCGCGAGAACAGGCGCTCACCCAGGGCGATCGGCGTACTGGTCAGCGGTGCCAGTTCTTTCAGCGCCTCGTAGTTTTCGCTGAGCACCGGCTCTTCAATGAACATCAGTTTGTACGGGTCGAGTTCTTTCATCAGCACCTTGGCCATCGGCTTGTGCACCCGGCCATGGAAGTCGACGCCGATCCCCACGTTAGGGCCGACCGCATCGCGCACGGCAGCGACGTTGGCCAGGGCCAGGTCGACTTTTTCGAAGCTGTCGACAAACTGCAATTCTTCGGTGCCGTTCATTTTTACCGCTGTGAAGCCACGGGCCACAGCCTCTTTGGCGGCACGGGCAGTGTCGGCGGGGCGGTCACCGCCGATCCATGAATACACGCGGATTTTGTCGCGCACCTGGCCGCCCAGCAGATCGCTGACCGACACACCCAGGGCCTTGCCCTTGATGTCCCACAACGCCTGGTCGATGCCGGCGAGGGCGCTCATGTGCACCGCGCCGCCTCGGTAGAAGCCGCCGCGATAGAGCACGGTCCAGATATCTTCGATGTTGCGTGGGTCTTTGCCGATCAGGTAGTCGGACAGTTCCTCGACGGCAGCGGCCACCGTGTGAGCGCGGCCCTCGACCACAGGCTCACCCCAACCGGTCACACCCTGGTCGGTTTCGACCTTGAGGAAGCACCAGCGCGGCGGAACGATAAAGGTCGTCAGTTTGGTGATTTTCATCTCTTGTCTCTCTTATAGATGCAGCGCCTGTGGGCGCGGAATATGCTCTCAGCCGAGGGCTTTCCAGGCGGCGACATACGCCTGGGCACGGCTCGCAACCTGATCCACTGTCATGCCCGGCTTGAACAGGCCGGAACCCAATCCGAAGCCCTTGGCGCCGGCGTCGGTAAACACCTGCATGTTGTCCGGGGTGATGCCGCCCACCGGCAGCAGCAACGTGCCCGCCGGCAATACCGCCAGCCACGCCTTGATCACTGAAGGGCCCATTTGCTCGGCCGGGAACAGTTTCAATACATCGGCGCCTTCGGCCAGTGCGGCAAAGGCTTCGGTGGGCGTGGCTACCCCAGGCGACAAATACAGGCCCGCCGCTTTGGCCGCGCGCAGCACCTTGGCATCGCTGTGGGGCATGACGATCACCTGGCCTCCGGCCGCCTTGACCTGTTCGACCTGCTCAGGCGTCAACACCGTACCGGCACCGATCAGGCAATCGGCGGGCAAGCTGTCGCGCAGGGTACGGATACTGGTGTAAGGGTCTGGCGAGTTGAGCGGCACTTCGATCACGCGAAACCCCGCGTCGTACAGCACCTGGCCGACCGCCTGGGCTTCGTCGGGGCGTAGGCCGCGCAGGATGGCGATCAAACCGTTTTGTGCGAGTGCTTGCTTGAGCATGTCAGGCCTCCAGTACAGGTCGAATGAGCCCGGCGGCTTGCGCCAGTTGCCACAGGCCACGCTCGGTGGCTTCTTGCGCCAGGCTGACGTGGGCAAATCCGCAAAGGGCGAGGGCACGTTGATAGCGGGCGCAGAGTGGAGCAGCGCCGAACAGGATGATCGGCTGGTGTTTGGCGGAATCTGGCAGGCCGGCGAGTTCATGGCCTATGAGCAGGCCGGACAGGTAATCGGGTTGCTGGTCGGGCGCCAGCTGCGCAGTGAGCCCAAGGGTACGGGCACTGAACAGGGTCGAGAGCACGCCACGCTGGCCATCGTTGGACAGCGCCACGTGCACGCCTCGATCAAACGCATCGGCCTGGAACTGTTCGCTGGCCTGTTGGGTGCGCCCCAGAATGCTGTGCTTGCTCAATACCGCAAACACTTCGCCGGTCATGAAGGTATCGAAATGGGTAATGCGGCCTTCCACCACCTCGACCCATTTGGAATGGCTGCCGGGCAGGCCGATCAACACCTGGGGCCCAAGCCCTTGCAGCACGCCGAGCACTTGGGTTTCTTCGCCGCGCATCACATTGGGCAGCCCCACTTGCTCGATCACCCCCGGCACGATGTGCACCTGCACCCCGCGCAGGCTGCGTATGCCATGCAACGCCTGGCCAAGGCTGGCGACATCCACGGGCGTGCTGCGATAGGCCGCCTCGCTCCAACCCTGTGCGCTGCCGACCATGCCGCACGCGATCACCGGCAGCCCGGGCTGGGCGTCGAGCCAATCGCCGCAGGCACTATCGAACGCCAGTTCAAAGCCGTCGGTGCACAGCACACCGGCAATTTCCCGAGGCTCTGTGGGCAAATGCATGATGCCGGTAGCCAGCGAGCGCTGTTCCAGCACAACGCCCGCGGGGCCGAGTTTGTAAGCACGAAGGGAGCTGGTCCCCCAATCGAGCGCGATCAATTGCGCCTGCATCGCTTCACCTGAAATGAGTGGGTGCTGAAAAAAGCAGATGGGCGAATATAAACCTAGGGAGCTGGATATCTCAATATATAAATATCAATCCCATATAATGAGATTCGAGAAGATAAATCCCACAACCCTTCCGGTTTTTACTTAGGGAAAGATGCGGGTTTATCGGGTAGGGATGGTTAAAAAATCGACAGGTCCAATTCGCGCATCGCGCCCATCCAGATGGCGTAATCGGTGTGGTCCTTGAGGTCATCACCGGTTTCCGGGTGCAGGAACACCACCAGACCATCACGGTGCAGCGCCAGCCATGGCAACACCACGCCGATATATTCCGGCTCGAACGCCAGCTGGCAACTCCAATCCGGGTGCGGGCCTACGGGCCGCTCGTGCACGCGGCCCATACGCAACGGGAACAGCCTGGCGGCGTCTTCACAGAGCCTGCGCGCCTGCTCGATCGTACTGGCGTCGAAGTAGATATGGGCGTGGTAGCCCTTGATACGTTGCATGACGGACTCCGGTTCCACTGTGCGCCGATCCTAGACCGCAATCGACGGCAGGGCCAGCCCGGTCAACGACTGCGCACTGCTGGCCTGTTCCGCCACCAGCCACTCGACAAAGCGGTCCACCAACTGCCCACGGCGTTTGCGCTGGGGCTGCACCACGTAATAGCCAAATCGCGACGTCACCGTGGGGCTGATCGGTCGGCACAGCCAATTCTGCTCCAGCAGGTTATCCACCAGGTGGCGCCAGCCGATGGCGACACCCTGGCCGGCAATCGCGGCCTGGATCAGCAAGGTGTAGTTGTCGAAGCGCAATTGCCCGGGTGTCGGCGCAGCGGTGATACCCAGTTCGCGGAATACGCCGTTCCAGTCGAACCACTGGCTGTTGTTTTCCTGGCGCAGGTGCAGCAACGGGCAGCCTTGCAAGGTCTGCACCGTCAGGGGCGCAGCTTGTTCCTTGAGCCACTGCGGGCTGCACACCGGGAACACTTCCTCATTGAACAACCACAGGCTCTCGCCCTGCTTGAAACGGCCATCGCCAAACAGCACCGCCACATCAATATCGCTGCGCAGGGTGGCGTGGTTGCGCTCACTGGTGACTAGGCTGACATCCACCTGCGGGTTGGCCTGGTGGAAGCGATGCAGGCGCGGCATCAGCCAATAGGCGGCAAAGGCGAAGTCAGTGGCGACTTGCAGCACTTCATGCTGGCTTTGTTGAGTGATGGCGCCGAGGCCCTGGTTGATGTTTTGCAGGCCGCCTTGCACATGCTCGAACAGCAGGGCGCCGGCGTCGGTCAGTTCGATGCCGCGATAAATGCGGTCAAACAGGCGGATCGCCAGTTGCTCTTCAAGACGCTTGATCTGCTGGCTGACCGCCGGTTGGGTGGTGCCCAGTTCCATCGCGGCCGCGGTGAAACTGCGATGGCGTGCCGCTGCCTCAAAGGCTCGCAGCAAATCGAGAGAGAGGTCACCCAGCGCTTCATACATAAGCTCAACTTATCCTAGTCATTGCCGCGCATGGGCTTTACCCATGTATTCATGGACCGCATGCTCATTGGCATAAACACCGCCTATGGAATGCCGAGAAACCATGAAGCGCAAGAACATTCTTTTCATCATGGCCGATCAGATGGCCGCGCCGATGCTGCCGTTCTACGGGCCTTCCCCGATCAAGCTGCCCAACCTCAGCCGCCTGGCGGCGCAAGGTGTGGTGTTCGACGCCGCCTATTGCAACAGCCCGTTGTGCGCACCGTCGCGCTTCACCCTGGTGAGTGGCCAATTGCCGAGCAAGATCGGCGCCTACGACAACGCCGCCGATTTCCCCGCCGATGTACCGACCTATGCCCACTACCTGCGTCGCCTCGGCTACCGCACTGCGCTGTCGGGCAAGATGCACTTTTGCGGCCCCGACCAGTTGCACGGCTATGAGGAACGCCTGACCAGCGACATCTACCCCGCCGACTACGGCTGGGCGGTGAACTGGGATGAGCCAGACGTACGCCCTACCTGGTATCACAACATGTCCTCGGTGCTGCAAGCCGGCCCGTGTGTGCGCACCAACCAGCTGGATTTCGACGAAGAGGTGGTGTTCAAGGCCCAGCAATACCTGTTCGATCATATCCGCGAGGAGGGCAGCCAGCCGTTCTGCCTGACCGTGTCGATGACCCATCCCCACGACCCGTACACCATTCCCAAGCCGTTCTGGGACCTGTACGCCGACACCGAGATTCCAATGCCCGCGACGCCGCCCCAGGCCGACCTCGACCCGCATTCCCAGCGGCTGCTCAAGGTCTATGACTTGTGGGACAAACCGCTGCCGGTGGATAAGATCCGCGACGCCCGCCGCGCCTACTTCGGTGCCTGCAGCTACATCGACAGCAACGTCGGCAAGCTGCTGCAGACCCTGGAGGACACCGGCCTGGCCGACGACACCCTGATCATTTTCTCCGGCGACCACGGCGACATGCTTGGCGAGCGCGGCCTCTGGTACAAAATGCACTGGTTTGAAATGGCCGCCCGCGTGCCGCTGCTGGTCAGTGCGCCGGGGCAGTTCGCCGCTGGCCGCGTCACCCAGGCCGTATCGACCGCCGATCTGTTGCCGACCCTGGTGGAATTGGCCGGCGGCACGTTGGACCCGCACTTGCCGCTGGACGGCCGCTCACTGGTCCCGCACTTGCAAGGGCAGGGCGGGCATGACGAAGTGTTTGGCGAATACATGGCCGAAGGCACCGTCAGCCCGTTGATGATGATTCGCCGGGGCGCCTACAAATTCATCTACAGCGAGGACGATCCTTGCCTATTGTTCGATGTGCACAACGACCCGAACGAGCAGGAAAACCTCAGCCAGTCAGCCGAACATCGCTCGCTGTTCGAAGCGTTCGTGCGTGAAGCGCGGGCGAAATGGGACATCCCGGCGATCCATCAACAGGTGCTCGCCAGCCAACGCCGTCGCCGCCTGGTGTTTGAAGCGCTGACCCAAGGCAAACTCAAGAGCTGGGATCACCAGCCACTGGTAGACGCCAGTCAGCAGTACATGCGCAACCATATCGACCTCGATGACCTGGAGCGCAAGGCACGTTTTCCACAACCCTGCCAAAACCAATAAGTAGACAGAGGGAAGGCCATGCAAAAGTTGACCGTGGTACTGAGTTTGGTGGTGCTCAGCAGCGCCCAGGTGTACGCAGACACTCGCTGCGAAACGGTAAAGATGGCCGATCCAGGCTGGAGCGATATTGCCGCCACCAACGCCATCACCAGTTTCCTGCTGATGGGCATGGGCTACCGACCCAAGGTCGACACGCTGGCAGTGCCGATTACCTTCGGCGGGCTGAAAGACGGCCAGGTGGATGTCTTCCTCGGCAACTGGATGCCGGCGCAGCAAGGCTTCTACGACAAGTTCGTGGCCAACGGCGATGTGGTGCAACTGGCGAAGAACCTGGAGGGCACCGAGTTCACCCTCGCCGTGCCGGACTATGTGTGGGACGCCGGGGTGCATGACTTTGCCGACCTGAATAAATTTGCCGACAAGTTCGACAAGAAGATCTACGGCATCGGCTCCGGCGCGCCAGCCAATATCTCGTTGCAGGAAATCATCAAGAAAAATGATTTCGACTTGGGGCAGTGGAAGCTGATCGAGTCCAGCGAACAGGCGATGCTCGCAGAGGTCTCGCGAGCGGTGAAGAAACAGCGTTTCGTCACCTTCCTCGGCTGGACTCCGCACCCGATGAACGTGCAACTGAAAATGCACTACCTCAAGGGCGGCGAGCAGTACTTTGGCGCCACCGGCAGCGTGTATACCCTGACCCGCAAGGGCTACGCACAAGCCTGCCCCAATGTCGGCAAATTGCTGACCAACCTGAGTTTCACCCAGGCCATGGAGAACAGCATCATGGCCGACGTGGCCAACAACAAGGTCAGCAATGCGCAGGCGGCGAAGGCGTGGATCAAGGCCAACCCGGCGGTGCTGGACCAGTGGCTGGAGGGCGTGAAAACCCTGGATGGCCAGGAGGCGTTGCCAGCGGTAAAAGCCAAACTCTAATCCTCCTTGTAGGAGCTGGCTTGCCAGCGAAGAACTCGAAAACGCCGCGTTTTTTCAGACAGCACGCGTTATCGTTACCCTTCTTCGCGAGCAAGCTCGCTCCTACAGTATTTCGAGCGACTCATGCCCCGGCCCACCCGCCATACACTCTTGCCCTTCCTGCGCTGGCTGCCGCGCCAAACCCGCGCCAGCGTCGGCCGGGATGCCATCGTCGGCCTCAGCGGCGCGGTGCTTGCGCTGCCGCAGTCGATTGCCTACGCATTGATCGCAGGCCTCCCACCCGAATACGGGCTCTACGCCGCCATCATCCCGGTATTGATCGCGTGCCTGTGGGGCTCGTCCTGGCACCTGATCTGCGGGCCCACGGCCGCCATCTCCATCGTGCTTTACGCCAGCATCAGCCCATTGGCCGTGCCAGGCTCCCAGGACTACATCACCCTCATCCTGTTGCTGACCTTCCTCGCCGGGGTGTTCCAATGGTTACTCGGCCTGCTGCGCTTCGGCGCGTTGGTGAACTTCGTCTCCCATTCGGTGGTGCTGGGTTTCACCCTGGGCGCCGCTGTGGTGATTGCCCTGGGGCAGTTGCCCAACCTGCTCGGGTTGGATTTGCCCAGCCAGGCCACGGCTATCAACAGCCTGCTGGCGTTGATTGATCATCGTGGCGAGTGGGATCAGGCATCCCTGGCCCTGGGGCTGGGGACGTTGCTGGCAGGCATGCTGCTCAAGTACCTGGTGCCACGCTGGCCGACACTGTTGATCGCCTTGGTGTTGGGCAGCCTAGTGGCATGGCTGTGGCCGGCGATGTTCGGGCATGTGGCACGGGTCAGTTCGTTTATCGGCAAATTGCCGCCGTTCAGCCCGTTGCCGATGGACCTGGACCTAGTGTTGCGCCTGCTGCCAAGCGCCGTGGCGGTGGGGATGCTGGGGTTGGTGACCAGCCTGTCGATTGCCCGCTCGCTGTCGGCCCGCTCGCAACAACTGCTCGACGCCAACCAGGAAGTTCGCGCCCAGGGTTTATCCAACATCGTGGGCGGATTTTTTTCCGGCTACCTGTCAGCCGGATCATTCACCCGCTCGGGCCTCAGTTACGAGGCGGGCGCCTGTTCGCCGCTGGCGGGGGTGTTTTCGGCCCTGTGGGTGGCGTTATTCGCGTTATTTGGCGCAGCGTTGATCGCGCATATTCCGATCCCGAGCATGGCGGCGAGCATCCTGCTGATTTGCTGGGGCCTGGTGGACCACCGCGGCATTCGCGCGCTGTTCCGGGTCAGCCGCGCCGAATTCGTGGTGATGAGCCTGACCTGCGTCGCCACCTTGTTGTTGGAGTTGCAAACGGCGATCTACGCCGGGGTGCTGGCGTCGTTGTTTTTCTACCTCAAGCGTACCTCGCAGCCACGGGTTCAACACTGGCGCGACGGTGAGGCAGATGTGTTGCGCGTAGGCGGCTCGATCTTTTTTGGCGCCAGCCATTACCTGCAAGTGCGCTTGCAACGCTTGCAGGGCGAGCGGGTGGTGATCGAGGCGCAGCAGATCAACTTTATCGACTATTCCGGGGTGGAGATGCTGCACCAGGAGGCACGGCGGTTGGCGGGGTTGGGCCGTAGCTTGACGTTGCGTGGGGCCAGGCCGCAGGTGGTTGAGGAGCTGAAAAAGCTCGACGGGCCCGATAACTGCCCCATCGACTTTGAAGACTGAACCCGATCAAAACTGTGGGAGCTGGCTTGCCTGCGATAGCGGTGGGTCAGCCAGCACATGGGTAACTGACCTATACTATCGCAGGCAAGCCAGCTCCCACATTAACGGTGCCCACATCAGAGTGTGGAATCAGGCCAATTGCCGGCGCAGTTCGGCCAGTACCGGCGCCGAATCCGGCCGCACACCACGCCACAGCAAGAAGGCTTCCGCCGCTTGTTCCACCAGCATGCCCAGGCCATCCATCGCCACCGCCGCGCCTTGCTCGCTCGCCCAGCGGCAGAACGCGGTGGGTTGCTTGGCGTACATCATGTCGTAGCAGAAGGTCTTGCCCGGCTCGATCAGGCTGCCGGCAATCGGCGGTACATCGCCTGACAGGCTGGCCGACGTGGCATTGATGATCACGTCCACCGGCTCACGCAGCCAGTCGAAACCACTGGCAGACACCGGGCCCAGGTCATCGAACAGCTCAGCCAGTAACTCGGCTTTTTCCACGGTGCGGTTGGCGATGATCAACGACGAGGGTTGCTGCGCCAGCAACGGCTCCAGCGCACCGCGTACCGCGCCACCGGCGCCCAATAACAGAATGCGTTTGCCTTGCAGGGTCAGCCCGGCATTGACCGTCAAATCGCGCACCAGGCCCGCGCCGTCGGTGTTATCGCCCAACAAGGTGCCGTCAGCCAGTTTGCTCAAGGTGTTCACGGCACCGGCGCGCTGGGCTCGTTCGGTCAGGGTATTGGCCAGGCGATAGGCCTCTTCCTTGAACGGCACGGTCACGTTGGCGCCCCGGCCCTGTTGGAAAAACTCTCGGGCACAGGCGGTGAAGTCCTCCAACGGCGCGAGCATTGTGCTGTAGTCCAGCTGCTCGCCGGTCTGGGCGGCGAACAGACGGTGAATCAGCGGCGATTTGCTGTGGCCGATGGGGTTGCCGAACACGACATAACGGTCCATCACACCGCCGCCTTGGGCGCGGCAACGCCGAGCCAGTCACGGTCTTGCAGGAAGTAGTCGGTGAGGCGCGCCTCTTCGCTGCCAGCTTCGGCCTTCCAGTCGTAGCTCCAGCGTACCTGGGGTGGCAGCGACATCAGGATCGACTCCGTACGCCCGCCCGATTGCAGGCCGAACAGCGTGCCACGGTCATAGACCAGGTTGAACTCAACGTAGCGGCCCCGGCGGAACTCCTGGAACTGGCGCTGTTGCTCGGTGTACGCCATGGCCTTGCGACGCTGCACAATCGGCAGGTAGGCGTCGATGTAGGCATCGCCGATGGCGCGGATGAAGGCGAAGCAGGTGTCAAAGCCCCACTCGTTCAAGTCATCGAAGAACAGCCCACCGATGCCACGGGGCTCGTTGCGATGCTTGATGTGGAAGTAGGTGTCACACCAGGCCTTGTAGCGTGCGTACACATCCGGGCCAAACGGCGCACAGGCCTGCTCGGCCACGCGGTGCCAGTGAATGCAGTCTTCTTCATTGCCGTAATACGGGGTGAGATCGAAGCCACCCCCGAACCACCACACCGGTTCTTCGCCTTCTTTTTCAGCGATGAAAAACCGCACATTGGCGTGGGAAGTCGGTACATGCGGGTTATGCGGATGGATCACCAGTGACACGCCAAGCGCTTCAAACCCACGGCCGGCCAGCTCGGGGCGATGGGCACTGGCAGACGGTGGTAAACCGCTGCCGAACACGTGGGAAAAGTTGACACCGCCTTTTTCGATCACCGAACCGTTTTCCATCACACGGGTGCGACCGCCACCGCCGGCTGGCCGGGTCCAGGCGTCTTCGATAAAGCGAGTGTCCGTCTCGAAGGTTTCCAGGGCGCTGCAAATGCGGTCTTGCAGGTCAAGCAGGTAGGCTTTAACGGCCTCGGTGCGGGTAGTCATGGCATCACCTTGAATCGGGCAAAGCTACGCGAGGCCCATGGGGCGTCGGCGGCAAATGGGCGCACAGGATACCACTGCGCTTAGATGCCACTGCACTTAGGTGCGCGGCAGTTGACGAAGATCAAGCTTAGGAGTCCGATAGGGGGCTACGCAGATTCGAACCCAAGGAGAAGTGCAGATGGCCAAACGTATCCAGTTCAGCGCCCATGGCGGCCCCGACGTACTTGAATATGTGGACTACACGCCAGCGGAACCTGGCCCACAGCAGGTTCGGGTGCGCAACGAGGCGATCGGCCTGAACTTCATCGACACCTACTTCCGCAGTGGCCTCTATGCGCCGCCGGCCCTGCCATCGGGTCTGGGTGCGGAAGGTGCTGGCGTAGTCGATGCCGTTGGCAGTGAAGTCAGCCAATTCAAAGTCGGCGACCGTGTGGCCTACGGCAGCGGCCCGCTGGGTGCCTACAGCGAGTCGCACGTGTTGCCCGCCGCCAACCTGGTGCACCTGCCGGATGAGATCAGCTTTGAACAGGCCGCCGGTGCCATGCTCAAAGGCCTGACCGTGCAGTACCTGCTGCGCCAAACCTATGAGCTCAAAGGCGGTGAAACCATTTTGTTCCACGCCGCCGCCGGTGGCGTGGGCTCCCTGGCCTGCCAATGGGCCAAGGCTTTGGGGGTGAAGTTGATCGGTACCGTCAGCTCCCCGGAAAAAGCCGCTTTGGCCAAATCGCTGGGCGCCTGGGAAACCATCGACTACAGCAAGGAAGATGTCGCACAACGCGTTCTGGAATTGACTGACGGCAAGAAGTGCCCGGTGGTATATGACGGCGTCGGCAAAGATACCTGGCTGACCTCACTGGACAGCGTGTCGCCGCGGGGTTTGGTGGTGAGTTTCGGCAATGCGTCGGGGGCGGTGGACGGGGTGAACCTGGGGATTCTGTCGGCGAAGGGTTCGCTGTACGTCACCCGGCCGACTTTGGCGACCTATGCGAACAATCCAGCGAACCTGCAGGCGATGGCGGACGATCTGTTTTCGATGATCAAGAGCGGCAAGGTGCGCATTGATATCAACCAGCGCTACCCGCTGGCGGAGGCGGCCAAAGCGCAGACGGAGTTGTCGGGGCGGCGCACGACTGGCTCAACCATTCTGCTGCCTTAAGGGCCTCATCGCAGGCAAGCCAGCTCCCACATTTGACGGCGAACACTGATCAAATGTGGGAACTGGCTTGCCTGCGATGAGTGCACTGCGGTCTCAGGAGGGGCGCACCACATCACCCGTCACCAGGTCCCGAATCAGGCTCGGGTTCTTGCGCCCACCCAAGGCGCCGCCCAACACCAAGTCCACTTGCCCGCGAAAATACTGCTCCACGCGAATCCGCGTGCGGGCTGCCGGGCGGCCCTGGGGGTTGGCCGAGGTGGAAATCAACGGGCCGACCTCGGCGCACAAATCTCTCACCAGCGGATGATCACTGACCCGCAACGCGACGGTGTCGTGCACACCCGTGACCCATTCGGGCAGCAAGTCTTGATGGGGCACCAGCCAGGTATTCGGCCCTGGCCAGGTGCTGGCCATGCGTTCGACCCACGTGTCCGGGAAATCCTCAAACAGAAAGTCGAACTGACGAATATTGTCCGCCACCAGGATCAGGCCTTTGTCGACCGAGCGGTTCTTGATCGCCAACAGCCGATCCACTGCTTCTTCGTTCCACGGGTCGCAGCCCAGGCCCCAGACCGCTTCGGTCGGATAGGCGATCACTGCGCCTGCGCGAATTTCCCGTGCGGCTTCCAGCACACGCCACCTGTTGACCATTGTTTACTCTCCGGACTAAAGCTCTGGGCAGTTTACCGATCTTCGTTACAAAACCTAGCGCCAAAAACGGGCCACTACAAAAGCGGACACCGCGCCAGCCAGCGCCCGCTTTCGCAAATCACCTGGCCCTCTAACTCCAGCTCCGTAAGGGTGGCCAGTACTTGGGACAACGGCCGGCCGCTGGCAATCGCCAAGGCTTCGCTGCTATGCGGTGCCGCGTGCAATAGCGCCACCAGCGGATGGGTCACGGGCACCGGCGCAGCATGGGACAACCGCTGCCAACCGCGCAGGCTTTCAAGAATGTGCTCGATGGTTTCCACCAGCACCGCGCCATCACGGATCAGTTGATGACAGCCCTTGGCGGCGGGGTGGTGGATGGAACCCGGTATCGCGTAAACCTCACGCCCTTGCTCCGCGGCCAGGCGTGCGGTGATCAGCGAGCCGCTGGCGACACTGGCCTCCACCACCAGCACGCCTAACGACAACCCGCTGATGATCCGGTTGCGCCTTGGGAAATTACCGGCCTGGGGCGCGGCATCCAGCGGAAACTCGGAAACCACGGCGCTGCCTTGGGCAATCATCGCCGCGGCGAGCTTGCGATGGCGCTGTGGATAAAAATTTTCCAGGCCAGTGCCAAGCACGCCGATGGTATGGCCGCCCACGTCCAATGCCGCCTGGTGCGCCGCGCCATCAATGCCCACCGCCAGCCCACTGGTGATGACAAAACCGGCGCTCGCCAGGCTGCGGGAAAAGGCCGCTGCCGTATCCATGCCTGGGCGCGAGGCACGCCGGCTACCGACCATGGCCAACTGTGGTTTTTCCAGAATACCGGGGTCGCCCGCAACGAATAACAGCGGCGGCGCATCGTCGATCTGCGCGAGCAATGCCGGGTAATCCGGTTGGTCCCACATCAGCAAATGCTGGGCCGGGCGCGCCAGCCAGGCTAACGCCTCACTGGCACCGTCACGTACTTTGGGGCTACGTCGGGCCTCGGCACTGATGGCGGGCAAACCGAGGGAACGCCAGGCGCTGGCGGGAGCACTCAGGGCCTTGGAAGCGCAACCAAAGGCTTGGATCAATACGTGAAAACGCTTGGGCCCCAGTTCTGGCAGCCTGTGCAAGCGTAGCCTGGCTTCCAGCTCTGCCGGGGAAATATCGCTACTGTTTATCGGATTCATATGATCATCCTTGACCGGAACAAGCTGTGGATAACTCTGTTGGTAACTTATTTAGCAGGCTATTTATTGCGCTTGATCAGCCGTCTCGAAACGGTCTTGCACGGCCAGCGACCGTGAAGCACTGAGCACCAGGGCATAGCTGAGCTTTTCATAGGTGCGAAACACCAACAGGGTGCCGGCTCGCTCATCCGGGAGGGGAGTGGGCGTGCCGGTGAGGGCGTCTCGCACGGTGGCGCCAGCCTTGATCACTGTGAGCAGTTGGCCTTCCACCAATCCATCGCGGCGACCCTTGTTGAGGGTCACAGCGTCGAGCACGCCAATCTGCGTGACGCCCTTGGGGATGTCGATGATGTGCCCTGTAATGAAGGGTGCGGGTTTTAAGGGTTCCAAGTTGGGCAAAGCAGCGGGAGGCTCGGCGCGCAACAAGCGGTCACCTGGGCGAACTTCCTGGGTCACCCGTTGCACTGCGAGGGTGGTGAGGCTGTCAGCGAGCACAAAGCGCGCAGTGCCGATATCGTCGGCATTGATACCCAACAGCTCCTGAGTATGGGGGTCGGTGTAGGCCTTGCCCCGCCGAAAGATCCCGTAGCTTGGCTGGGCCGGGTCAAGGCTACCGCGGGCATGCACATGCTCGTCATTGGCACCCAGCACGCGCCCGCCTTGCGCGGCAATAATGTAAGGCGCTTTGTCCAGGTCGTGGGGGGAGTCAAAAATACGGTTGTGCAGTAAAAAATGTTGGATGGCCTGTTGCGCGGCCTGATCCAGACGCTCAGTGGGTTGCGCAATCAATGCCGTGGCGAACGGGGCCCACAGCAGCAAGACGAGTAGCGATTTCCTCATGGGGTGAATCTCCTTTATTATGTGCGTTCGCGTGAAATGCCATGGCCTTCGCGGCTTCCGAGCGTTTCACACCGGCCGTATGGGTCCATCCCACCGCCGATTTGTCTCTTCCTCACATGTGCAGCAATTACGCTTATGGCTATTTTGAACATCCTCGAATTTCCCGACTCGCGCCTGCGCACGATCGCCAAGCCGGTGGCCGTAGTGGACGACAAGGTTCGTCAGTTGGTCGATGACATGTTTGAAACAATGTATGAAGCCCCAGGCATCGGCCTCGCCGCGACCCAGGTCAACGTGCATCTGCGCGTCGTGGTCATGGACCTGTCGGAAGATCGCAGCGAACCTCGGGTGTACATCAACCCTGAGTTCGAACCGCTGACCGAAGAGATGGGCGAATACCAGGAGGGCTGCCTGTCGGTGCCGGAGTTCTACGAGAATGTGGAACGCCCGCTGCGCGTGAAGATCAAGGCGCTGGACCGTGACGGCAAGCCTTTCGAGCTGATTGCCGAAGGCCTGCTGGCGGTGTGCATCCAGCATGAATGCGACCACCTCAACGGCAAGCTGTTTGTCGATTACCTGTCCACGCTCAAGCGTGACCGCATCAAGAAGAAGCTGGAAAAAAAGCATCGCCAGCAAGCCTGATGCCCTTCTTCCAAAGGCTTGCTGCGGCAAGCCTTTTTCTTTTGTGACTGTTTTTAACCGAGAACTCCCATGACCGAGCCATTGCGCATTGTTTTTGCCGGCACTCCTGAATTTGCCGCCGAACACCTCAAGGCGCTGCTTGCCAGCCCTTATGACATCGTCGCGGTGTACACCCAGCCGGATCGCCCGGCCGGTCGCGGGCAAAAACTGATGCCGAGCCCGGTCAAGCAGTTGGCGCTGGAGCACAACATTCCCGTGTTGCAGCCGCCGACCCTGCGTAACGCCGAGGCCCAGGCCGAACTGGCCGCGCTGAAACCGGACCTGCTGGTGGTGGTGGCCTACGGTTTGATCCTGCCCCAGGCGGTGCTGGATATCCCGCGCCTGGGTTGCATCAACAGCCATGCTTCACTGCTGCCACGCTGGCGCGGTGCGGCGCCGATTCAACGCGCCGTTGAAGCCGGCGACAGCGAGAGCGGCGTGACCGTGATGCGCATGGAAGCCGGCCTGGATACTGGGCCGATGCTGCTCAAGGTCACCACGCCGATCACCGCCCAAGACACCGGCGGCAGCCTGCACGACCGCCTCGCTGAGCTGGGCCCGCCCGCTGTGATCCAGGCCATCGCCGGCCTCGCTGCCGGCACCCTGCAAGGCGAAATCCAGGACGACAGCCTGGCCACCTACGCCCACAAGCTGAACAAGGACGAAGCGCGCATTGACTGGAGCCGCCCGGCCGTGGAGCTGGAGCGCCTGGTACGTGCCTTCAACCCATGGCCGATCTGCCACAGCACCCTCAACGGCGAAGCCTTGAAAGTGTTGGCCGCGACCCTGGCCGATGGCACAGGCGCTCCCGGCGAGATCATCGGCGCCAGCAAAGACGGCCTGTTGGTGGCTTGCGGTGAACAGGCGCTGTGCCTGACGCGTCTGCAATTGCCCGGCGGCAAGGCGCTGAACTTCAGCGATTTGTTCAATAGCCGTCGTGAGAAATTCGCCCTGGGCACCACGCTTGGGGTGGTCACTCAATGAACCCACGTCTGGCCGCCGCCAAGGCTCTCGCCGCCGTCCTCAACGGCAAGGCTTCGCTGAACAGTTCGCTGCCGACGCAGTTGGATAAGGTAGAAGACCGGGATCGCGGTTTCACCCAGGACCTGGCCTTTGGCACTGCCCGCTGGCAGCCACGGTTGTCTGCGCTGGCCGCCAAGCTGCTGCAAAAACCGTTCAAAGCGGCGGACGCGGATGTCGAGGCGCTGTTGCTGGTGGGTCTCTACCAATTGCTCTACACCCGCGTGCCCGCTCACGCGGCCATCGGTGAAACCGTCGGTTGCGCCGACAAACTGAAAAAACCCTGGGCCAAGGCCCTGCTCAACGCCGTGCTGCGCCGCGCCCAGCGCGAAAGCGAAGCCCTGCTGGCCGAGCTGGAACATGATCCGGTGGTGCGCACGGCCCATCCGCGCTGGCTGCAAAAATCCCTGAAAGCCTTCTGGCCCGAGCAATGGGAGGCTATCTGCGCGGCCAACAATGCGCACCCGCCGATGATCCTACGGGTCAACCGCCGCCACCACAGCCGTGACGCGTATTTGCAGTTACTGGCAGACGCTGGCATCAACGCCACGCCCTGTGTGTACAGCACGGACGGCATCGTGCTCGAAGCGGCTGCCGATGTGCGTAGCCTGCCGGGCTTTGCCGAAGGCTGGATCAGTGTGCAGGACGAAGCTGCGCAGTTGGCCGCCGACTTGCTCGACCTCGCCCCCGGCCAGCGTGTACTCGATGCCTGCTGCGCGCCCGGCGGTAAGACCTGCCACATCCTTGAAGTGGAAAAAGGCCTGGCCGGTGTAGTCGCGGTGGACCTTGAAGCCAAGCGCCTGGTGCGCGTGCGGGAAAACCTCACGCGCCTGGGCTTGAGCGCCGAGCTGATCGCCGCGGATGGCCGCGACACCGCCGCCTGGTGGGACGGCAAGCCCTTCCAGCGCATCCTGCTGGACGCCCCTTGCTCGGCCACCGGCGTGATCCGCCGTCATCCGGACATCAAGCTGACCCGCCAGCCCGACGACATTGCCGCCTTGGCGGTGCTGCAAGGCGAACTGCTCGACGCGCTGTGGCCCACCTTGGAAGTCGGCGGCATCCTGCTTTACGCCACCTGCTCCACTTTGCCCACCGAAAATACCGAGGTCATCCAAGCCTTCCTCGCCCGCACCAGCGGCGCGCGTGAGCTGGACCTCGCTACCACGGCCGGCATCAAGCAGGCCCACGGTCGCCAACTGCTTGCGCAAGAAGGCGGGCACGATGGCTTCTACTACGCCAAACTGATCAAGATCGCCGCCGCACGCGGCTGAATGGTTTTAAGGGAGTGACCGGATGAAAATCATCATCCTTGGAGCAGGGCAGGTCGGTGGCACGCTGGCCGAACATTTGGCCGGTGAAGCCAACGACATCACCGTGGTCGACACCGATTCCGAGCGTTTGCGCGACCTGGGCGACCGCCTGGACATCCGTACGGTGCAAGGCCGCGCGTCGTTTCCGACGGTGCTGCGCCAGGCCGGCGCCGACGATGCCGACATGCTGGTGGCCGTGACCAACAGCGACGAGACCAACATGGTCGCCTGCCAGGTCGCCCACACCCTGTTCCACACCCCGACCAAGATCGCTCGGGTGCGCGAAGCGGCGTACCTGACCCGCGCCGGTCTGTTCGATAACGACGCCATTCCGGTGGACGTACTGATCAGCCCGGAACAGGTGGTGACCCACTACATCAAGCGCCTGATCGAAATTCCAGGTGCGCTTCAGGTGATTGACTTCGCCGAAGGCAAAGCACAACTGGTGGCGGTGAAGGCCTATTACGGCGGGCCGCTGGTGGGCCAGCAACTGCGCCAGCTGCGCGAGCATATGCCGAACGTGGAAACCCGCGTGGCCGCGATTTTCCGCCGTGACCGGCCGATCCTGCCCCAGGGCGATACGGTGATCGAGGCTGACGATGAAGTGTTTTTCATCGCCGCCAAGGCGAATATTCGCGCAGTCATGAGCGAAATGCGCAGGCTCGACGAAAGCTACAAACGCATCGTCATCGCCGGCGGTGGGCAGATCGGCGAGCGTTTGGCCGAAGCCATCGAAAGCCGCTACCAGGTGAAGATCATCGAGATGAGCCCGACGCGTTGCCGGCATTTGTCCGACACCCTCGACAGCACTGTCGTACTGCAAGGCAGCGCCTCGGACCGTGACCTGCTGATGGAAGAGAACATCGCCGACGCCGACATCTTCCTGGCCCTGACCAACGATGACGAAGCCAATATCATGTCGTCCTTGCTGGCCAAGCGATTGGGCGCGAAGAAGGTGATGACCATCATCAATAACCCGGCCTATGTGGACCTGATCCAGGGCGGCGATATCGACATTGCCATCAGCCCGCAGTTGGCGACCATTGGCACCTTGCTCGCCCACGTACGCCGTGGCGACATTGTCAGTGTGCACTCGTTGCGCCGGGGTGCAGCGGAAGCCATCGAGGCGATTGCCCACGGCGATTCGAAGTCGAGCAAGGTCATCGGCAAGGCCATCCGCGATATCGGCCTACCGCCGGGCACCACCATTGGCGCGATCATTCGCGATGAAGAAGTGATCATTGCCCACGACGACACAGTGATCGCCACCGGAGACCATGTGATTTTGTTCCTTGTGGATAAAAAACATATCCGCGATGTGGAGAAGCTGTTCCACGTGGGGTTGAGCTTTTTCTGATCAAGGAGTGAACCGATGCTGGAGTCCCTGGAAAAAATGCTCGCCAAGGGCGTGGACAATTCATTACTGCGCTTTGGCCTGGGCAAGGGTTACCTGGACCTGAAGGACAACGCCAAGGCGGCCGAGCATTTGCAGCGATGCGTCGAGTTCGATCCGAAGTATTCGGCGGCGTGGAAGTTGTTGGGTAAGGCGCAATTGGGGCAGGGTGATAACGCTGGGGCACGACACGCTTGGGAAAAAGGCATAGAAGCGGCGTTGGCCCATGGCGACAAACAGGCCGAAAAAGAAATGGCAGTGTTCCTGAAGAAACTCGATCGCCAGGCTTGATACAGAACTCAAATGTGGGAGGGGGCTTGCCTGCTGCCTGTAGGAGCGAGCTTGCTCGCGAAAAACTTCAGCGATAACGCGTGCTTCCTGAATAAACGCGGCGCCTATTGGTTTTTCGCGAGCAAGCTCGCTCCTACAGGTATTAGGCCTGTCCCCTCCCACATTGGTTTTGCAGCGAATTTAAGTCAGTAGTGAATCAATACCACCGCGCCTCACCCGGTGGGCGTTTCTTGAAGCGTTTCATGCTCCACATGTACTGGCTTGGGTAAGCGCCGACATAACGCTCTACTACCTTGCTCATCGCCGCACAGGACGTCGCGGTATCGGTGCTGTACATGTCCTCCGGCGCTGCTTCCAGAATCACCTTGTAGCCCGAGCCGTCCGGCAGCCGCAGGGCATGCAGGAACACACCCACCGCCTTGTGACCCGCAAGCATGTTCGGCACGAACTTGCTGGTAAGCGCCTGGGTGGCAAAAAACGGTACGAAGATGCCGGCAGACTCAGCCGGCTCCGGGTCGGCAGGAATGCCCACCTGACCGCCTTTGCGCACTTCCTTGATCACGCTGAGAATGCCTTCCTTGGTGGACGCCGCCACGCGGTTGCCCAACTGCACGCGCTGCTTGCGCAGCAACTCGTCCACAGCCTTGAGCTTGGGCGGGCGATAGAAAATGATCGGTTTGCACTGGCTGCAATAGAAGTGGTTCAACACTTCCCAGTTGCCCAGGTGGCTGGTGATGCCTACCACGCCTTTGCCAGAAGCCAGGGCCTCGTGCAGCACTTCCAGGCCTTCGACTTCGCGGACCAGGTCGATAGAGCGCTGCGCCGGCCAGATCCACGCGCAGGCGCTCTCGGTGAGGGACTTGCCGATGTCCATCAGGCTGCGGCCCACCAGGCGCTCGCGCTCTGCCGGGTCCATGTCCGGGAAGCATTTGGAGAGGTTGATCCGCACCGTATCGCGGGAACGGTTGGGGGTTTTCCACATGATCCAGCCGATCCCCGTGCCGACGGCTTGTACGGCGCGCCAGGGCAGCAGGGCAAACAACCGAAGAGCGCCTACCAGCAAGGCGCCTTTAAACTTTTCCACAGGTCACTCCTGATCGTGTGTGGTGCGCAAAGCCGGCATTCTAACCGGCGTTGACCAAGTCCGCGTAACGGTCGCAGTCCTGGGTGTGGTCCATGACCATGCCCGAGGCCTGCATGAAGGCGTAGCAGATGGTCGGCCCGACGAAGGTGAAGCCGGCCTTTTTCAAGGCTTTGCTCATGGCTTCGGCTTCGGGCGTAATCGCCGGGACGTCGCTGCGATCCTTGAAGTGATTGACCTTGGGTTTGCCGCCGACAAACGACCACAGCAACCCCACCGGATCCTCCAGCGCCAGCCAGGCCGCGGCGTTGCGCCGGGTAGCGTTGAGCTTCAAGCGATTGCGCACGATGCCCGGGTCCTGCATCAGCACCTCGATTTCTTCATCGCTCAACTGCGCCAGACGCTGCGCGTCAAAGCCGAACAACACCTTTCGATAATGCTCGCGTTTGCGTAAAACGGTGATCCAGGACAGGCCCGCCTGGAACCCTTCGAGCAAAAGCAACTCGAACAAACCCTGCGCATCGCGCAGCGGCGTTCCCCACTCTTGATCGTGATAAGCCATGTACAGCGGATCTTCAGAACACCAAAAGCAGCGTGGCATAAGGCTCCAGGGAGTGGTGGCGGGGCCGAATCGGGTATACTCCCGCTCTTTAAATCGCAGCCCAAGTAACAGGTGAATTTCGTGAGCCAGCCTACGCCAGCCGTGCGTACCTTCCAAGACTTGATCCTCGCCCTCCAGCAATACTGGGCCGAGCAAGGTTGTGTGGTACTTCAGCCCTACGATATGGAAGTAGGCGCCGGCACTTTCCACACCGCTACATTCCTGCGGGCCATCGGCCCGGAAACCTGGAACGCCGCTTATGTGCAGCCCAGTCGCCGCCCGACTGACGGCCGCTACGGCGAAAACCCGAACCGTCTGCAGCACTACTACCAGTTCCAGGTGGTATTGAAGCCCAACCCGGACAACTTCCAGGAGCTGTACCTGGGCTCGCTGAAACATGTGGGCCTGGACCCACTGGTGCACGACATCCGTTTCGTCGAAGACAACTGGGAATCGCCAACCCTGGGCGCCTGGGGCCTGGGCTGGGAAGTCTGGCTCAATGGCATGGAAGTGACGCAGTTCACTTACTTCCAGCAAGCCGGCGGCATCGAGTGCTACCCGGTCACCGGCGAGATCACCTATGGCCTGGAACGCCTGGCCATGTACCTGCAAGGCGTGGACTCGGTCTACGACCTGGTATGGGCTGACGGCCCGTTCGGCAAGGTGACCTACGGCGATGTGTTCCACCAGAACGAAGTGGAGCAGTCCACCTACAACTTCGAACACGCCAACGTCGACAAGCTGTTCGAACTGTTCGACTTCTATGAAAGCGAAGCCAAGCGGCTGATCGAACTCGACCAGCCGCTGCCGTTGCCAAGCTATGAAATGGTGTTGAAGGCCTCCCATACCTTCAACCTGCTGGACGCGCGCCGTGCCATCTCGGTAACCGCACGCCAGCAATACATCCTGCGTGTACGCACTCTGGCGCGTTCCGTCGCCCAAGCCTACCTGCTGGCTCGCGCCAAGCTGGGCTTCCCGATGGCAACCCCGGACTTGCGTGATGAAGTGTTGGCTAAGCTGGAGGCTGCACAATGAGTGCTCAAGATTTCCTGGTTGAACTGGGCACCGAAGAGCTGCCACCCAAGGCCCTCAATACCCTGGCCGATGCATTCCTGGCCGGTATCGAAAAAGGCCTGCAGACTGCCGGCCTGAAGTTTGAAGCCAAAAAAGTCTACGCCGCGCCGCGCCGTCTGGCTGTGCTGCTGACCGCGCTGGAAACCCAGCAGCCGGACCGCAGCATCAACCTGGACGGCCCACCGCGTCAGGCGGCTTTCGATGCCGACGGCAACCCGACCCAGGCCGCCCTTGGCTTTGCCAAGAAGTGTGGCGTAGAGCTGAGCGAGATCGACCAAAGTGGCCCGAAACTGCGTTTCAGCCAGGTCATCACCGGCAAACCGACCGCCAGCCTGTTGCCGACCATCGTTGAAGATTCCCTGAACGACCTGCCTATCCCCAAGCGCATGCGCTGGGGTGCGCGCAAGGAAGAGTTCGTGCGCCCAACCCAATGGCTGGTGATGCTGCTCGGCGACCAGGTCATCGATTGCACCATCCTCGCCCAGAAGGCTGGTCGTGATTCCCGTGGTCACCGCTTCCATCATCCAGAAAGCGTGCGCATCACTTCGCCGGCCAACTACCTCAACGATCTGCGCGCCGCTTATGTGCTGGCCGACGCCAATGAGCGTCGCGAGCTGATCAGCAAGCGCACCGAAGAGCTGGCCCGTCTGCAGGAAGGCACTGCCATCGTGCCGCCAAGCCTGCTCGACGAAGTGACCGCCCTGGTGGAATGGCCGGTGCCGCTGGTGTGCTCGTTCGAAGAGCGTTTCCTCGACGTGCCGCAAGAAGCCTTGATCACCACCATGCAGGACAACCAGAAGTACTTCTGCCTGCTGGACGTGGACGGTAAGTTGTTGCCGCGTTTTATCACCGTGGCCAACATCGAAAGCAAAGACCCACAGCAGATCATCGCCGGTAACGAAAAAGTCGTGCGCCCGCGCCTGACCGACGCCGAGTTCTTCTTCAAGCAAGACAAGAAGCAGAAGCTGGAAGACTTCAACCTGCGCCTGCAAAACGTGGTGTTCCAGGAAAAACTCGGCAGCGTCTATGACAAAGCCGTGCGTGTTTCCAAGCTGGCGGCCTACATTGCCCCACGCATTGGCGGCGACGCAGCCTGGGCCGCCCGTGCCGGCTTGCTGTCCAAGTGCGACCTGGCCACCGAAATGGTCGGCGAGTTCCCAGAGATGCAAGGCGTGGCGGGTTACTACTACGCCCTCAACGACGGCGAGCCGGATGATGTCGCCCTGGCCCTGAACGAGCAGTACATGCCGCGCGGTGCCGGTGCAGAACTGCCGAGCACCCTGACCGGTGCGGCCGTGGCCATTGCCGACAAGCTGGACACCCTCGTGGGTATCTTCGGTATCGGCATGCTGCCTACCGGCAGCAAAGACCCGTATGCCCTGCGCCGTGCGGCCTTGGGCGTGCTGCGTATCCTGATCGACAAAAAGCTGGACCTCGACCTGACCCAGGCCGTGGTATTCGCCGTCGGCCAGTTCGGCACCAAGGTCAAGCAAGCCGGCCTGGCCGAGCAAGTGCTGGAGTTCGTGTTCGACCGCCTGCGTGCGCGTTACGAAGACGAAGGCGTGGACGTTTCCGTCTACCTGTCGGTACGTGCGCTGCAACCGGGCTCGGCGTTGGACTTCGACCAGCGTGTACAAGCCGTGCAAGCGTTCCGCAAGCTGCCGGAAGCCGATGCCCTGGCCGCCGTGAACAAGCGCGTGTCGAACCTGTTGAGCAAGGCCGACAACCTCGGCACTGCTGAAGTCGACCCGGGCCTGTTCGCCGATGCCAAGGAGTTCTCGCTGAACTCGGCCATCGCCAAGGCCGAGAATGCCGTGAAGCCGCTGATCGCCGAGCGTGACTACGCGCAAGCGTTGGCGCGCCTGGCGTCTTTGCGTGAGCCGGTGGATGCGTTCTTCGAAGCGGTGATGATCAATGCCGACGATGCTGGCGTGCGCAAAAACCGCTACGCCATGCTCGCGCGCCTGCGTGGCTTGTTCATCAATATCGCCGACATCTCCGTACTGGGCTGACCATGTTGAAACTGCTGATTCTCGATCGGGACGGGGTGATCAACTACGACTCCGACGCTTACATCAAGTCGGTGGAGGAGTGGATCCCACTGCCCGGTTCGATCGAGGCCATCGCGCAGTTGAGCAAAGCCGGCTGGACGGTGGCCATCGCCACCAACCAGTCCGGCATCGCCCGCGGTTACTACGACATCGCGACCCTGGAGGCCATGCACGCGCGTTTGCGCGCGTTAGTGGCCGAACAGGGCGGTGAGGTGGGGCTGGTGGTTTACTGCCCCCACGGGCCGGATGAGGGCTGCGATTGCCGCAAGCCCAAGCCTGGCATGTTGAAAATTATTTCAGAACATTACAAGGTGCCCTTGGCTGGGATATGGTTCGTCGGGGACAGCCTCGGTGACCTGGAGGCGGCCAAAGCCGTCGACTCTCAGCCAGTTTTGGTTAAAACCGGGAAAGGCGAAAAGACCCAGGCTAAAAACCTGCCGGTAGGCACCTTGATTTTTGACGATCTGGCGGCCGTTGCCGCAGAACTTATCAACAACTAGCCGCCCTCGACTTCCTGACCAAGGACTGTTCGGGAGTGCGCTTTTAACAGGCGGGCCGTGTCCCGCAACGGTAAATGCCGCCATGTCGATCTTGCAGGCCATCAGAACCTTTTTCTTTTACCTGCTGCTGGGCGCCAGTTCGTTTCTCTGGTGCACCCTGAGCTTTTTTATTGCACCGTTCCTGCCCTTCAAGGCGCGCTATCGCTTTATCAACGTCTACTGGTGCCGCTGCGCGTTGTGGCTGAGCAAGGTGTTCCTGAACATTCGTTTCGAGATCAAAGGCGCTGAAAACGTCCCTGATCAACCGTGCGTGATTCTCTCCAACCACCAGAGCACCTGGGAGACGTTCTTCCTCTCGGCGTACTTCTCGCCGTTGAGCCAGGTGCTCAAGCGCGAGTTGCTGTATGTGCCGTTCTTCGGCTGGGCCATGGCCATGTTGCGACCGATCGCCATCGACCGTGACAACCCCAAGGCTGCGCTCAAGCATGTCGCCAAGAAGGGCGATGAGTTGCTCAAGGACGGCGTCTGGGTGCTGATCTTCCCTGAGGGCACGCGGGTGCCCTACGGCACGGTGGGCAAGTTCTCACGCGGTGGTACCGCCTTGGCGGTCAACGCCAACCTGCCTGTGCTGCCAATTGCGCATAACGCCGGCAAGTTCTGGCCCAAGACTGGCTGGGCCAAACGCCCAGGCACTATCACCGTGGTGATCGGCGAACCGATGTACGCAGAAGGCGAAGGACCACGTGCCATCGCCGCCCTGAACGACCGCGCTGCGGCGTGGAATGAGGCGCAGCAACGGGCCATGGGCTCCCTGCCTCCGGAACCGGTGGTGGTGGAGACGCCTGCAGTTTGAGCATCTGTGGATAACCTGTGTACGCTTTGTTGGCGAATTGGCTTTTTTGCATCATAACAAGCTGATTTACTTACATATTTCTGAAGCTCATAAAATTCGGAAAAACGTGCATAAGTTTTTTCTTCATAAAAAAACCGGTCCTTGTGACCGGTTTTTTATGCACAGCAGAAAAGCCGCTTTTTCAGTCCTCCAATAACGGCAGCAGCAGGATAAACGTCGAGCCCTTGCCCAGCTCACTTTCACACACGATGCGACCACCGTGCCGCTCCAACACTGCTTTAACCATGGTCAGCCCCAGTCCAAGACCCTCACTGCCTTGAGCCGAATCGAAACGTCGGTATTGGTTAAACAACTCCGGCAGATCCTCAGGCGCAATCCCCGGTCCCTGGTCGCTTATCCTGCATTCCAACCAACCTTGCGCACTGCTATGCCTCAACCTGACGGTGGTACCGGATGGGGAGTATTTGATCGCGTTCTCCAGCACATTGAACAACGCCCGGGTGAGCAGCGATTGGTCGGCGTAGACCATGGCCTCGTCCGCCTCATCCAGGTCGTGAACCAAATGGATGCCCTTCAACTGCGCAATCACCGCCACTTGATCAAAGGCGTCCATCACCAGCATGGCAAACAGGGTGGGTTGGAACTGGTAACCGTCCGCTTCAGCCTTGGCCAATTGCACAAAGGATTCGGTCAGGCTCAAGGCCCGCCGTACCTGCTGTTCGATTTGGGAAAACACCGGGGACTCTCCGTTGTGCACGTCCAGCAGGGCAAGGATCGCTGAGTGCGGCGCACGCAGGTCGTGGGAAAGGAAACGCAGCATCGTCTCGCGGTGCTGCTGGGCTTCACGCTCCTTGCTCAGGTCCGTGAGGCTCAACAACCAGCCGAGGGCAAAATCACCTTCGGCAGGCAGCAAAGGAGCCAGTTCCATGCGCAAACTGCGTTGGTGGATATCGCGAAACTCGACCAGTTCCAGCGCCGACAGGGCAGGGCGTACACCATTGTGCAGCGGGGGATAACCTAGATCAGCAAGCTGTTCGACGAGGTTTTCACCGACCAGGTCATTGCCGAATACTTCACGGGCCACGCGGTTGGCCAACAGGATGCTGCCTTGGGGGTCGGTGATCAGGGTCGCTACCGGCAGGCACTCCAAGCCGTCCGCCATAAAGCGCCGCGTATCGCGGGTACGGCTGACGGCTTGTTCAAGGGCAAAAATCCGCCCTTGCAACACATCGCCCTTGCTGGCGGGCGCGCGACGACGCTCCGGAAGCACCTTGGGTTCGTTATCCAGGCGTGCCAGTTCCCAGCCAAAGTAGGCGAGGATTACGCTCAGGCGTCGCCAATTCCAGATCAGGTAACTCAGCAACAAACCGATCAGACACGCTGCGGGGCTCCACCAGTGGCCCAGGCGCAATAGAGCCCATGAGCCCAGCAACGCCGCGCCCATGCCTGCCAAGGTCATCCACAGGGCGTAGCGGGGGCGCACCAGCAGAAGGCCCAACAACAGGGCCACCAGGGACGTTGCCAGCAACGCCGCCAACCAGCCGGGCAGATCGACGATGCTGCGACCCTGCAATAAACCATTCAGTACTTCAGCCTGGATCTCAACCCCCGCAGTGGTGCCCACGGTGGAAGAGAGCGGCGTCACGAAACGATCGGCCATGCCATAGGCTGAGGCGCCGATCAGAATCAGGCGACCCCGCAACGACTCGGGAGGTACCTCGCCGCGTAATACGCTGACGTAGGACACACTGGGAAAATGGTCTGGTTCCGAAGTGAACGGCACACGAATCTCATGTTCCTGGTGCCAGTGCCCTCCAGTAGGCTCTTGCGGCAGGCCCGGCATCGTCTCGGCATGCTCGCTCATGGCGAATGCCAGCCACGCCAACTGAGGGAGTGTGCTTCCCGCAGGGCCCTCACGTAGATACACGCTACGCACCACACCGTCTTTATCCGCTTCGACGTTGATGTGCCCAACGCCCTTGGCGCACTTGAGCAGTGGCGACAACGGCGTTACCTGGGCCTTGGGGCTGACGCTGCTATCCCCGGCGATGGGCAGCAATACATTGCCGGCTTTGCATACGGCATCGGCCAGGCGCTGGTCGTCATTACTGTTGCCGCTCTCACTGAAGATCACATCAAACAAAATACCCGCCGGTTGGGCGGCGTTCAGGCGTTCAATCAGGTCGGCATGTACGCTACGCGGCCAAGGCCACGGGCCGAGTGCTTCCAGGCTCGGCGCATCGATGGTCACCAGAACGATGCGTGGGTCTACCGGTAAGGGCGTGAGGCGGCGCAGGCTGTCATAGAGCGGATTGTTAAGCGCCAGGCCAGCGCTCAAGGATAAGTAGGCGGTAAAGGGTAGGAGTACCAGACCGATCAGCAGCCATTCACGAACCAACCCATGGAACAAAAGCTGGGCCTGGGTAGGTTGGCGTTTCTCGGCTTTGCGCCATAGGTTCACAGGGCTACCGCCACGAGCGTGCCGAGGCATTGATGGTCATTAAGTAAAAGTGTCATAAGCCCAGGATCCCTCTCCATGGGGTTGCGATGAAGTGCATGCGGTGTTCTGAAACCAGTGAAGCTTATTTCGGTCTCATTGGAGGACTTCCCACGACCGCGCAATGAACGATACCGCACATTGGAGCAGGCATGAGGCACCGGCGAGGCGATCGGCACAGAGCCTTTTCCACACCAACAGGAGCCGGCATCTTCTTCGAAGATCGTAGTGAATTGAGTTTACGGCGCTTTCAGCGTATCGAGAGATCCAAGCACTGTAGAATCCGTCCATAATTATTCAGATTCAGAGGCCGGCATTTGTACAACATGTGCCCCCCATTCAAGCCCCCGTATTTTTGTAGGAAGGACCCCGCCTATGCGTGTCGCAATACTGGATGACGAACCCGCGGAGTTGCGACGGGTGGAACAGACACTGCGACAGATTCCCGGCCCGGCTGACCAGCCTTGGTCTCTGCATTTCTTTGAGCGCGGTGAAGACCTGCTGCGCCAGCTACGTCGGGAAACCTTTGACCTGCTGATCCTCGACTGGCAACTGCCGGACATCTCCGGGATAGCGTTATTGCGCTGGACTCGCGAGCACATGGAATCGCCCCCTGCCGTCATCATGCTCACCAGTCGCGATGCCGAGAGCGACATCGTGACGGCGTTGAATAGCGGGGCGGATGATTATGTCAGCAAGCCGTTTAGGCCCAACGAGCTCAAAGCTCGAGTCAGCGCCGTCCTGCGGCGCCACGGTTTGCAGAAGTCGGCTAGCCAGGAAGTGCAGAGCTTTAACGACCTGACATTCGACGATGCCGAACTGACCGTCACACGCGCAGGCAAACCCATCAACCTGACAGAACGGGAATACCGCCTGGCAAGTTGTCTATTTGCCAACCTGGCCCGGCCATTGTCTCGCGAGTACCTGTATGAGCGGTTCTGGAGCCACGAAGAAATGGTCTCGTCGCGGCCGTTGGACACCCACATCTACCGCCTGCGTAACAAGCTAGGGTTGACGGCGGATCGCGGCTGGCAGCTGTTGACGATCTACGGGTACGGGTATCGATTGGAGAGTGTGACACCCGCTGTGGAAAGTTAAATACGTCGATGTTCCACGTGGAGCATTTAAAAATGCGCGACTGCGAACCAACAAAAAAGGCCAACGCTAAGCGTTGGCCTTTTGTTTTTAGCAGATGTACCTGATCAGAAGTCCAGGTTAGACACCGCCAAAGCATTGCTCTCGATGAAGTCACGACGAGGCTCGACCGCATCACCCATCAGGGTGTTGAAGATCTGGTCTGCGCCAATGGCGTCTTCGATGGTCACGCGCAGCATGCGGCGCTGAGCAGGGTCCATGGTAGTTTCCCACAGCTGATCCGGGTTCATCTCGCCCAGACCTTTATAGCGCTGGATGGTATGACGCTTGGTGCTTTCCGCCATCAACCAGTCCAAGGCTTCTTTGAACTCCTTGACCTGCTTCTTGCGTTCGCCACGCTGGATGTAAGCACCGTCGTCCAGCAGGGTGCTCAGTTGCGCGCCGAGGGTGACTACGGTCTTGTAGTCGTTGCTGCCGAAGAAGTCGCGGTTGAAGGTGACGTAGTTCGACAGGCCATGGGAGATCAGTTCGACCTCTGGCAGCCATACGTTACGTTCGCGGTCTTCACGCAGGCTAGCTTTGTACACCAGGCCAGACTTCTCCACAGTACGCAGGCGCACTTCGTATTGGGCCAGCCAATCCTGCATGGCGGCGTGGTCGCCCAACTGCTCCAGGCTAACGGCCGGCAGGTAGATGAAGTGCTCGGTCAGCTCCTGTGGGTACAGGCGCGACAAACGCTTGAGCGTCTTCATAACCATGCGGAAGTCGTTGACCAGGCGCTCCAGCGACTCACCGGAGATGCCCGGCGCTTCGTCATTCAAGTGCAGGCTCGCATCTTCCAGGGCCGACTGCGTCATGTACTCTTCCATGGCGTCGTCGTCTTTGATGTATTGCTCTTGCTTGCCCTTTTTAACTTTGTACAACGGCGGCTGAGCGATGTAGATATAGCCACGCTCGATCAGCTCCGGCAACTGACGGAAGAAGAAGGTCAGCAGCAGGGTACGGATGTGCGAACCGTCGACGTCAGCATCGGTCATGATGATGATGTTGTGGTAGCGCAACTTGTCGATGTTGTACTCGTCGCGGCCAATACCGCAGCCCAATGCCGTGATCAAGGTGCCGACTTCCTGGGAGGAAATCATCTTGTCGAAGCGGGCCTTCTCAACGTTAAGGATCTTGCCCTTCAACGGCAGGATGGCCTGGGTGCGACGGTTACGACCCTGCTTGGCGGAACCGCCAGCAGAGTCACCTTCCACCAGGTACAGTTCGGAGAGGGCAGGGTCCTTCTCTTGGCAGTCAGCGAGTTTGCCTGGCAGGCCGGCGATATCCAGCGCGCCTTTACGGCGGGTCATCTCACGGGCCTTACGCGCGGCTTCACGGGCGCGGGCAGCATCGATCATCTTGCCGACGACCAGCTTGGCTTCGTTCGGGTTTTCCAACAGGAAGTCGGAGAAGTACTTACCCATTTCCTGTTCAACCGCAGTCTTCACTTCGGAAGACACCAGCTTGTCTTTGGTCTGGGAGCTGAACTTCGGATCCGGTACCTTGACCGAGATGATCGCCGTCAGGCCTTCACGGGCATCGTCACCGGTGGTGGCGACTTTATGCTTCTTCGCCAAGCCTTCCGCTTCGATGTAGGTGTTCAGGTTACGCGTCAGCGCGGAACGGAAACCTACCAGGTGGGTACCGCCATCGCGTTGTGGAATATTGTTGGTGAAGCACAACAGGTTCTCGTTGAAGCTGTCGTTCCACTGCAGGGCGATTTCCACGCCGATGCCGTCTTCACGCTGGATGTTGAAGTGGAACACCTGGTTGACCGCAGTCTTGTTGGTGTTCAGGTATTCAACGAACGCACGCAGGCCACCTTCGTACTTGAACAGCTCTTCCTTGCCGCTGCGCTCATCCTTGAGGACGATGCCGACACCGGAGTTAAGGAAAGACAGTTCACGAATCCGCTTGGCCAGGATGTCCCAGCTAAAGTGGATGTTCTTGAAGGTTTCTTCCGAGGGTTTGAAGTGGATCTGGGTACCGGTGGTCTCACTGTCGCCGACGATTTTCATCGGTTCCTGTGGTACGCCGTGGACGTAGGTCTGCTCCCAAATCTTGCCGCTACGGCGGACAGTGAGGATCAGCTCTTCGGACAGGGCGTTTACTACCGACACACCTACACCGTGCAAACCACCGGATACTTTATAGGAGTTGTCGTCGAATTTACCGCCAGCGTGGAGCACGGTCATGATGACCTCTGCCGCCGAAACGCCTTCTTCTTTGTGCACGTCTACCGGGATGCCACGACCGTTGTCACGAACGGTGATGGATTCATCCGGGTGGATGATAATGCTGATGTCGTCGCAGTGACCGGCCAGAGCTTCGTCGATGGAGTTATCGACCACCTCGAACACCATGTGGTGCAGACCGCTACCATCATCGGTGTCGCCAATGTACATACCGGGACGTTTGCGTACGGCATCCAAACCTTTCAGCACTTTAATGCTGGTCGAGTCGTACGTGTTTTCTTCGCTCATGCCTTCACTCCCGATGGTCGTGGGTCTGGGTGATACGGCCTTGTTCCACGTGGAACAAAGCGACTGGCGTTTCCGTCTGCCAGCCTTCCCTCAATAATTCGTGGTCTACACAGGTGATAAACACCTGGCAGCGTAAGTCTTCCAACAAGCGGCATAGCGAGCGGCGGTGTTGCTCGTCGAGCTCCGACGGCAAGTCATCCACCAAATAAATACACTGACCGCGTCGAGCCTGGCTAACCAAATGGCCCTGCGCGATACGCAACGCACAGACCACCAACTTTTGCTGGCCGCGGGACAAGATGTCCGCAGCATTGTGTGCACCTAATCTAAGGCGCAAATCAGCGCGTTGGGGTCCGGCCTGGGTGTGGCCGATTTGCTGATCCCGTTGCAAAGACGTTGCGAGCACTGCACTCAGCTCACGTTCTTTGTCCCAACCCCGGTAATAACTCAGCGTCAGCCCCTCGAGATCCAACAACTCGCTCAAGGTCTGCTCAAAGACTGGTTTCAAGGCTTTGATATAGGCACGGCGGTATTCATCTATTTCGTCGCTGGCCAGGCACAGTTCACGGTCCCAGGCTGCTTGCGAAGCGGCGTCAAGTGTACCATGCCGCAGCCATGAGTTCCGCTGCCGCAGGGCCTTCTGCAGGCGCTGCCAAGTGGCCATGAACCGTGGTTCCACGTGGAACACGCCCCAGTCGAGGAATTGCCGACGGATTTTCGGAGCACCTTCCAGCAATCGAAAGCTGTCGGGGTTGATCAACTGCAGCGGCAGGATCTCTGCCAGTTGCGCTGCACTGCGCGCATTTTGCCCGTCGATTCTGATCTGAAATTCCCCACCGCGATCACGCGATATCCCCAGGCTGCTATGACCGCCCTCAGCCAGTTCCACTTGGCCAAATACGGTGCAGGCCAATTGTTCGTACTGGATCACGGGTAACAGGCGCGCACTGCGGAAAGAACGCGCAAGCCCCAGCAGGTGGATGGCTTCCAGCACGCTGGTTTTGCCACTGCCGTTGGCGCCATGGAGGATGTTGATGCGGGGGGAAGGGGAGAAGGTCACCGGGTGCAGATTGCGCACCGCGGTGACCGAGACGCGACTAAGGGACATCTAGCTTCTGCTGAGCATGATTACAGGCGCATCGGCATGACAACGTAAGCCGAGTCGTCGTTGTCGGATTCTTGTACCAGGGCGCTGCTGTTGGAGTCCGACAGGATCAGACGAACCTGTTCGGTGGTCATCACCCCCAGCACGTCCAACAGGTAGCTCACGTTAAAGCCGATTTCAAGCGAAGCGCCGTTGTAGTCGACACCCACTTCTTCTTCCGCCTCTTCCTGTTCCGGGTTGTTGGCCTGGATTTTCAGTTGGCCGTTGGCCAGCTGCAGGCGAATACCACGGTACTTTTCGTTGGACAGAATCGCCGTACGGCTGAAGGCTTCACGCAGAGCCTGACGATCACCGACCACCAACTTGTCGCCACCTTTAGGCAACACACGCTCGTAGTCCGGGAACTTACCGTCTACCAACTTGGAGGTGAAGGTGAACTCGCCGGTGGTGGCGCGAATGTGGTGCTGGCCCAATACGATGCTGACGTTACCGTCCGGCTCCGTGAGCAAGCGCGCCAGTTCAAGGATACCTTTGCGTGGAACGATCACCTGGTGACGATCCGGCTGACCGATATCGGCACGCATCGAGCACATCGCCAGACGGTGACCGTCGGTGGCCACGGCGCGGATGATACCTTCCGAGACTTCCAGCAGCATACCGTTGAGGTAGTAACGCACGTCCTGCTGGGCCATGGCGAAACTGGTGCGCTCGATCAGGCGACGCAGCTTGCTTTGCTCCAGGCTGCACGTCAGCGAGCCCGGGCCTTCTTCCACGGTTGGGAAGTCATTGGCCGGCAAGGTCGACAGGGTGAAACGGCTGCGGCCAGCCTTGACCACCAGCTTTTGCTCATCCACCTTGATGTCGATCAGCGCATCGTTAGGCAGGCTTTTGCAGATATCCATCAGCTTGCGCGCCGGCACGGTGATCTCGCCAGGTTCGGCGGGCTCTTCGAGCTGGACGCGACCCACCAGTTCGACTTCCAGGTCGGTACCGGTCAAGGACAACTGTTGCCCCTCGACCACCAGTAATACGTTGGAAAGCACCGGCAAGGTCTGTCGGCGCTCGACGACGCCTGCGACCAGTTGCAGGGGTTTCAACAGGGCTTCGCGTTGAATGGTGAAATGCATGGTCTAGTCCCTTGCCTTAATAAGCTGCGCTGGTGTCATCACGTAGTCAGTGTACGCAGCAGGTTCTTGTAGTCCTCGCGAATATCCGCGTCGGATTCCTTAAGTTCATTGATCTTGCGGCATGCGTGCAAGACCGTGGTGTGGTCGCGCCCGCCAAACACATCACCGATTTCCGGCAGGCTGTGGTTGGTCAACTCCTTGGAGAGGGCCATGGCAACCTGACGTGGACGTGCGACCGAGCGCGAACGGCGCTTGGACAGCAGGTCGGAAATCTTGATCTTGTAGTATTCGGCCACGGTGCGCTGGATGTTATCCACACTCACCAGCTTGTCCTGCAAGGCCAACAAATCTTTCAAGGACTCGCGAATCAGCTCGATGGTGATATCGCGACCCATGAAGTGCGAGTGAGCGATGACCCGCTTGAGCGCGCCTTCCAGCTCACGCACGTTGGAACGGATGCGTTGGGCGATGAAGAACGCAGCATCGTGCGGCAGATCGACTTTAGCCTGGTCGGCCTTCTTCATCAGGATCGCAACGCGGGTTTCCAGCTCCGGTGGCTCGACTGCAACGGTCAGGCCCCAGCCGAAACGCGACTTCAGACGTTCTTCCAGGCCTTCAATTTCCTTCGGGTAACGGTCACTGGTCAAGATGACCTGCTGGCCACCTTCGAGCAGGGCGTTGAAGGTGTGGAAGAACTCTTCCTGGGAACGTTCCTTGCGGGCGAAGAACTGAATGTCATCGATCAACAATGCATCAACGGAGCGATAGAAACGCTTGAACTCGTTGATGGCGTTGAGCTGCAAGGCCTTGACCATGTCGGCCACGAAGCGCTCCGAATGCAGGTAAACCACCTTGGCATTCGGGTTCTTCTTTAATAGGTGGTTACCGACGGCGTGCATCAAGTGCGTCTTACCCAAGCCCACGCCGCCATAAAGGAAGAGCGGGTTGTAACCATGCTTGGGGTTATCGGCGACCTGCCAGGCGGCCGCTCGGGCCAGCTGGTTGGATTTACCTTCGACAAAGTTTTCGAAGGTAAACGTGCGGTTCAAGTAACTGGTGTGCTTGAGCGCGCCTTCTACCTGCACAGTGCGTTGCTCGGAGCGCACAGGCGCCTGCTGGGAACTGGCACCTGCCATCGGGTCGAAGCTGTCGCGGGACGGCTCCTCATTCTCCGGCGCATTTTTGCGCGACGACGGTTTGGACGGCGCAGCTGTCGGTGCAGGTGCTGCGGCGACAGGCGTCACTGCAGCTTGGGCTTGCGATGCGGCGGCCGCCAATGGCGCATTCGGCGCGGCGCGGGGAGCTGAGCTGCGCTTGCTGCCTATTAATAAGGAAAGAGCAGGCGCCAGACCGTTGCCATGTTCGTCGAGCAATTCGAGAACGCGGCCCAGGTACTTCTCGTTGACCCAGTCGAGGACAAAACGATTGGGCGCATAGACACGCAACTCGTCGCCTTCGGCTTCGACCTGTAGCGGACGGATCCAGGTGTTGAATTGCTGGGCAGGCAGCTCATCGCGCAAAAGCTCCACGCACTGCTGCCAAAGTTCCACTGACACGGATATCCCCTAAGTTGAAAGCCGGTGAGGCAAAAACAGCCGCCATTGTAGCGGCCAGCCGTCCACTTATCCACACGTAGGTTGCTCACAGGCCACCCAAAATCAATGCCTTAACCGCAAAAAATGCGACCAGCGGTCTGTGCATAAGCTCTGTGGATAAACCCACCTAAGCTCGTTGTACAAGTGGGGTCGAAAGTCTGTGGGTAACCAGCCTGTGGATAACTACCGGTTCCACACACAGCTTATCCGATAGCGCAGCACAGGCAGAGCACTGCTTCTCCCCCGTGTTGTCATTCTCTGTACAACACATAGAACAAGGGCTAAAGGCAGTTATCCACAGATGATCACGCCTCTAGCTTTTATAAGCTTTACAGAAAAGCTTTAAATAACTTCCTTCTTTATTTTTATATCTATGGCATGTCGGATGGAAGCCAAACGGGGAGAAGGGCGTCAGGACCCCGTGAACATCTAATTAAAGGAAAAGCTGGTTGGAAATTGACCTAGAGGCTTGCTTTCTCTAGAATCGCCGGTCTCTTAAAACGGGGGCCATTCCGGCCCGTTGTGGACGAACCAGGTAACAACGCCATGAAACGTACTTTCCAACCAAGCACCATCAAACGCGCCCGTACTCACGGCTTCCGTGCTCGCATGGCTACCAAGAACGGCCGTGCTGTCCTGTCGCGTCGCCGCGCCAAAGGTCGTGCGCGTCTGGCAGTTTGATAATCCGGTACTGGTGGTGAGTCAGGACTTCAGTCGGGAAAAGCGTCTGCTAACCCCCCGGCATTTCAAGGCAGTCTTTGACTCCCCCACCGGCAAGGTTCCGGGGAAAAATCTCCTGCTCCTTGCGCGTAACAACGATCTTGATCATCCCCGTCTCGGGTTGGTGATCGGCAAGAAGAGCGTAAAGCTCTCCGTTGAGCGCAATCGCCTCAAGCGTCTGATGCGCGAATCGTTTCGCCTCCACCAGGACACTCTGGTTGGTTGGGATATTGTTATCGTCGCGCGCAAAGGCTTGGGTGATGTAGAAAACCCCGAATTGATTCAGCATTTCGGCAAGCTCTGGAAACGTTTGGCGCGTACCCACAAGCCAGCACCAGCAGTCAGCACCGAAACTGTAGGGGTAGACAGCCTTGATGCGTAAACTGGCAATCGTTCCGATCCAGTTTTATCGCTATGCCATTAGTCCTCTGATGGCCAGCCACTGTCGTTTCTACCCCAGTTGTTCCTGCTACGCGTTAGAGGCCATAGAAAATCATGGTCTTCTGCGCGGTGGCTGGCTGACCTTTCGTCGTTTAGGTCGCTGTCATCCGTGGAATCCCGGTGGTTATGACCCGGTTCCACCTATCCCTACCTCCCGTTCTTCTTCGATGGCCGAGTAATCATGGATATTAAACGCACAATCCTGATCGTCGCCCTGGCAATCGTGTCCTATGTCATGGTCCTTAAATGGAACCAGGACTACGGTCAGGCTGCCCTGCCGACTCAGAATGTTGCTACCAATCAGGCTGCGCCGGCTATTCCGGACACCCCGCTGGGTAACAATGCGTCCGCGAGTGCCGATGTTCCCAGCGCGAATGGCGAGACAAGTGCCCCGTTAGAAACGCCAGTGGTCACCAACAAAGACCTCATCCACGTAAAAACGGATGTGCTCGACCTGGCTATCGACCCACAGGGTGGTGATATCGCACAGCTGAAGCTGCCGCTTTATCCACGTCGCCAAGACCATCCGGATGTGCCGTTCCAACTGTTCGATAACGGCGGTGAACGTACTTATCTGGCGCAAAGCGGCCTGACCGGCACCAATGGTCCGGATGCACGTGCTACCGGTCGTCCGGTTTATTCGACCGAACAGAAGACTTATCAACTGGCAGACGGCCAGAACCAGTTGAACGTCGACCTGAAATTCAGCCTCGACGGCGTCAACTACATCAAGCGTTTCAGCTTTACCCGCGGTTTGTACGATTTGAAGGTCACTTACCTGATCGACAACACCAGCGACAAAGCCTGGAGCGGCAACCTGTTTGCCCAGCTCAAGCGTGACGCCAGCTCCGATCCGTCTTCCAGCACCGCCACCGGCACCGCGACTTACCTGGGCGCCGCCCTGTGGACAAGTAACGAGCCGTACAAAAAAGTGTCGATGAAAGATATCGACAAGGGCACGCTGAAAGAAACCGTCCAAGGTGGCTGGGTAGCATGGCTGCAGCACTATTTCGTGACCGCCTGGATCCCGAACAAGGGTGACGCGAACCTGGTTCAAACCCGCAAGGACAGCCAGGGCAACTACATCATTGGCTTCACTGGCCCGGCGTTGACCGTCGCTCCAGGTGCCAAGGCTGAAACCAGCGCTACCCTGTACGCCGGCCCTAAAAGCCAGGCCGTACTGAAAGAGTTGTCCCCAGGTCTGGAACTGACTGTGGATTACGGCTTCCTGTGGTTCATTGCCCAGCCGATCTTCTGGCTGTTGCAACATATCCACAGCATCGTCGGTAACTGGGGCTGGTCGATCATCTTCCTGACCATGCTGATCAAAGGGCTTTTCTTCCCTCTGTCGGCAGCCAGCTACAAGTCGATGGCGCGTATGCGCGCCGTGGCCCCGAAACTGGCCGCGCTGAAAGAACAACATGGTGATGACCGGCAGAAAATGTCGCAGGCCATGATGGAGCTGTACAAGAAAGAGAAGATCAACCCGCTGGGTGGATGCTTGCCGATTCTGGTACAGATGCCGGTGTTCCTGTCGCTGTACTGGGTACTCCTGGAAAGCGTGGAAATGCGCCAGGCGCCGTTCATGCTGTGGATAACTGACCTGTCGATCAAAGACCCGTTCTTTATCCTGCCGATCATCATGGGCGCGACCATGTTCATCCAGCAGCGTCTGAACCCAACCCCGCCGGATCCGATGCAGGCCAAGGTAATGAAAATGATGCCCATCATCTTCACCTTCTTCTTCCTGTGGTTCCCTGCTGGCTTGGTACTGTACTGGGTGGTCAACAACGTATTGTCGATCTCTCAACAGTGGTACATCACACGTAAAATCGAAGCGGCTACCCAAAAAGCCGAGGCGTAATTTACTCTGTGGATAACCACTCAAGACGCCCCCTAGTGGGGCGTTTTGCTTTCCGTCACTTTTGTTCTGGAACCTGCTGATGAGCGCTCCTCGTGAAACCATCGCTGCTGTCGCTACCGCTCAAGGTCGAGGCGGCGTCGGTATCGTTCGAATTTCCGGGCCATTGGCGGGCGTGGCAGCCAAGGCTATCAGCGGCCGGGAGCTGAAACCCCGTTATGCCCATTACGGCCAGTTCCTGGATGCCGACCAAAGCGTATTGGACGAGGGTCTGGCCATCTATTTTCCAGGGCCAAACTCGTTCACCGGTGAAGATGTCCTTGAGTTACAAGGGCACGGTGGTCCTGTGGTGTTGGACATGTTGCTGCAGCGCTGCTTGCAATTGGGTTGCCGCCTGGCCAGACCAGGGGAATTCAGCGAACGCGCGTTCTTGAACGATAAGCTCGACCTGGCCCAGGCCGAAGCCATCGCAGATTTGATCGAAGCCAGTTCTGCACAGGCTGCACGTAACGCATTGCGTTCATTGCAGGGGGCTTTTTCCCTGCGTGTGCATAACTTGACCGAGCAGTTGATCAGTCTGCGCATCTACGTCGAAGCCGCGATTGATTTTCCAGAGGAAGAAATCGACTTCCTGGCGGATGGCCACGTATTGGCGATGTTGGATAGAGTCCGCGACGAGTTATCCACAGTGCTGCGCGAAGCCGGGCAGGGCGCCTTGCTGCGCGATGGTATGACGGTGGTGATTGCCGGCCGGCCCAATGCCGGCAAATCCAGCCTGCTCAATGCGCTGGCAGGGCGCGAGGCGGCCATCGTCACCGAGATCGCCGGTACTACCCGGGATATCTTGCGTGAACATATCCACATCGACGGTATGCCGCTGCACGTGGTGGACACCGCTGGTTTACGCGATACCGACGACCAGGTGGAAAAGATCGGCGTGGAACGTGCGCTCAAGGCGATCAGCGAAGCCGATCGTGTGTTGCTGGTGGTGGATGCCACTGCGCCGGAAGCTGTGGATCCTTTTGCCTTATGGCCCGAATTCCTTGAACAACGGCCAGACCCAGCCAAAGTCACCTTGATTCGTAACAAGGCCGACCTTACGGGGGAAGCCATCGCCCTGGAAACCAGTGAAGATGGCCACGTCACTATCAGCTTGAGCGCGAAATCGGCCGGTGACGGTCTGGAGTTGCTGCGCGAGCACCTTAAAGCCTGCATGGGCTACGAACAGACCTCGGAAAGCAGCTTCAGTGCGCGCCGCAGGCACCTGGAAGCGCTGCGTCATGCCAGCGCGGCCTTGGAGCACGGGCGCTCCCAGCTGACCTTGGCGGGGGCTGGGGAGCTGCTGGCTGAAGATCTGCGCCAGGCGCAGCAGCTGTTGGGTGAAATCACCGGGGCTTTCAGTTCGGATGATCTGCTCGGGCGGATTTTCTCCAGCTTCTGCATCGGCAAATAGTCGAGTTATCCACAACGACTACCAGTTATAGGACACCGTACCGAGCAAGGTACGGCTGTCGCCCCAATAACAACGCCCCGCATCGTTGCAACCAGATACATATTCCTTGTCGAACAGGTTCTTGGCGTTCAGGTCCACCGACCAGTGTGGGTTGATCTGATAACCCAGTGCCGCATCCACCAAGGTGACGCTTCCTGCATCCAGCTTGCCGTAGAGCGTCGGCGCCGTGTAGGAAAAGGTACTGTCGAAATAACGCACACCGCCGCCCAGGGAAAAACCCTTGAGTTGGCCATCCAGGAAGCGATATTTACCCCACACCGAAGCCTGGTTACGCGGCACGCCCGTCATCTGACGGCCTTCCACTAGCGAGGTGGCCGAATCCTTGGTTATGCGGGCGTCGGTGTAGGTATAGGCTGCCGTCACGTTGAAGTTGGCGCTGATGTCGCTGTTGACCTCGACTTCCACGCCCTTGGCGCGACTTTCACCGACTTGGCGATAGCTGTTGGTGGTGGCATCGAGGTAGGTATCGTCCTGCTTGCGCAGGTCATACACCGACAAGGTCATCGCCGTATCCCAGCCGATCGGTTCGTACTTAACGCCCACCTCGTATTGGCTGCTGGTAATCGGTTTCAACGGTGAGCCGGCGTTGGAGATCTGCTGCACGGGGACAAATGCAGTGGAATAGCTGACATACGGCGTCAAGCCGTTGTCGAACTGGTACATCACCCCGCCCTGGTAAGTGAATTTACGATCCTGTGAGTTGATATTGCTCGATGGCTGGACCTTGTCGCGGTAGTCGCTGTCGACCCAGTCCTGGCGGCCGCCGAGCAGAAAGAGCCAATGGTCGTATTTGCTCTGGACCTGTGCATAAACCCCTTTCATCTGCTGTTCAAGCAAGGTGTTTTGCACCGCCAGTGGAGTGAGCGGGTCGCGCAAGTACACCGGGTTATACACATCGATGGTGCCGGCGAAACCCGCATCCCAGTCTTGATTGAACGAGGTTCGGTCATAGCTGGCGCCCAACAGCACCGTGTTTTCGACGCCGCCCACCTGGAACTTGCCTTCGAGCTGGTTATCCAGGGAATAGACCATCGACTTGTTGTAGCGGTCGTAGGCGTTCATGTTCAGCCGAGTGCCGAAGCCGCCGTTATTAAGTGTGCCTGGCCAGGTTTCATGCCGGTTGATACGCGACTGCATATAGCGCGAGTTCTGACGGAACTGCCAATCATCATTGAAGCTGTGGCTGAACTCATAGCCGGTACTCCACGCTTCGCGTTCAAAGGTGTTCCAGTCCGGGTTGCCCAGCAGGGTGTGTTTGGACAGCTTGCCGTTGGGATTGGTAAGCAGCGTTCCGGCGGCGGGTAGGCCGAGTTCCAGGTTGGTATGGTCTTTCTGGTAGTTGGCCAGCAACGTCAAGGTGTTGTAGTCGTCGAAGTTCAGGGTCAGGGACGGCGCGATATACAGACGATCGTCCGGGACGTGATCGGTCTGCGTGTCGGATTTACGCCCCAGCATCACCACTCGGCCCAGGATATTGTCACTGTCGTTGAGCGGGCCCGAGATATCCACACCCAACTGGCGTCGATTGTTCGAACCATAACTCACCTGTACCTCGCCTTGTGGGGTTGCAGTCGGGTGTTTACTCACCAGATTAACCAGGCCGCCGGGTGCGTTTTCACCATAGAGCAAGGAAGAAGGGCCGCGGAAAATCTCGACCCGCTCCAGGCCGTAGGGTTCGCTGGTGGTGTCGTATCGATTGCCCTGAACTCGCAGGCCATCTCGCAGCAGGCCGTAGCCGTAATCCGTGGCATTGAAACCGCGAATGAAAAACAGATCGCCTGCCAAGCCGTCGCCGGCCGCGAACGGTGGGGCGAAGATCCCCGGTACGTAGCCCAACACTTCTGTCAGGGTCTGGGATTTTTGATCCTTGATACGCTGGCCAGTGACAACGGACACCGAACGCGGAGTCTCGGACAGCGGTGTGCTGGTCTTGGTGCCGATGCGGCTGTTCTGCGCCTTGTAGCCTACATCCCCGCCGATCTCTTGATTGAAGCCGCCCTGTTGATAAGCGCTCACGGTGGTAGGGGCCAAGGTCATTTGGCCAGCAGGTGCCGGCTGTAATACATAGCTGCCGGGAGCCTGTGCGACCGCCTGCAGGTCCGAGTTCTGCAGCAGCAGCGCAAAGCCCTGGTCCACTGAATAGTCACCTTGCAGCCCTGGCGTATTCAAACGCGCGGTTTGCTGGGGGGAGAAGGACAGAATCACATTGGCCCTGGCGGCAAACAGGCTTAAGGCCTTGTCCAGCGGGCCAGCGGCAATTGCAAAGTGTTGCGTTGCGCTGGCGGCCATGACGGCTGTGGATAACAACACACCGGTCGTCGCGGTAATGAGCTGCAGACCGTAGGTCATGCCATGGCAGGAAAGTCGTTTGCGGAGCGGGGCGGGAAGGCGCATAGGTGAGTAAGCCCTGAAGGTAGCGTCGTGATTACCTGTAGGGCCGCGCCAGGTCAAAAAAAGATAACCCCTCTGTGGATTATTTTTTCGGTCAGCCGATTCGGGTGACCGACACCCAATAGCGCGTAAAGTATTTAACTTGAATCGGCAGGCTCGCTTGCAGGTTAGCGAGGACGGCATCGCTTGAGTCCAGGCGGAAGGTACCGGAAACACGTAGGCCCGCAGATGCTTGGTCACAGTGCAACACACCCGGCCGATAGCGCGCCAACTCATCGATAACGTCTCCCAGCCGAGCATCGAGCACGTTCAGTTGCCCATCGACCCAGGCTGCTTGTACACCGCCATACCCGGTAGGGCGCACATCGTGCCGATCAAACTCTGCGCTCTCACCCGCACCCAGGATTCGGTGACGTTCGGGTTGGTCGCCTGGGGACACTTCAACCCGCTCTTCCAAGACGCCAACCCGCGTGGCGTCCGGCAGTTGGCGCACAGTAAAACGAGTGCCCAGCGCCTGGACCCGGCCTTGGCGAGTCTCTACATAAAACGGTAAGTGCCCACCCCGTTTCCCGGTGTGGATAAGTACTTCACCCTCGCGCAAACGGATCAAACGTTGGCGCCCGTCAAACGCCACATCGATAGCGGTATGAGTATTGAGATTGATCTGCGTGCCGTCCGCCAGTTCGATGCGTCGCCTCTGGCCCACCGACGTCCGGTAATCAGCCCATACGTTACCCAGCGACGTATGTTGCTGAACGTTCCAGCCCAGATAGCCACTGCCGCCGAGCACCAGCATCCACTTGAGTACTTGGCGCCGCTGTTGCGTGGTGGATAACGCGCGGCGCGTGAGTTCAGGGGGCAGGGCACCGAGGCTGCGTTGCAACTGCTCCATCTGGTTCCAGGCCGCCTGGTGGGACGGGTCACGATTAAGCCACTGCTGCCAGGCTTGATGTTGTGCGGGTGTCGGTGGTTGCGACTGGAATTGCACATACCAACTGGCAGCGGCCTCGAACGTCTTGCGGTCGGGGTTGATCATTACCGGCTGGCCATGATCAGGGAGCACTCGGTAAGGGCACGGATCATGTGTTTCTTCACCGTGGTCAGTGATACCTGCAGTTGATCGGCGATCTGTTGATAAGTCAGCCCTTCAATCTGTGCCAGCATGAAAATTCGCCGTGCCCGCTCACCCAGCCCAGACAGCGCTTTATCCACAGCCACCAGGGTTTCGATGATGATTGCCTTGTCTTCCTCACTGATAGCAGTGGCTTCAGGACGCTCTGCCAAGACCTGCCTGTAGGCCTGTTCGACGGCATGCCGGCGATAGCGGTCGATCACCAGGCCTCTGGCGATGGTCGCCAGATAGTCCCGTGGTTCAAGAATCTGCGCTGCGTGACGTCCACCGAGCATGCGCACGAACGTATCGTGGGCCACATCGGCTGCATCGCTGGCGTTATGCAATTTCCCCTTGAGCCACCCGCGAAGCCACGAATGATGTTGCTCATAGATGTGCTGGACCGCTGCGGTATGGGAAGAGGGAGGCATAGGCGCGACAAGGTAGGTTAATGATAATCGCTATTATTAACTAGCCCAGTGTTTTCCCACAATAGATCTCTTTTTGTCCTACCCAGGATTAATTCCTAGCTTTGTCGTGGACGAAATGTGGCGTTTCTGTGGATTAAGCCCTGTGAATAACCGCTCCTGAGCCCAGTTGATAACAAGGCCTGAAACCTGAGTAAAAACCCGTCTGTGGATAACAACCCGTTTAATCCACAGGCTTAAAGTACTTATCCAAGGGCCTCATTGGCAGATGATCACAGTGTTTTGAATCGCTGTACACATTGAAAATAAAGGGCTGTAGAGATCTATCCACAGAAAGGTCGCTCAGTATAAATAAACATAAAAACAAAGATTTAATAAATTTCTCTCTTTTAATTTCTATTGTCTGTGATTCATCCACAGCTGGTTAAATTTTGTGCAAAGGGTTCTTTAGGAAGGGCTAAGTCCCTATACTTGCCCGCAAAGCTCTAAAACCCTTTCAACAAACAATTCCTGATTACCTACATAAGCAGGCACGAGGTGCGTGGTGGATTTCCCTTCCCGTTTTGAAGTGATCGTCATCGGCGGCGGTCATGCCGGTACCGAGGCAGCACTGGCGTCAGCACGCATGGGCGTAAAAACCCTGTTGCTGACGCACAACGTGGAAACCCTCGGAGCCATGAGTTGCAACCCCGCGATTGGCGGGATTGGCAAAAGCCATCTGGTCAAGGAAATCGATGCCCTTGGCGGCGTGATGGCCATGGCCACCGACAAAGGTGGCATTCAGTTTCGTGTGCTCAACAGCCGCAAAGGCCCGGCCGTGCGTGCAACCCGTGCCCAGGCCGACCGTATCCTGTACAAGGCAGCGGTACGTGAAACCCTGGAAAACCAGCCGAACCTGTGGATATTTCAGCAGGCAGCCGATGACCTGATCGTCGAACAGGACCAGGTACGTGGTGTCGTCACTCAAATGGGCCTGCGTTTCTTCGCAGAATCCGTCGTACTGACCACCGGCACTTTCCTCGGTGGGCTTATCCACATCGGTATGCAGAATTATTCCGGTGGTCGCGCTGGCGATCCGCCGTCGATTGCTCTGGCAAAACGCCTGCGGGAATTGCCGTTGCGTGTCGGTCGCCTGAAAACCGGGACTCCGCCACGTATTGACGGGCGTTCCGTGGATTTTTCGGTGATGACCGAACAAGCCGGCGATACGCCGATTCCGGTCATGTCGTTCATGGGTTCCAAGGAACAGCATCCGAAACAGGTCAGTTGCTGGATCACCCACACCAATGCGCGTACCCACGAAATCATTGCCGCGAACCTTGATCGTTCGCCGATGTATTCCGGGGTGATCGAAGGCATTGGCCCGCGTTATTGCCCGTCGATCGAAGACAAGATCCACCGCTTTGCCGACAAGGAAAGCCACCAGGTCTTTATCGAGCCGGAAGGGTTGACCACCCACGAGCTGTATCCGAACGGAATTTCGACTTCGTTGCCGTTCGACGTGCAAATCCAGATCGTGCAATCGATTCGCGGTATGGAAAACGCGCACATTGTGCGTCCGGGCTACGCCATCGAGTACGACTACTTCGACCCGCGCGACCTGAAATACAGCCTGGAAACCAAAGTGATTGGCGGGCTGTTCTTCGCCGGCCAAATCAACGGCACCACCGGTTATGAAGAAGCCGGGGCCCAAGGTTTGCTGGCCGGGACCAACGCAGCATTGCGTGCACAGGGCAAAGACAGCTGGTGCCCGCGTCGCGATGAGGCCTACATCGGCGTATTGGTCGACGACCTGATTACCCTGGGTACCCAGGAACCGTACCGGATGTTCACATCTCGGGCGGAATACCGTCTGATCCTGCGCGAAGACAACGCCGACCTGCGCTTGACCGAAAAAGGTCGCGAGCTGGGCCTGGTCGATGACGCCCGCTGGGCGGCCTTCTGCAAAAAACGCGAAAGCATTGCGCTCGAAGAACAGCGTCTGAAAAGTACCTGGGTTCGCCCGGGCACGGAGCAGGGCGACGCCATTGCAGAAAAATTCGGCACGCCGTTGACCCATGAGTACAACTTGCTCAACCTGCTTTCCCGTCCGGAAATCGACTACGCTGGTCTGGTCGAAGTGACTGGCCAGGGCGCAGAAGACCCCCAGGTTGCCGAACAGGTTGAAATCAAGACCAAATACGCAGGCTACATTGATCGCCAGCAGGACGAGATCGCCCGGCTGCGCGCCAGTGAAGACACCAAGCTGCCTGTGGATATCGACTACACCGGGATTTCCGGTTTGTCGAAAGAAATCCAAAGCAAGCTGGGGATAACTCGGCCGGAAACCCTCGGCCAGGCTTCACGTATCCCTGGCGTCACGCCGGCAGCGATCTCACTGTTGATGATTCATTTGAAAAAACGCGGCGCGGGCCGTCAGTTGGAGCAAAGCGCTTGAGTTCGTTGGTCACCTTGCAACACGCCGAAGAGTTATCCACAGGAGCGCGCCAGTTGGGCGTGGCCCTGACCGAAGCCCAGCATGAGTTACTGCTGGGCTATCTGGCCCTGTTGATCAAATGGAACAAGGCTTACAACCTGACCGCGGTACGTGATCCGGACGAGATGGTGTCGCGGCATTTGCTCGACAGCCTCAGCGTGATGCCGTTTATCGAAAATGGCCGTTGGCTCGATGTGGGCAGCGGCGGCGGCATGCCTGGCATCCCGTTGGCGATCCTGTTTCCCGAGTCCCACGTGACCTGCCTGGACAGCAACGGCAAGAAAACCCGCTTCCTGACCCAGGTCAAACTCGAACTCAAGCTGGATAACCTGCAAGTTATCCACAGTCGTGTCGAAGCATTCACGCCTGAACTGCCTTTCAACGGGATCGTGTCCCGGGCGTTCAGCAGCATGGAGAACTTCAGCAACTGGACACGCCACCTGGGCGACCGTGATACCCGCTGGTTGGCAATGAAGGGCGTTCATCCAAGCGACGAGCTGTTAGCATTGCCGGCAGACTTCCACCTCGATAGCGAACACGCCTTGGCCGTACCTGGTTGCCAAGGCCAACGCCATCTGCTGATACTGCGCCGCACGGCATGATTGGGAACACAAGCAAGAATGGCTAAGGTATTCGCGATAGCGAACCAGAAAGGTGGCGTGGGTAAAACCACCACCTGTATCAACCTCGCAGCATCCCTGGTCGCGACCAAGCGTCGGGTGCTGCTGATCGATCTCGATCCACAGGGCAACGCCACCATGGGTAGCGGTGTGGATAAACACGGCCTGGAAAACTCGGTCTACGATTTGCTGATTGGCGAATGCGACCTGGCCCAGGCCATGCACTATTCCGAGCACGGCGGTTACCAACTGCTGCCGGCCAACCGCGATCTGACCGCGGCGGAAGTGGTGCTGTTGGAAATGCAGATGAAAGAAAGCCGTCTGCGCAGCGCCCTGGCGCCCATTCGCGACAACTACGATTACATTTTAATCGACTGCCCACCGTCGCTGTCGATGCTCACGCTTAACGCCCTGGTAGCCGCCGATGGGGTGATTATCCCCATGCAGTGCGAGTACTACGCGTTGGAAGGCCTGAGCGACCTTGTGGATAACATCAAGCGCATTGCCGAGTTGCTCAACCCGAAACTGCAGATCGAAGGCTTGTTGCGGACGATGTTCGACCCGCGCCTGAGCCTGATGAACGATGTGTCGGCGCAGCTCAAGGAACACTTCGGTGACCAGCTGTACGACACCGTGATTCCACGCAACATCCGCCTGGCCGAAGCGCCAAGCTATGGCATGCCCGCGCTGGCGTACGACAAATCCTCGCGTGGTGCCATTGCCTACCTGGCATTGGCTGGCGAGATGGTTCGCCGCCAACGCCGTAATTCACGCACCGCTGCAGCCCAGCCAACTTAAGGAACCCCCATGGCCGTCAAGAAACGAGGTCTCGGACGTGGACTGGATGCACTGTTGAGTGGTCCGACCGTCACATCGCTTGAAGAACAAGCGGTGCAGGCCGACGAGCGCGAGCTGCAGCACTTGCCGCTGGACTTGATCCAGCGCGGCAAATACCAGCCACGTCGGGACATGGACCCCCAGGCCCTGGAAGAACTGTCCAACTCGATCAAGGCCCAGGGCGTGATGCAGCCCATCGTGGTTCGCCCCATTGGCGGTGGCCGCTTTGAGATCATCGCCGGTGAGCGCCGCTGGCGTGCCAGCCAGCAGGCCGGCAAGGAAACTATCCCGGCGATGGTGCGCGATGTACCGGATGAAACCGCGATCGCCATGGCGTTGATCGAGAATATCCAGCGTGAAGACCTCAACCCGATCGAAGAAGCGATTGCGTTGCAGCGTTTGCAGCAGGAATTCCAGCTCACCCAGCAGCAAGTGGCCGAGGCGGTGGGCAAGTCCCGCGTCACCGTGTCCAACTTGTTGCGTTTGATCGCGCTGCCGGAAGTGATCAAGACCATGTTGTCCCACGGCGACCTGGAAATGGGCCATGCCCGTGCGTTGCTCGGTTTGCCCGAAAATCAACAGGTTGAAGGGGCGCGACACGTTGTCGCACGAGGCCTGACCGTACGTCAGACTGAAGCGCTGGTGCGCCAATGGCTCAGCGGCAAACCTGCACCGGTCGAAACCGCCAAACCTGATCCGGATATCGCCCGACTCGAGCAGCGCCTGGCCGAGCGCCTGGGCTCTGCGGTGCAAATTCGTCACGGCAAGAAGGGCAAAGGGCAATTGGTCATCGGATATAACTCCCTTGACGAGCTTCAAGGCGTCCTTGCCCACATCCGCTGAAACATTTGCTTATGTAGCGCGTGATCGGAAATCACTACCCGACAGTTGAATAGGGGCTGAACCGCCCCTATACTCTGCGCGCATTTTGTCGGCACAAATTATGCCAAGTTATTGATTTCCGGCAGCCGACCATTGAGGAGCAAGAGTGATGGAAACCCGCACGCCAAACACGTTGCCGTTCCATCGCTTGGCTGTTTTTCCGGTTCTACTGGCTCAATTTGTCATTTTGCTGATCGCCGCATTGGCGCTTTGGTATTGGCATGGAGTCGTAGCCGGGTATTCAGGACTCTGCGGAGGCCTGATAGCCTTGCTGCCCAATATGTATTTTGCTCACAGGGCCTTTCGGTTTTCCGGCGCCCGAGCAGCCCAGGCTATCGTCCGGTCTTTTTATGCTGGCGAGGCGGGGAAACTGATTTTGACGGCAGTGCTGTTTGCACTGACCTTTGCAGGTGTGAAGCCATTGGCGCCGCTGGCTGTATTCGGCGTCTTCGTGTTGACCCAACTGGTCAGCTGGTTCGCTCCCCTGCTAATGAAAACAAGACTTTCGAAACCTTAGGGCGTTTGAGGCAACCATGGCAGAAACAACCGCTTCGGGCTATATCCAGCACCACTTGCAGAACCTGACCTTCGGTCAGCTTCCTAATGGCGGCTGGGGCTTTGCCCACACCGCAGCAGAAGCCAAAGAAATGGGTTTCTGGGCTTTCCACCTGGATACTCTGGGTTGGTCGGTCGCATTGGGTCTGATCTTCGTCCTGATTTTCCGCATGGCGGCGAAGAAGGCGACTTCCGGTCAGCCAGGTGCTTTGCAGAACTTCGTTGAAGTATTGGTCGAATTCGTCGATGGCAGCGTGAAAGACAGCTTCCATGGCCGTAGCCCGGTGATTGCACCGCTGGCACTGACCATCTTCGTGTGGGTGTTCCTGATGAACGCCGTCGACCTGATCCCGGTGGACTGGATTCCTCAGTTGGCCATGGCGATCTCCGGCGACCCGCACATTCCATTCCGCGCCGTATCCACCACTGACCCGAACGCCACACTGGGCATGGCTCTGTCGGTATTCGCGCTGATCATTTTCTACAGCATCAAGGTCAAGGGCATCGGCGGCTTCATCGGCGAACTGACCCTGCACCCGTTCGGCAGCAAGAACATCTTCGTTCAAGCCCTGCTGATCCCGGTGAACTTCCTGCTGGAATTCGTCACCCTGATCGCCAAGCCGATTTCCCTGGCTCTGCGACTGTTCGGCAACATGTATGCCGGCGAGCTGGTGTTCATTCTGATCGCTGTGATGTTTGGCAGCGGCCTGCTCTGGCTTAGCGGCCTGGGCGTAGTACTGCAGTGGGCGTGGGCTGTGTTCCACATCCTGATCATTACCCTGCAGGCCTTCATCTTCATGATGCTGACCATCGTCTACCTGTCGATGGCGCACGAAGAGAACCATTAAGACCAGTCTCGACTAGTCTGATGTCCTTCCCGGTCAAACGGGAAGGTGGCCCAACAGGGCTATGAAACGATTTGTTTTACCGCTTTAAAATCTAAAAAACCTAAACCATACGACGTAAAAGTCGGGAGGAAAGATGGAAACTGTAGTTGGTCTAACCGCTATCGCTGTTGCACTGTTGATCGGCCTGGGCGCCCTGGGTACTGCCATTGGTTTCGGCCTGCTGGGCGGCAAATTCCTGGAAGGCGCAGCGCGTCAGCCAGAAATGGTCCCAATGCTGCAAGTTAAAATGTTCATCGTCGCCGGCCTGCTCGACGCCGTGACCATGATCGGCGTTGGTATCGCACTGTTCTTCACCTTCGCGAACCCCTTCGTTGGTCAACTCGCTGGCTAATCACTCGACTTTTCGAGTGATTGGGGTGATGGACAACGAATGAGCGAGGTGTTGGCGTGAACATTAATGCAACCCTGATTGGCCAATCCGTTGCGTTCTTCATTTTTGTAGTGTTTTGCATGAAGTTCGTGTGGCCTCCGGTCATCGCGGCTTTGCACGAACGTCAGAAGAAGATCGCGGATGGTTTGGACGCTGCCAGCCGTGCAGCTCGCGACCTGGAGTTGGCCCACGAGAAAGTGGGTCAGCAACTGCGCGAAGCTAAAGCACAGGCAGCCGAGATCATTGAGCAAGCCAAGAAACGCGGTAACCAGATCGTCGAAGAGGCTGTTGAAAAAGCCCGCGTCGAAGCTGACCGTGTGAAGGCTTCGGCTCATGCCGAGATCGAACAGGAACTGAACGGTGTCAAAGACGCGCTGCGTGCCCAACTGGGTGCTCTGGCCGTTGGCGGTGCTGAGAAGATCCTCGGTGCCACAATCGATCAAAACGCGCACGCGGAGCTGGTTAACAAACTGGCTGCTGAAATTTAAGCGAGGGCGATCATGGCAGAACTGACCACGTTGGCCCGACCTTACGCTAAGGCAGCCTTCGAGCACGCCCAGGCCCACCAGCAACTGGCCTCTTGGTCAGCCATGCTCGGCCTGGCTGCAGCAGTGTCGCAAGACGACACCATGCAGCGCGTGCTCAAGGCCCCGCGCCTGACGAGCGCAGACAAGGCCGCCACTTTTATTGAAGTGTGCGGCGACAAGTTTGATGTGAAGGTGCAGAACTTCATCCACGTCATTGCCGAAAACGACCGTCTCCCGCTATTGCCGGAGATCGCCGCTCTGTTCGACCTGTACAAGGCCGAAGCAGAGAAATCGGTAGACGTTGAAGTGACCAGTGCTTTCGCATTGAACCAAGAACAGCAAGACAAACTCGCCAAGGTTCTCAGTGCACGACTCAATCGGGAAGTGCGCCTGCAAGCTTCGGAGGACGCATCGCTTATTGGTGGTGTTGTTATCCGTGCCGGCGACCTGGTTATCGATGGCTCGATTCGCGGCAAAATCGCGAAACTTGCCGAAGCATTGAAATCTTGAGTTTGAAGGGGCAGCAGAGCAATGCAGCAACTCAATCCTTCCGAAATAAGTGAAATTATCAAGGGCCGCATCGACAAGCTCGATGTGACCTCCCAAGCCCGTAACGAAGGCACTGTCGTCAGCGTATCTGACGGCATCGTGCGGATTCACGGTCTGGCCGACGTTATGTACGGCGAGATGATCGAGTTTCCGGGCGGCGTCTACGGTATGGCCCTCAACCTGGAGCAAGACTCCGTAGGTGCCGTTGTATTGGGCGCGTACACCAGTCTGGCTGAAGGCATGAGCGCCAAGTGCACAGGCCGCATCCTGGAAGTTCCGGTTGGTAAGGAACTGCTGGGTCGCGTTGTCGACGCACTGGGTAACCCTGTTGACGGTAAAGGTCCACTGGGCAACACCGAGACCGACGCGGTCGAGAAAGTTGCTCCAGGCGTGATCTGGCGTAAGTCGGTAGACCAGCCTGTACAGACTGGCTACAAGGCTGTCGATGCCATGATCCCAGTCGGCCGTGGCCAGCGTGAGCTGATCATCGGTGACCGTCAGATCGGTAAGACCGCTCTGGCGATCGACGCGATCATCAACCAGAAAGACAGCGGCATTTTCTGCGTCTACGTAGCCATCGGTCAGAAGCAATCGACCATCGCCAACGTGGTTCGCAAGCTGGAAGAAAACGGCGCCCTGGCCAACACGATCATCGTGGCTGCCAGTGCTTCGGAATCTCCTGCGCTGCAATTCCTGGCACCGTACTCCGGTTGCACCATGGGTGAATTCTTCCGCGACCGCGGTGAAGACGCGCTGATCGTTTATGACGATCTTTCCAAGCAAGCAGTGGCTTACCGCCAGATTTCCCTGCTGCTGCGCCGTCCACCAGGCCGTGAAGCTTACCCAGGCGACGTGTTCTATCTCCACTCCCGTCTGCTGGAGCGCGCATCCCGCGTTTCGGAAGAGTACGTAGAGAAGTTCACCAACGGCGCAGTGACCGGCAAAACCGGTTCCCTGACCGCACTGCCGATCATCGAAACCCAGGCTGGCGACGTTTCCGCGTTCGTTCCGACCAACGTGATTTCCATCACCGACGGTCAGATCTTCCTGGAATCGGCCATGTTCAACTCGGGCATCCGCCCTGCAGTGAACGCCGGTGTTTCGGTATCCCGTGTGGGTGGTGCCGCTCAGACCAAGATCATCAAGAAGCTCTCCGGTGGTATCCGTACCGCTCTGGCTCAGTACCGTGAACTGGCGGCATTCGCCCAGTTCGCTTCTGACCTGGACGAAGCGACCCGTAAGCAACTTGAGCATGGTCAGCGCGTTACCGAGCTGATGAAGCAGAAGCAATACGCCCCAATGTCGATCGCTGACATGGCGTTGTCGCTGTATGCCGCTGAGCGTGGGTTCCTGACCGACGTTGAAATCGCCAAGGTCGGCAGCTTTGAACAAGCGCTGATTGCTTACTTCAACCGCGATCACGCCGAATTGATGGCGAAGATCAACGTGAAGGGTGACTTCAATGACGATATCGACGCTGGCATGAAAGCCGGTATCGAGAAGTTCAAGGCCACCCAAACCTGGTAAGCCGCAGCGGGAGCCGCAAGGCTCCCGCTTGCTAACCTGATAGGTGTTACATGGCAGGCGCAAAAGAGATTCGCAGTAAGATTGCGAGCATCAAAAGCACGCAAAAAATTACCAGCGCCATGGAAAAAGTGGCGGTCAGCAAAATGCGCAAGGCACAAATGCGCATGGCTGCTAGCCGTCCTTATGCGGAGCGTATCCGCCAGGTAATTGGGCATCTGGCCAACGCCAACCCGGAATACCGCCACCCGTTCATGATCGACCGCGCAGTAAAGCGTGTGGGTTATGTGGTAGTGAGCAGTGACCGTGGTTTGTGCGGTGGTCTGAATACCAACCTGTTCAAGGCCCTGGTCAAGGACATGGCGGTAAACCGCGAAAACGGCGTCGAGATTGATCTGTGTGTTGTTGGTAGCAAGGGTGCGGCCTTTTTCCGCAACTTCGGCGGTAACGTCGTTGCAGCTATCAGCCACCTGGGTGAAGAGCCGTCGATCAATGATTTGATCGGCAGTGTGAAGGTGATGCTGGATGCGTACCTGGAAGGCCGGATTGACCGCCTGTCCGTGGTATCCAACAAGTTCATCAACACCATGACCCAGCAGCCAACCGTGGAGCAATTGATTCCACTGGTGGCGACCCCGGATCAGGAACTCAAGCACCACTGGGACTACCTCTACGAACCAGACGCCAAAGAGCTGCTTGACGGCTTGATGGTGCGCTACGTGGAGTCGCAGGTGTACCAGGCGGTGGTCGAGAACAACGCAGCTGAACAAGCGGCGCGGATGATCGCGATGAAAAACGCTACCGATAACGCCGGTGATCTGATCAGCGATTTGCAGCTGATCTACAACAAGGCGCGTCAGGCTGCGATCACCCAAGAGATCTCGGAAATCGTCGGCGGCGCTGCCGCGGTTTAACGGTTCAAATATTCAGAGGATCCAGCTATGAGTAGCGGACGTATCGTTCAAATCATCGGCGCCGTTATCGACGTGGAATTTCCACGCGACAGCGTACCGAGCATCTACAACGCGCTGAAAGTACAAGGCGCGGAAACTACCCTGGAAGTTCAGCAGCAGCTGGGCGACGGCGTAGTTCGTACCATTGCGATGGGTTCCACCGAAGGCTTGAAGCGCGGTCTGGACGTTGTCGACACTGGCGCTGCCATCTCCGTACCGGTCGGTAAAGCGACCCTGGGCCGGATCATGGACGTACTGGGCAACCCGATCGACGAAGCTGGCCCGATCGCCACCGAAGAGCGCTGGGGCATTCACCGCGCAGCACCTTCGTTCGCAGAACAAGCGGGCGGCAACGACCTGCTGGAAACCGGCATCAAGGTTATCGACCTGGTTTGCCCGTTCGCCAAAGGCGGTAAAGTCGGTCTGTTCGGTGGTGCCGGTGTAGGCAAGACCGTAAACATGATGGAACTGATCCGTAACATCGCCATCGAGCACAGCGGTTATTCCGTGTTCGCAGGTGTGGGTGAGCGTACTCGTGAGGGTAACGACTTCTACCACGAGATGAAGGACTCCAACGTTCTGGACAAAGTGGCATTGGTTTACGGTCAGATGAACGAGCCGCCGGGAAACCGTCTGCGCGTAGCCCTGACTGGCCTGACCATGGCCGAGAAGTTCCGTGACGAAGGTAACGACGTTCTGCTGTTCGTCGACAACATCTACCGTTACACCCTGGCCGGTACTGAAGTATCCGCACTGCTGGGCCGTATGCCTTCGGCAGTAGGTTACCAGCCGACCCTGGCTGAAGAGATGGGCGTTCTGCAAGAACGTATCACTTCGACCAAGGAAGGTTCGATCACCTCGATCCAAGCGGTATACGTACCTGCGGATGACTTGACCGACCCGTCGCCAGCCACCACCTTCGCCCACTTGGACGCCACCGTCGTTCTGTCCCGTGACATCGCTTCCCTGGGTATCTACCCAGCGGTCGATCCACTGGACTCGACTTCGCGCCAGCTGGACCCGAACGTGATCGGCCAGGAGCACTACGACACCGCTCGCGGCGTTCAGTACGTGCTGCAGCGTTACAAAGAACTGAAGGACATCATTGCGATCCTGGGTATGGACGAGCTGTCGGAAGCCGACAAGCAGTTGGTAAACCGTGCTCGTAAGATCCAGCGTTTCTTGTCGCAGCCGTTCTTCGTGGCTGAAGTCTTCACCGGTGCCTCGGGTAAATACGTTTCCCTGAAAGACACCATTGCTGGCTTCAAAGGCATCCTCAACGGTGACTACGACCACCTGCCAGAACAAGCGTTCTACATGGTCGGCGGCATCGAAGAAGCGATCGAGAAAGCCAAGAAACTGTAATCCTGGCGCCCGGAAACGGGCGCTCATCAGGTTGAGGCAATCAGATGGCTATGACAGTCCATTGCGATATCGTCAGCGCGGAAGGGGAAATTTTCTCCGGTCTGGTAGAAATGGTGATTGCACACGGCGAACTCGGTGACCTGGGTATTGCCATGGGCCACGCGCCGTTGATCACCAGCTTGAAGCCAGGTCCGATCACTCTGACCAAGCAAGGCGGGGAAAAGGAGGTGTTTTACATCTCCGGTGGTTTCCTCGAGGTTCAGCCGAACATGGTCAAGGTACTTGCCGACACCGTGCAACGTGCTGGCGACCTGGATGAAGCCTCCGCTCAGGAAGCCGTCAAGGCTGCCGAGAAGGCGCTGAACGAAAAAGGCGCAGACTTCGACTACAGCGCTGCTGCAGTCCGTCTGGCCGAGGCCGCAGCCCAGCTGCGTACTCTCCAGCAGATCCGCAAGAAGTAAGCGGCCACGCCGTTTTGCTTGATGCGTGATTGATTAAAAAGGGTAGCCTCGGCTACCCTTTTTCTTTTTTTGCAAAACACTTCTTTGGTCTGAACCCGGACCGCCCAGGATTGGTAGCCATTCATGTCTCTTGAAATCGTCATTCTCGCCGCAGGCCAGGGCACCCGCATGCGTTCTGCCCTGCCCAAGGTGCTGCACCCGGTCGCGGGCAACTCCATGCTGGGTCATGTTATCCACAGCGCCCGGCAGTTGGACCCACAGCGTATTCATGTGGTGATCGGCCACGGTGCAGACCTGGTTCGCGAGCGTCTGGCCGCGGACGATCTGAATTTCGTATTGCAAGACAAGCAACTGGGCACCGGACACGCGACTGCGCAGGCTGTGCCTTTCATCACCGCAGACACCGTGTTGATCCTCTACGGCGATGTCCCGCTGATTGAAGTAGAAACCCTGCAACGCCTGCTCAAGCACGTGGTGTCTGGCCAGATGGGCCTGCTCACCGTCGAGCTGGATGACCCTACGGGTTACGGCCGCATTGTGCGCAACGCCGATGGCAAGGTCGCCGCGATCGTCGAGCACAAAGATGCCAGCGAAGCCCAGCGCGCGATTACTGAAGGCAACACCGGCATTCTCGCCGTGCCTGCCAACAAGCTCGCCGACTGGATGAGCCGTCTGTCCAACAACAATGCCCAGGGCGAGTACTACCTCACCGACGTCATCGAGATGGCCGTCAGCGATGGCCTGGTTGTCGCCACCGAGCAGCCCCATCACCCGATGGAAGTGCAGGGCGCCAACGACCGCAAACAACTGGCAGAGCTGGAGCGCCATTATCAACTGCGCGAAGGCCTGCGCCTGATGGCCCAGGGTGTGACCCTGCGAGACCCCGCGCGTTTCGATGTACGTGGTGAAGTCACGGTGGGCCGCGACATCCTGATCGATATCAACGTGATCCTCGAAGGCCGCGTGATCATTGAAGACGGCGTAGTCATCGGCCCGAACTGCGTGATCAAGGACAGCACCTTGCGCAAAGGCGTGGTGGTCAAGGCCAACAGCCACATCGACGGTGCCGTGATGGGCGAGGGCAGCGATGCCGGGCCGTTTGCGCGCTTGCGTCCGGGTAGCGAGCTGGGGGCCAAGGCCCATGTGGGTAACTTTGTCGAACTGAAAAACGCTCAACTGGGCGAAGGCGCCAAAGTCGGCCACCTGACTTACCTGGGCGATGCCGTCATCGGCGCCCGCACCAACATCGGTGCCGGCACCATCACCTGCAACTACGACGGTGCCAACAAGTACCAGACCACCATTGGTGAAGACGTGTTCATCGGCTCCAATAACTCGCTGGTTGCTCCAGTGACCATTGGCGATGGTTCCAACACCGCCGCGGGCTCGACTATTAACCAGGATGTGGATAAGTCCCAACTGGCTGTTGCTCGTGCTCGCCAACGCAACATCGACGGCTGGAAACGCCCGGTCAAAATCAAAAAGAACTGAGTTATCCACAATATTTGAAATACTCGGTACCCAAGTGGGAGCGGGCTTGCTCGCGAATGCGCAATGTCAGTCACTGAAGGTGTGCCTGATACACCGCCTTCGCGAGCAAGCCCGCTCCCACATTTGATAGGTGGTGACTTAAAATTCGCTTCCAGTGCTTGACGATCTTTCGCCAATAGGTTTTGATTGCCTTCGTTATCTTTCGAAACGAAACTTATCACTACCATGTCGAAACGAAACACCCCCCAACGACGCCACAACATCCTGACCTTGCTCAACGAACAGGGCGAAGTCAGCGTGGACGAACTGGCCAAACATTTCGAAACTTCGGAAGTGACCATCCGCAAGGACCTTGCCGCCCTCGAAAGTAACGGCCTGCTCCTGCGTCGCTATGGCGGCGCAATCACCATGCCCCAAGAGCTGGTGGGCGATGCTGCCCAGCCGATCTCGGCTTACAAGCGCGCCATCGCCCGTGCGGCCGTGCAGCGTTTGCGTGAGCATGCGCGCATCATCATCGACAGCGGCAGCACCACCGCCGCGATGATTCCCGAACTGGGCCATCAACCGGGCCTGGTGGTGATGACCAACTCCCTGAACGTAGCCCGCGCCTTGAGCGAACTGGAACATGAACCGGTGCTGTTGATGACCGGTGGTACCTGGGACCCGCATTCGGATTCGTTCCAGGGCCAGGTCGCCGAGCAGGTGCTGCGTTCCTACGACTTTGATCAGCTGTTCATCGGTGCCGATGGCATTGATCTGCAGCGCGGCACTACCACCTTCAACGAGCTGCTGGGCTTGAGCCGTGTGATGGCCGAGGTCGCCCGTGAAGTGGTGGTGATGGTCGAATCCGACAAGATCGGCCGCAAGATTCCCAACCTGGAACTGCCCTGGAGCAGCGTCCATACCCTTATTACCGATGATCGCCTGCCGCTCGAGGCCCGCGACCAGATCCAAGCCCGCGGCATTACGCTGATATGCGCGGCAATCATCTAGGAGAAGCACCATGTGTGGAATTGTTGGCGCAGTCGCCGAACGTAACGTTACTGCCATCCTGATCGAAGGCCTCAAGCGCCTCGAATACCGCGGCTATGACAGCGCCGGTGTGGCCGTCTTCACCAACGCCGGCAAGCTGGAGCGCATGCGCCGCCCGGGCAAGGTCAGCGAGTTGGACCAGGCCCTGGCCGGTGAGCCGCTGGTAGGGCGCTTAGGGATCGCCCACACCCGTTGGGCTACTCACGGTGCGCCGTGCGAGCGTAACGCTCACCCGCACTTCTCCGGCGACCTGGCGGTGGTGCACAACGGCATCATTGAAAACCACGAAGTGCTGCGTGAACAACTCAAGGGCCTGGGCTACGTCTTCACCTCGGACACCGACACCGAAGTGATCGCCCACCTGCTCAACCACAAGCTCAAGGACCACAGCGACCTGACCACCGCCCTCAAGGCCACGGTCAAAGAGCTGCACGGTGCCTACGGTTTGGCCGTGATCAGCGCCAGCCAGCCTGACCGCGTTGTGGCAGCCCGCAGCGGCAGCCCGCTGGTGATCGGCCTGGGCCTGGGTGAGAACTTCCTCGCCTCCGATCAACTGGCCCTGCGCCAGGTGACCGACCGCTTCATGTACCTGGAAGAAGGCGACATTGCCGACATCCGCCGTGAAAGCGTGCAGATCTGGGACGTGAACGGTCAGTCCGTCGAGCGCGAAGCCGTGCAATACCGCGATGGCGCCGAAGCCGCTGACAAAGGCGAGTTCCGCCACTTCATGCTCAAGGAAATCCACGAGCAGCCGTCCGTGGTACAGCGCACCCTGGAAGGTCGCCTGAGCCAGAACCAAGTACTGGTGAACGCGTTCGGCCCGCAAGCCGCCGAACTGTTCGCCAAAGTGCGCAACGTGCAGATCGTCGCCTGTGGCACCAGCTACCACGCCGGTATGGTGGCGCGTTACTGGTTGGAAGAACTGGCCGGCATCCCGTGCCAGGTCGAAGTCGCCAGCGAGTTCCGCTACCGCAAAGTGGTGGTGCAACCCGACACCCTGTTCGTGACCATTTCCCAGTCTGGTGAGACCGCCGACACCCTGGCCGCCCTGCGCAATGCCAAGGAACTGGGCTTCCTCGGCAGCCTGGCCATCTGCAACGTCAGCATCAGCTCCCTGGTGCGTGAATCCGACCTGACTCTGCTGACCCAGGCCGGTCGCGAAATCGGCGTAGCTTCCACCAAAGCCTTCACTACCCAACTGGTGGGCCTGTTGCTGCTGACCCTGTCCCTGGGCCAAGTGCGCGGCACCCTCGCTGAAGGTGTCGAAGCCACCCTGGTGGAAGAACTGCGCCGCCTGCCGACCCGCCTGGGCGAAGCCTTGGCCATGGACAGCACTGTGGAAAAAGTCGCCGAACTGTTCGCCGACAAGAACCACACCCTGTTCCTCGGCCGTGGTGCGCAATACCCGGTGGCGATGGAAGGCTCACTGAAACTCAAGGAAATCTCGTACATCCACGCCGAAGCCTACCCGGCCGGTGAGCTGAAGCACGGCCCGCTGGCCCTGGTGGACGACGACATGCCAGTGGTCACCGTGGCGCCGAACAACGAACTGCTGGAGAAGCTTAAATCCAACCTGCAGGAAGTACGCGCCCGTGGCGGCCAACTGATCGTCTTCGCTGATGAAAAGGCCGGCATGACCAACGGTGAAGGCACCCACGTCATCAACATGCCGCACATCCACGACACCCTGTCGCCGATCCTCTACACCATCCCGCTGCAATTGCTGTCGTACTATGTCGCCGTACTTAAGGGCACTGACGTTGACCAGCCGCGCAACCTGGCGAAGTCGGTGACGGTGGAGTAAGCCTTACCGATGTACCCAAAAGGGGCTGTGTTTAACAGCCCCTTTTTTCGTTTTGGATTCGCTTAATTCAAGGATGCGTACTGATGCAAAGCTCTTCTGCGACTGTCCAGGCACGTTTGCACGATCGTCGGTTCGTGGTCGCGAATAACGCCCAAGGGTTGTCCGGTACCGGCACCGTGTTTCATTACAAAGTCGAAGACGGGGTGATTTCGAGCACTTATCAGGGTGGCCGAATTTGCCTGGGAACGCAGGTCGGGCGGGTGACCGGCCCAGATGCTATCGAGCTGCTTTATCAGTGCGTCACCCTGGATGGGGAGCTGCTTGCAGGGTGGTCACGAGGCACGGTAGGTGTTGATCACGCCGGGCGTACTACCCTGAGTTTCGTTTGGGGCTGGCTATCGGGTGCGACAGGAGGCGGAGAGTCTAGCTATGTCGAGATCACTGGCTTGAGCTATTGAAAGCACCACAAAACCTACAGGTAAGCGCATATTCCCTGTGGGAGCGGGCTTGCCCGCGAAGGCGGCGTGTCAGTCGCTGCATCTGTTACTGCACCACCGCTTTCGCAGGCAAGCCAGCTCCCACATTTGGATCTCCATGGGTTTGTGAAAGGGGGGGCTCAGGTCCACCAGTAGCGCACGAGATGAAAGAAGATCGGCGCCGCGAAGCACACCGAATCCAGCCGATCCAGCATCCCGCCGTGCCCTTCGATCATGTGCCCCCAATCCTTCACGCCACGGTCACGCTTGATCGCCGACATCACGATCCCGCCGGCAAACCCCAGCAAGTTGATCAGCAGCGCGATCAGGAACGACTGCCAGGGATTGAACGGTGTGGTCCACCACAGCGCTGCGCCGATCAGCGACGACAACAGGATCCCGCCGACAAAACCTTCCACGGTTTTCGACGGTGACAGGTTAGGCGCGATTTTGTGTTTGCCGAACAGCTTGCCGCACACGTACTGCAGCACGTCCGACAGTTGCACCACGATCACCAGGTAGGCGATCAGCAGTAGGTTACGGCCTTCGTAACCCGGTATGTCCAAGGTCAGCAGCGCTGGGACGAAGGACACGCAGAACACGGCGATCATCAGCCCCCATTGCACTTTCGACGCACGCTCCAGGAAGTGCGTACTGTCGCCGCCTAAGGAGGCGAGGATCGGTAGCAGCAGGAACACGTACACCGGGATGAAGATCGAGAACAGCCCATACCAGTCGGCGTAGATCAGCAGGTATTGCAGCGGCAGGGCCAGGTAAAACGCGGCCACCAGGGCCGGGTAGTCGCTGCGCCGGGTGGGTGTGAGGGTGAGAAATTCGCGCAGAGCGTAGAACGACACCGCGTAGAACAGCAGGATCACCGCGCCGGTGCCGAGCCAGAAGGCGATGCCGATGACCACCACCATCACCCACCAGGCGTTGATGCGGGCGTTGAGGTTGTCGATAACTGCGTTGGGGCTGCCACGGGTGCGCAGCTTGAGGATCAGGCCGATCAGCGAGGCGATCACCAGGATCGCGCCGATGCCGCCAAATAACATCAGGGTTTGGCTATCCATCTCAAGAATGCTCCGGGGCAAGGGCGAGCAGGGCGTCGCGGCTGCGGGCAAGGAAGGCGGCTTTGTCTTCGCCTTCTTCCAGTTGCAGGGGGGCACCGAAGCTGGTGGTGCATAACAAGGGCAGTGGCAACACGCGACCCTTGGGCATGACCCGGTTCAGGTTGGCTATCCACACGGGGACCAGCTCGGCTTGTGGGTAACTCTTTGCCAAGTGATACAAGCCGCTTTTGAACGGCAGCAAGCCATCCTCCAGATTGCGCGTGCCTTCGGGGAAAATGATCAGCGAGTCGCCGCCCTCCAACGCCGCAAGCATGGGCTGCAGAGGGTTATCCACAGGGTCTTTGCGCTCACGGTCGATCAGCACGCCATTAAACACTCGATTGATGATGTAGCGGCGCAGCGCACTCTTGTTCCAGTAATCACTGCCGGCCACCGGGCGTGTGAACTTGCGCAAGTTCTGCGGCAGCGATGCCCATACCAGCACGAAGTCGCCGTGGCTGCTGTGGTTGGCAAAGTAGATACGCTGCACCGGTACCGGCGCGCACCCCAGCCACAGGCTGCGGGCGCCGGTAACGGTGCGGGCCATGGAAGTAATCAGCGTGGCGACCACGGGTTCGAACATGGGAATTCCTTATCCGGCGAAAGGTAGCCAAGGGCTGGCGAGGATGACGCCCAGGGTCAGCAGCGCTTGCGCGCCCAGCAGCCAGGCTTGTTTACGCAACAGTTTGAGGGCGCCACGACGGCGTTCAGTCCAGGGGCGACCGGCTCGTTTGGGCGGTTGCAGGCCAAGGGTCTGCAGGGCCTGGTCGAGGTCTGGCGTGCGGGTGGTGTCGCGAGCAAGCAGGGCGAACAGGTCGGCGTCAAAGGCCACCCGCAGCGCCCAATATTTTTGCAACAGGCCCAGCACAATCATCCACAGGGCCAACAGCAAGCAAATGGTGGAAATACTGGCCAGCAACAACTGGGCGAGGCCGAACAGCACACCGAGCAGCGTCAGCCCTGTGGATAACTGATCCAATGATCGGCCACGGCGCAACAGGCTGGCGACGACCTGAAGTTCCATATCAGCAGGCATTTGGCAAACCCTCCAACGCTTGACGGTGTGCGGGGTGCAGGACCACATCGGCCCGCGCTGTACGAATAATAGTCAGCGCTTGCTCAACCGTGGCGGCGCGCCCCGTATTCAGCAGCCAGGCGGCGACGGCGGTGGCGCTGCGTGAGTAACCGAGGGCACAACACACCAACAGCGGGCCGCTCGCTCGCAGGCGTTCAATGGCGTGGGCGGCTTTCAGGCATTCATTGGGGGTTGGGGCGATCAGGTCCAGCACGGGCACGCAGGCATATGCACGGCCTTGTGGATTCATCGGCAGTTCGGCGCATAAGTCGACGATGCTCGCGAATGAACGCTGTTCACCGGTTGTAGGAATGCGCCCAAGCCAGACGTTATCCACAATCAGGTCCGGCTGTGGATGTTTGCGTGTCCACAGCCGCGAATTGATCCACGCGCCCGCCAGATAAGGCGCATACAACCAACGGGCGGCAGGCGTCAGGCGGCCATCGTCGCGTTTTTGAAAGCCCGGCGCACCGAGTGCAAGGTAATTGGCCGTAATCAACCCCAAGGAAACCGCTGGCCATAGCAGCCATAGCCACCCGCCACCGAGTACCCAGGCCAGCGCCGTCAGGACCAAGGCACCTAACCCATAGCGCATCCCCAGCCGCCAGCGCTGGGAATCGCGCGTCAATCGCGCGCTCAGTAATGGGCTGGGATGCGCTACAGGCCATAACCACACGCACAGCCATCCCGCGAGGGCACCTGTGGGTAAGTCGATAAAGTGATGTTGATAAGTGGTCAGCACCGAAACGCCGATCAGCGTGAACCAGCCATGCACCACCCAACGCCAGAATCCTTGAGTGTGCCGCTGGTACATCACCCACAGGATCACCAGCAGAGCGATATGCAGCGAAGGTGCCTGGTTGAAGGGCTTGTCAAAACCGGCCAGCACCGCAAACAACCAACCGAATACACCGTCCAGTTCCGGCCGCTCAAATGTGAAGCGCAGTGGCCAGATCAGAAAGCAACTCACGGCAATCACCTGCGCACTCAGCAGGCGCAGCGCATGCTGTTTGAGCTCATGGCGTGTATTGGGCAGCAGCAGGGAGAAGCCGTAAAGCAGGTCGATGGACCAATAGGGCACGATGGTCCAGGCCCAGAACGGCATGTGGCTTTCCCAGCCGAACACCAGCGTGCCGACGTCACTGCGCTGGCTGGTGACCCAGGTGGCAAAGCCATAGGTGCTGAAAAACAGCGGCGCCAACAGCAGCAGCCAAAGCACCGCAGGTTTCAATAAACCGGGTTCGCGCATGTTCAGATCTTCTGTGCCAGGGACACGGTGAAAATGCCCCACTCATCCACGCGCTGGGTGATCTTGCGAAAGCCCGCCGCTTCGACGAGTTGGTCCATTTCTGCCTGGCTGCGTCGGCGCATCACCCAGGCCTGGCCCTGGCGGTGGCTGGTGAGCGCGCGGGCAATCAGCTCCAGTTGTGGGTGCCACGGTTGGCCGGTGTAGACCAAGTAACCACCTGGCTCCACGGCTTCGGCCAGGCCCGCCAGCGAGCCGCCGACCATGGCGTTATCGGCGAACAATTCGTACAGGCCGGATACCACGGCCAGCGTCGGCTTAGGGGCCAGGGCAGCCAGGTCAGCGCGGTCGAACGCATCGCCTTTGACGAACTGGGCGATGTCCCCCAAACCTTTCTCGCGAATCAGCGCGCCACCGTCGCGCACGTTGATGTCGCTGTAGTCGCGCAGCAGGATCGATTCCGGCAGCGGCGATACGCCTTGCAAGGCTTCCAGGATGTAGCGGCCGTGGCCGGCGGCGATGTCGACAATGCGTACTTCGCGTTGGTCGTCACGCAGCTTGGCCATCGCCAGGCGCAGCAGCTCCTCGACGTTCAGCTTGCGCTGGCGAATACCGCGCCAGCCGATGGAGTTGAGGTAATGGGTGTCGATCATCCGCCCCAGCCCGCCCTTGCCGGTAGGCTTATTGCGATACACGTAGTCCAGCGTGCTGCCGGAGTCGAAGCCGGTATCGAAGCCCAGCTTCACCCCGTCCGACAGGTTTTTACCCAGGCCCATGCTGGCGCGGGTCATGCGCCAGTACAGGTCGCGCAGGGAATTGCGCGGCAGCGGTGCGGCGAGGGATTCGGATTCGGCGCACGTCGCGCCAAGTTTGTCTGCATCCAGTAAAGAAGCGCGGTCCAGCGGGTGGGCGAAGTTCTGCAGGATAAAGCGTTTGGCGCTGCTCACAGCCACGGCACGGTCACGTTCGCCGAGGGTGTCGTGGAAAAAACCGGGGAGGATATGCAGCTCTTTTTTCAGGCTGCCGAGGCGGTCGAAAAACTGCTGCTGGGGTTTACGGTGCACCACAAAGTCGGAGCCCGAAATAAGCAGTTGGGTCGGCACCTGGATCGCCTGGGCGTCGGCGACAACCCGGTCGGCTGCTTCGTACAGACCCAGCAGCACATTCACCGAAATGGCCTTGGTGATCAGTGGATCGTTGTCGTAGGACGCCACGCGTTCCGGGTCATGGCTGAGGAACTTGGCCTTGACGTAGCTGTTGACGAAAAAGTTGCCGCGAAACTTGCGCATCAGTGCCAAGCCGGGGCGGGCGAAGGGCACGTACAGCTTGACCTTGAAGGCTGGGGAGGCGAGCACCAGGGCGCGGATTTTCGGTGCGTAGTCATGAACCCAGGTGGCCGCGATCACCGCGCCGACGCTTTGGGCGATGACGGCGAGGTCTTCCTCTTCGATGCCGTAGGTGGCATTGATGTGGTCACAGAACGTCTGCACGTCGCGGGCGCTGGTGGCAAAGCTGGGGCTGTCGCCGCGCTCGCCGGGGGATTGGCCGTGGCCACGGGCGTCCCAGGCGAAGAAGTCGAATTCAGGCAGGCCCAGTTCATCCACCAGGTGGGCAATGCGCCCTGAGTGCTCATGGCCGCGATGGAACAACAGGATCGCCTTGCGCGGCCCGGCACCTGCCGTGGCCGGCCAGTGCCGGTAGAAAAGCTCGACGCCATCATGGGTACTGAAGGTGTGCTGTTGCTGTTCGCGCATCGCAAAATCCTTATGCAGAAGGGAGAGATTGTTGTTCTTTGAGGCCCTGACGCACCCGGTTGACCAAGGTGTAGGCGAGCAGGGCGGCCACCAGCCACATCACCACCTCCACCCAACCGGCGCCGAGCCAGCCCAGCGCCACGCCAGTGGCCAGCACCCCGAGCACGAACGCCCGATCACTCTTGCCCATGGGCCCGTCATAACGGCGCGACGCGCCCACCATCGGCCCCAGCACCCCGGCGTATTCGCTGAATACCGCCAGCAGCGTCACCAGCAGCACCGGTGCCAGGCTCACAGTGGGGATCAAGGCAAAGGGCAGGATCAGCGCGCTGTCGGCGATCACATCGCACAGTTCGTTCAGGTAAGCACCGAGGCGCGACTGTTGGCCGAATTCCCGGGCGAGCATGCCGTCAATGGCATTGAGGGCCATGCGCACAATCATCCACAGCGGGATCAGTGCAAACAGCCAGAGGTGTTGGGCAAAGCCCGCGATCAACAGTCCCACCAGCAGGGAAACAACCCCGGCCAGCACGGTGATCTGGTTGGCGGTGGTGCCGTTGTCATAGAGGCGCTGCACGAGAGGGCGCAGCAGGTTTTGAAAACGCGGTTTGAGTTGGTAGATGGAAATCATGGGGGTGGCGCTTCCTTGTCCGTGAACCCGCGAAAAACTGTTTTGAAGTGTGCCGACTTATTGTTGCCGACACTAGTGATGGCTTGCGTTTATAGGGGTTTAGTCATTGTATTAAGCACGGCGCAGGTCGAATGTGGGAGCGGGCTTGCTCGCGAATGCGGTGTGCCAGACAGAATATCTTTTACTGACACACCGCATTCGCGAGCAAGCCCGCTCCCACAAGGGATTGGGTGTTTCGAACAAAAATTTCACGCTTCGTGTTATATCGTAACGAATTGTGTACAAGTGGGCGTTGAGCAGATGCAAGTGGATCTAGAGGCTGACGGGGCTTCGGTTGAAGGCCTCGCGCGTTTTCAGCAGGGGCTGTTCCACGCCCGTCGATTGCGCCAAGCCGGTATCGGCCTGACGACCCTGGCCCTCAGTGGTTGGATATTGGCGCTGTTCGTAGCGTTGTTTGCACCCCTGTCGATCTGGCCAGTGGTATTGATCAACTGCGCAGCGGCCTTGCTGCTGCTGGTGGCCGGGTTGCAGTCGGCCTGGTGGGTGGCCGATTGGCGTGCCCAGGCGCTGGAAGCGCCGAGCGGTGAAGCGGTCGAACAATCCATCGAGCCCACACCCTGGCATAAAGGCCTGATCAACCGGTTCGGCAACGGCCTGTTGGCGCAGATTGGCGCGCCGGTGCTGTGGTTGGGCGGCTGGTCGCTGTTGGCGCTGGTCAGCATCCTGCAGTTCTGGAACTTGGGATTGCCCGCTGCCGCCATCGGGCAGTCGGCAAGTATTGGCGCAGCGCTCGCATTGGCCCTGGCGTTTGGCCTGCTGGTATTCGAACGCCGTTTGGCCCAGGAAACTGCCGCCCAATGGCCGGAAGCCTCACAGCTGGCGCAGTTGAGCCGGATGGCAATTATCTGCCTGGTGATCAGCGCGATCTGCCTGCTGTTTGCCAGTGCAGAGTCGGTCTGGCCGTTGCGCCTGGCCACTCTCATCGGGCTGTTGCCAGCGTTGGTGGCGTTGGAGTTCCTGCTCAGGGGCGTGCTCTCGCTGTTCAGCCCGCGCCAGCCGCGCCTCGAACCGCGCTTGATGGCGCAGAGTTTCATCGCCGGCCTGCTGCGTTGGCCGCCGCAACCCTTGCTGGCGTTGCAGCATGAACTGCACAACCGCTTTGGCATCGACCTGCGTCAGATCTGGGCCTTTACCTACATGCGCCGGGCGTTTTTCCCGGTGCTGCTGGTGGTGCTGGCGGTAGGTTGGGCGCTGACCGGTGTGCATGAAGTGCCCCTGCAAGGCCGTGGGATTTATGAGCGCTTTGGTAAACCGGTCGAGGTGTTCGGCCCCGGGCTGCATGCGGGTTTGCCCTGGCCGTTGGGCCGCGTACTCAACGTGGAAAACGGCGTGGTGCATGAGCTGGCGACCAGCGTCAGTGACGCCGCCACACCGCAGTTGGCTGGCGCGGAAGGCCCGGCGCCGTTGATCGCCAACCGCCTGTGGGACGCCAGCCATGTGAATGACAAATCCCAGGTGATTGCCAGCAGTAGCGGCGACAAGCAGGGCTTCCAGATCGTCAATATGGACGTGCGCTTTGTCTACCGCATCGGCCTCACCGATCAGGCTGCGCTTGCTGCCACCTACAACAGTGCGGATATCCCGACCCTGATCCGCAGCACCGCCAGCCGCATTCTGGTGCACGATTTTGCCTCGCGCACCCTGGATGAATTGCTCGGGGAAGAGCGCACCAGCCTCGCCGACGAGATTGGCCGCAGCGTGCAAGCCGACCTGCAAACCCTCGACAGCGGTGTGGAAATCCTTGCCACGGTGGTCGAGGCGATCCATCCGCCGGCCGGTGCCGCTAACGCTTACCACGGTGTGCAAGCCGCGCAGATCGGCGCCCAGGCGCTGATCGCCCGTGAACGCGGTGCCGCCAGCGAGCAGACCAACCAGGCGCTGCTTCAAGCCAGCACCGCCCGCGATCAGGCCCAGGCCAGCGCCCGCGAAGTGAATGCCGGCGCCCAAGCAGCGAACCTGCGCTTTGCCGCCGAACAAAAAGCCTACGCCGCTGCGGGCCAAGCCTTCGTGCTGGAACAGTACCTGGGCCAACTGAGCCAGGGCCTGGCCCAGGCCAAGCTGCTTATTCTGGATCATCGTTTGGGTGCCGACAGTGCGCCGACGATCGATCTGCGTTCTTTTACCTTGCCCGCCGACCCGTCGGCGCCGCGCAAAGCCGTTCAATAAGGAGTTCGTCTGTTGAGCGTTCATTCCCACGATCATGATCACGGTCATCACCACCATCACGGCCACCACCATCACCATCACGGCGATGAGCAGGCGGCCGGGCCTTTTCCCTGGCGTCGCATGGCGTGGGCGGTGTTGCTGGTGCTGTTTGCCGTGGCAGCGGCGAGCCTGGTGCAAGTGCGTTCCGGCGAGGCCACGGTGATTACCCGCTTCGGCAACCCCGCGCGCGTGCTGCTGGAGCCGGGCCTGGGCTGGCGCTGGCCGGCACCGTTCGAAGCGGCGATCCCGGTGGACCTGCGTCTGCGCACCACCTCCAGCGGCCTGCAGGATGTGGGCACCCGCGATGGCTTGCGGATTATTGTGCAGGCCTATGTGGCGTGGCAGGTGCAGGGCGATGCCGACAACGTGCAGCGCTTTATGCGTGCGGTGCAGAACCAGCCGGATGAGGCGGCGCGGCAGATTCGCACCTTTGTCGGCTCGGCGCTGGAAACCACGGCGGCCAGTTTTGACCTGTCCAGCTTGATCAACACCGACGCCAGCCAAGTGCGCATCGCCGATTTCGAAGCGCAGTTGCGCCAGCAAATTGACCAACAATTGCTCGCCACCTACGGCGTGCGCGTGGCGCAGGTCGGCATTGAGCGTTTGACGTTGCCATCGGTGACCCTCACCGCCACGGTTGACCGCATGCGCGCCGAGCGTGAAACCATCGCCACCGAACGCACCGCCGTGGGCAAGCGCGAAGCCGCGCAGATCCGCTCCGCTGCCGAACGTGATGCGCGCATCATGCAGGCCGAAGCCACTGTGAAAGCCGCTGATATCGAAGCGCAGTCACGGGTTGAAGCTGCGCAGATTTATGGTCGCGCCTACGCGGGCAATCCGCAGCTATATAACCTGCTGCGCTCGCTGGATACCTTGGGCACGGTGGTCACGCCGGGGACCAAGATCATCCTGCGCACCGACGCCGCGCCTTTTCGCGCCTTGGTGGACGGGCCCAAGGACCTGCAGCCATGAGCGAGCCTGAAAGCCCGGACAGCCCGTGGATCCAGGCCGGGCGCCTGACGTTCCTGGCACTCTACGCGGTCACCGTATTAGCGGCGTTGGCCTGGGCCTTTTCCAATGTGCGCCAGATCGACCCGCAGAATCGCGCCGTGGTCTTGCACTTTGGCGCCCTCGATCGCATTCAGAACGCCGGGTTGTTGCTGGCCTGGCCGCAACCTTTTGAGCAAGTCATCCTGCTGCCAGCGGCCGACCGGGTGATCGAACGCCGGGTGGAAAACCTGCTGCGTTCCGACGCGGCGTTGCAGGCGGATCGCGTGGCCAGTTTCGCCACGCCGTTAAGCGATGCCCTGGCCGGTTCCGGCTACCTGCTGACCGGTGATGCCGGGGTGGTGCAACTGGACGTGCGGGTGTTCTACAAGGTGACCGAGCCCTACGCCTTTGTGTTGCAGGGCGACCACGTGCTGCCGGCCCTGGATCGGCTGGTGACACGCAGCGCAGTGGCTCTTACCGCTGCGCGGGATCTGGACACCATCCTGGTAGCGCGCCCGGAACTGATCGGCAGCGACAATGGCGCCGCCGAACGCCGTGAGCGGCTGCGCGGCGACCTGGTGCAAGGCATTAATAAACGCCTGGCGGAGTTGGCGGCCAGCGGCTTGGGGCTGGGTATCGAAGCCACCCGCGTCGATGTGCAATCGAGCCTGCCTGGGCCTGCGGTGAATGCGTTCAACGCCGTACTGACCGCCAGCCAGCAGGCTGATAAAGCCGTGGCCAACGCACGTACTGAAGCGGAAAAGCTCACCCAGACCGCCAACCAGGAGGCTGACCGCCAAGTGCAAGTCGCCCACGCCCAGGCCAGCGAGCGCTTGGCCAATGCCCAGGCGCAAACCGCTACCGTTGCCAGCCTGGCCCAGGTCAAAGACCCCGGTTTGCTGTTGCGCCTGTACCGCGAACGCCTGCCGAAGATTCTCGGCCAGGCCGGTTCGGTAACCACCGTCGATCCCAAAGACGACTCCCGCTTGATCATCCAGGGAGCCGAACAATGAGCGCACCCATGCTGACCTCTGCCGAACAGCGCAGCGCTGCCCGGCAATTGACCTTGGCGATGCTCGCCCTGGGCTTGCTCGTGCTGGGCCTGGTGTGGCGCTGGCTCGCGCCCGACCAGAGCGGCGTCAGCCAGCTGCTGCTTGGCGTGGCTTCGCTGTTGGTGGCGGTGCCGGTGATGCGTTCAGCCTGGTACAGCCTGCGCTTTCCGAGCCTGCACGGCATCACCGACCAATTGATCGCCCTGGCCATGCTCGGCGCTTGGGCCACGGGCGATCTGCTCACCGCCGCGTTGCTACCGATCATCATGATCTTCGGCCATGTGCTGGAAGAACGCAGCGTGATTGGCTCCCAGGAAGCGATCCATGCCTTGGGCAAACTCACCCGCAGCCACGCACGCCTGGTGCAGACAGACGGGACCATCACCGAAGTGGATAACGGCACCTTGAACACCGGCGATATCGTCGAAGTGCGGGCCGGTGACCGCGTGCCGGCCGATGGCGTGGTGTTGTCCGGCCAGGCGAGCCTGGACACGGCGCCGATCACCGGCGAGTCGGTGCCGTTGGAAGCCAGCGTGGGGGTGCAGGTGTTTGGTGGAGCGATCAACCTCGATGGCCTGCTGCGCCTTGAGGTCACGCGCACCGGTAACGAATCGACGTTGGGCAAAGTCATTGCGCTGATGCAGAACGCCGAGCGGTCCAAGCCGCCGATCACCCGGCTGCTGGAGCGCTATGCCGGCAGCTACATGGTGCTGGTGTTGCTGCTGGCGGCCGTCACCTGGTTTGTCACCAATGACGCCCAGGCGATGCTCGCGGTGCTGGTAGCGGCGTGCCCCTGTGCCTTGGTGCTGTCGGCACCGGCCACGGCGATTGCCGGGATCGCCGTGGCGGCGCGCCATGGCATTCTGATTCGCAGCTCGGCGTTCCTGGAAGAGCTGGCCGACCTGACATCACTGGTGGTCGACAAGACCGGCACCCTGACCTTTGGCACCCTGCGCTTGCAGTCCATCGAGACCCGCGCGCCGGATCGCCAAAAGCTGCTGAACCTGGCGGCCAGCCTCGGTTCGGCGAGCAGTCACCCGGTCAGCCGAGCGTTGGCGGGGTTGGCGAGCCAGGAGCAGATGCTGGTGCTTAGCGACATCCGCGAGCGTCAGGGCCTGGGCGTGGTCGCCCAGACCGAGCAGGGCGAAGCAGCGCTGGGACGGCCGGAGTTATTTGAACAGTTGGGCATCGTCACCACCGCCGTGCCCATCCACGATGGCCCGATTGCCGGGTTGGCGTTGAACGGCGAGTTCCTCGCCTGGCTGCTGTTGGCCGACAGCGTCAAACCCGAAGCGCGCCAGGCCCTGCAAGAGCTGCGTGACTTGGGCCTGGGCCGCCAACTGCTGCTGACCGGCGACCGCCAAAGCGTGGCCGACAGCCTGGCGCTGGACGTGGGCATCAGTGATGTCGAAGCCCAAGCGCTGCCGGAAGACAAGCTCAATCGCGTGCTGGGCGAAATCAGCAGTGGCTTCAGGCCAATGGTGGTGGGCGATGGCATCAACGACTCCCTGGCGCTCAAGGCCGGCGTGGTTGGCGTGGCCATGGGCGCGGGCGGTGCAGACATCGCCCTGGCCTCGGCGGACGTGGTGTTGATCGGCAGCGACTTGCGCCGCCTGGGCACCTGCGTGCGCTTGAGTCGCCAGTGTCGGCAGACGTTGCAGGTCAACGTGATCATTGGCTTGGGCTGGACGCTGGCCATTGTGGTGTTCGCCGCATTTGGCTGGTTGGGGGCGGCGGGCGCGATGATCGCGGCGGTGCTGCACAACCTCAGTACCTTGCTGGTATTGGGTAATGCCGGGCGTTTGCTGCGCTTCCAGGAGCCGCTGTTGAAGCTCGATGAATAATTTCAAAAATATTTGCTTACGGCTGTAACGCCGATAGGGGACCTCACTCTAGTGCTGTGTCGAGACTGAACAATCCGTTCAGACCGGCTCCACTACTGATCATGAGGAATACAACAATGAGCATTAAATCCGCTGCTGCTGGTGCCGCCCTCGCAATGGCCGCTGCTTCTCTGTTTGCTGGTGTCGCTACCCAAGTCCAAGCCGCAGACGCCACCGTGCACTGCTACGGCGTGACCTCCTGCAAAGGCATGAACGATTGCAAAACCAAGGACCACGCGTGCAAGGGCCAGGGCGAGTGCAAAGGGATGGGTTTCAAGGCCATGACCAAGTCGGCCTGTGACGCCGCTGGCGGTAAAGTCGGCGAGTAACCGGCACACGAGTGCAACCGCGGCGGCTGCCTGCCACCGCTGCGGACACTTTGCCCAGGAGTGAGTCATGTCCGCGTCCCTTCCAAGTCTGGGTTACGGCCTGGGTTTACGCAGTGAGTACTACCACCAGATCCTTGAACAGTCGCCGGCCGTGGATTGGTTCGAAGTGATCTCCGAAAATTACTTGGTACAGGGCGGCAAGGCCTTGTACTACCTGGATGCGATAGCCGAGCGTTACCCCTTGGTGATGCACGGTGTGTCGTTGTCCATCGGCGGGCCGCATGCCCTCGATACCGATTACCTGAACCACATCAAACAGCTCGCAGAGCGCATTCAGCCGGCGTGGATTTCCGATCACCTGTGCTGGAGCCGCGGTAGTGCGCATCAGCTACACGATTTGCTGCCCCTGCCTTACACCGAAGAAAGCCTCTACCACGTGGCCGGCCGCGTACGTCAGGTGCAGGACGTGTTGCAGCGTCCGCTGGTGCTGGAAAATGTCTCCAGCTATGTGCGTTCCAAGGCGGATGAGTTCACCGAGTGGGAGTTCCTCAACGCCTTGGCCCACCTGAGCGGCTGCCAGTTGCTGCTGGACGTCAACAACGTCTACGTCAGCGCACGTAACCATGGTTTTGATGCCTGGACCTTCATTCGCAACCTGCCACCCGAAAGCATTCGCCAGCTGCATTTGGCGGGGCATATGGACTATGGCGACTATGTGGTCGATACCCATGACCATCCCGTGTGCGACCCGGTGTGGGCGCTGTATCAGCAAACTCTGGAGCATTTGGGCCCGGTGTCGACGTTGCTGGAACGCGATGACCATTTTCCGCCCTTCGAAGAGTTGCTCACCGAGTTGAACAAAGCCCGTGAATTGGGTGCCAGCGCCTTGGCCCGGAGAGCGTTATGCGCCTGATCGACTGGCAGTTGGCGTTTGAGCAGCATCTATTATCCGAAGCCCCCGCGGCCAACAGCGGCTTTGCCGCCACCTTGCTGGGAGGGCCGACGTTGGATGTGGAGACCGGCCTGGCGATTTACCACAACGCCTACCTGTCACGCCTGCAGGAGGTGCTGCGCCATGACTTCGGTGCCATCTGGTATTGGCTGGGAGATGAGGCGTTTTGCTCACTGACCGAGGCCTACATCCGCCGTTATCCGTCGGCCCATTACAGCGTGCGCTGGTTGGGCGAGCGCTTTGCGTTGTTTATCGTTGAGCATTTGATGGCTGAGCAAAGTGCGCCTTTGGCTGAGTTGGCGCGCTTGGAGTGGGCGTTCACCTTGGCGTTTGACGCACCCGAAGGGGAGCCGCTGACATTGAATGACATGGCGCACCTGGCGCCTGAAGATTGGCCCACCTTGCAGGTTGCGCTGGCGCCTTCGGTACAGCAGCTGCTTTGCCGTTTCAACACAGTGGCAATCTGGCGAGCCAGCAAGGATGAATCAGACTTCCCAGGCAGCCAGGCGCTGGACCCGGCACAAATCTGCCTGGTGTGGCGCCACGAGAACCGCTGCCACTACCGCAGCCTGGAAGCCGCTGAAGCCTGTGCGCTGGCGGGCATGGTGACCACGGGTTGGAATTTTTCAGAACTGTGTACTGAGCTGGCGGTCACTTATTCAGAGGGGGCGTCGCTGCAAGCGGCCACTTGGCTGAAACAGTGGGTCCAAGAAGGTTTGCTCGAGCGCCGAGCGCCATAGAAGGGGGGCTGTTGATTCGATAGCTTCCTACTTTGTTTGGCATGGTCTACCCTCACAGCAGACGTCTGAAACAAGGGGGGACTACTCATGCTCGCGCAACTTCCACCGGCCTTACAGAATCTTCAGCTACCGCTGCGTCTTCGACTCTGGGACGGCCATGAATTCAACTTGGGCCCTGAGCCCAGCGTCACCATCGTGGTCAAGGACCCCACGGTTGTATCCAGGCTCACCCATCCAACGCTCGACTCGCTGGGCGAAGCCTTCGTTGAGGGAAAACTGGAGCTGGAAGGCTCCATCACCGAAGTGATCAGGGTATGTGACGAGTTGAGTCACGCTTTGGTCGATGACGACGAGGAGAGTCGTCCGGTGCGCTCGATTCACGACAAGGCCACGGACGCCGCTTCTATTTCCTACCATTACGACCTGTCCAACGAGTTCTACCAGCTATGGCTGGACCAGGACATGGCGTACTCCTGCGGTTATTTCGAAACCGGCAGCGAGTCGCTCGACCAGGCCCAACAAGACAAATTCCGCCACCTGTGCCGCAAGTTGCGGCTGCAACCGGGTGAGTATCTGCTGGATGTGGGCTGCGGCTGGGGCGGGCTGGCGCGCTATGCCGCGCGGGAGTTCGGGGTCAAGGTGTTCGGCATCACCTTGAGCAAGGAACAACTGGCGCTGGCCAAGGAGCGGGTGAAAGCCGAAGGCCTGGAAGACCAGGTCGACCTGCAGTTGCTCGACTACCGCGACCTGCCCCAGGATGGCCGTTTCGACAAAGTGGTAAGCGTGGGTATGTTCGAACACGTCGGCCACGCCAACCTGGCGCAGTACTGCCGTACCCTGTTCGGCGCGGTGCGTGAAGGTGGCCTGGTGATGAACCATGGCATCACCGCCAAGCACACCGACGGTCGCCCCGTGGGCCGCGGCGCCGGCGAGTTTATAGAGCGCTACGTGTTCCCCAACGGTGAACTGCCGCACCTGGCGATGATGACGGCCGAAATCAGTGAAGTGGGGCTGGAAGTGGTCGATGTCGAAAGCCTGCGTATGCATTACGCCCGCACATTGGACCATTGGAGCGAACGCCTGGAAGACAACCTGGAAGCGGCAGCGAAGATGGTACCGGAGCAGGCGCTACGCATCTGGCGGCTGTACCTGGCTGGTTGCGCTTACGCGTTTGCCCGTGGCTGGATCAACCTGCACCAGATTCTGGCAGTCAAACCCCATGCCGATGGCGGGCATGAACTGCCGTGGACGCGGGAAGATCTCTACCGCTGAGCACGTTCAAAACCGTAGGAGCGAGCTTGCTCGCGAAAAACGTCAACGATAACGCGTACTAGCTGAATGAACGCGGCGCCGGTGAGTTTTTCGCGAGCAAGCTCGCTCCTACATTGGTTTTGTATTGGCGGTTAGAGGATGGGTGAGATCAAGCGCGCCACGCGCATGCCCAGTTGTTGCAGGCGACGGGTCTCACGGCTTTCTTCCTGGCTGACTTCATGGGCCAGGGCAAAGTCATCCAGCAACATCTGTTCAACCTGGCTGGCGAAGGCTTCATCCACCGTCAGCAGCATCACTTCAAAATTCAGCCGGAACGAACGGTTGTCCATGTTGGCACTGCCAATGGCGCTGATTTCGCTGTCCACCAACACCACCTTCTGATGCAAAAAGCCCGGCGTGTAGCGAAACACCCGCACGCCCGCTCGCACCGCTTCGTTGGCATACAGGCTGGATGCGGCATACACGATGCGATGGTCCGGCCGTGACGGCAGCAGCAGGCGCACATCGACCCCGCGCAACACCGCCAGGCGCAGGGCGGAAAACACCGCCTCGTCGGGAATGAAGTAGGGGCTGGTGATCCATACGCGCTCGGTCGCGGCATGGATGGCCTCGACGAAAAACAGCGAGCAGGTTTCATAAGGGTCCGCCGGTCCGCTGGCGAGCAACTGGCAAAGCACGCCGTCTTCCGGGTAGGCGTCCGGCAGGATCAGCGGCGGCAGTTCCCGTGCGGCCCAGAACCAGTCCTCGGCGAACGACTCCTGCAGGCACGCCACCACTGGGCCGGTGACTTGCACATGGGTATCGCGCCATGGCGCCAGCGGCGGTTTTTTACCCAGGTATTCATCGCCTACGTTATGCCCACCGACAAACCCGGTGATGCCGTCTACCACTACGATCTTGCGATGGTTACGGAAGTTGACCTGGAAGCGATTGAGCCAGCCACTGCGGGTAGCGAACGCCTTGACCTGCACGCCAGCGTCACGCAGCGCTTGCACATAACGATGGGGCAGGGCGTGACTGCCGATGCGGTCGTACAGCACGTAAATGGCTACACCCTGAGCGGCTTTTTCCTTCAACAGGGCCTGTAACTGGCGGCCCAGTTCGTCATCGTGAATGATGAAAAACTGGAACAGCACCGCGGTCTTTGCGTGACGGATAGCCTCGAAGATCGCGCCGAAGGTGGCATCGCCATTGATCAACAGGCGCACTTCATTGTTGGCCAGGCACGGCATACGGCCCAGCTTGGGCATGGCGCGCAAGGAGGCATAGGCGCTGGAGTTGCGCGCTGCGAGCGCTTCCTCCACCCATGGGCGCCAGTTCAACTCGGTGATGGCCGTGTGCATTTCCTGGTTGGCCTGGCGACGGGCCTGGATGTACGCGTCGAAGGTGCTGCGGCCAAAAATCAGGTAGGGGATCAACGTCAGGTAGGGCATGAACATCAGTGACAGCGCCCAGGCGATCGAGCCTTGTGCGGTGCGCACAGTCAGTACCGCGTGGATCGCGGCGAGCGTTCCCAGAAAGTGCAGCGTGGCAATGACGTAGGCGAGCAGGTGCGGGCCAAAGAAATCCATGAACGATGTAACTCCAGGCAGTCCAGTGCGTAACAGACCATGAACGGCTGTGAATGTCGCTATTTTATTTGCCATGCAACACTGGCTGCTTTGCGGCGTCTAACGCCCACAATTACCCAGGAGTTACCCGATGAATGCTCGTCTGCTTGGTTTGGCCATGGTTGTTGGTTTGTCGCTGCCTGTGGCGGCGCAGGCGCAGATGCTGGCGCCGGGCTTGTGGGAATTGACCACCAGCAATATGAAAGTCGATAACCAGGACCTGCCGGACTTGTCGCTGATCCTCGGTCAACTCAAGCAACAGATGACCCCTGAACAGCGCGCCATGCTCGAAAAGCAAGGCATAAACATGGCCGGTAAGGGCGTGCAGGTGTGCCTGACCCCGGCTCAGGTGGCCTCCGATTCGATCCCGCTGACCGACCCTCAATCGGGCTGCAAACAGGAAGTCACCGACAAGAGCGGCAACCAGTGCAAATTCCGCTTCAGTTGCCCGAAAGCCCAAGGCACTGGCGTGGCAACGTTCCAGAGCCAGAAAGAATTCACCACCAGCGTCAACGGTACCTTCAATGCCACCGGTATCCAGCAGAAGGGTAGCCTGGACAGCCACGCCCAGTGGCTGGGTAACGATTGCGGTACCGTTAAACCCCGCGCTTAACGCCCAAACTGCAGGGGCAAGCCCTGGCAACTGTTGACCACCTGGCCGTTGTGCCAGGCCAGGTGGCCGCTGACCAACGTTGTACTCACGCTGTGGCGAAAGCTGCGCTCTGCAAAGGGGGTCCAGCCGCAGCGGGCGAGGATGGGTTGGCTGCTGACCGGCTTGCCGGCAGGCTCCGGTTTGATCAGTACCAGGTCGGCCCAATAGCCTTCACGCACGTAGCCGCGATCAGCAATGGCGAACAGGTCGGCCACGCGGTGGCTGGTCTTGGCGACCAATGTGGTGAGGGGCAAATGCCCGTCGGCCACCAACTCCAGTAACGCCGGCAGGGCATGCTGCACCAGGGGCAAGCCTGAGGGTGCTTGCCGATAGGCCAACTGTTTTTGCGCCCAGGTATGTGGCGCATGGTCGGTGCCAATCACATCCAGACGGTCACTCAACAATGCCAGACGCAGCGCGTCGCGGTCGGCGCGGGTCTTGATCGCCGGGTTGCATTTGATCTGATGGCCAAGGCGGTGGTAATCGCGGTCATCGAACAGCAGGTGGTGCACGCAGACTTCGGCAGTGATGTGCTTGTCGGCCAGGGGCTTGTCTTCGAACAGCGCGAGTTCGCGCGCGCTGGTCAGGTGCAACACATGCAGACGCGTGCCATGACGTTTGGCCAATTCCACGGCGAACGATGACGAGCGATAACAGGCCTCGGCATCGCGGATTAGCGGATGAGCCACGGCGGGAATATGCTCGCCGAAGCGTTCGCGCAGGCGCTGCTCGTTGGCCAGGATGCTGGGCGTGTGTTCGCAGTGAGCGAGCAGGATGGTCGGCACCTCGGCAAACAGGCGCTCCAGAATGCGTGGATCGTCCACCAGCATATTGCCGGTGGAGGCACCCATGAACACTTTGACCCCAGCCACTTCACGGGGGGCAAGGGCCGCGACGGTGTCGAGGTTGTCGTTGCTCACGCCAAAGTGAAAGCCGTAGTTGGCCACTGAGTGCAGTGCGGCACGGCGCTTTTTATCGGCCAGGGCTTCCAGGCTCAGAGTGGCCGGGTGAGTGTTGGGCATGTCCATGAAGCTGGTGATGCCACCGGCCACCGCCGCGCGGGATTCGCTGTAGAAGCTGCCTTTTTCCGGCGCGCCGGGTTCGCGAAAATGCACTTGGTCGTCGATCATCCCTGGCAGTAGCCACTGGCCGTTGGCATCGATTTCCACCGGTTCGTTATCGCCTTGAATGCTGGTGGCAATCTTCTCGATACGGCCATTGGCGATCAGTACGTCGGCGTCGAATACCTGGCCTTCGTTGACCAGGCGGGCGTTGCGGATCAGCAGGCGGCTCATGGTTCAGAACTCGTTTTGCAGGGCTTTGTAGCCGCGTACCAGGTCGACGTTGGTGCGTGCCACGTCTTCGGAAAACTCCGAGGCGCTGACACTCACCGGCGGGAACTGCGACAAGTCGGTGTTGGGGCCGATACGCGTCGTAGAGGGCACGTAGAAAGCAGCGGGCAAATCGCGGCCGTCGACCACCGAGTTGTGGCGCACCACGCATCCATCGCCCACGGCGCAATTGAACAGCACGCTGTTGAAGCCAATAAACACACGGTCGCCCACCGTGCAGGGGCCGTGGACGATGGAGCGGTGCGCGATGGAGGTGAATTCGCCGATGGTCACCGCTGCGCCGGATTTGGAGTGGATGACCACGCCATCCTGGATGTTGGAGTTGGCGCCGATGGTGATCGGGTCCATGGCGCCGCTGGCATCGACTTCGTCGGCGCGGATCACGGCGTAGGGGCCGACGAACACGTTCTCGCCGATGATGACTTTGCCGCAGATGATCGCGGTCTTGTCGACGTAGGCCGACTCTGCAATCACCGGCAGGTCGCCGGAAGGATTTTTGCGGATCATGGCTGGCTCAGTGCGGCGCACAGGGTGTTGAGGTTGTATTCGAACAGCCCGATAAAGGTGCTGGCCGGGCCTTCTGCTGCGAGGGCGTCGGAGTACAGCGTGCCGCCGATCTGTGCGCCGCTTTCGTCAGCGATCTGCTTGAGCAGGCGCGAGTCTTTGATGTTTTCCATGAACACGGCTTTGACCTTGTCCTTGCGAATCTGGGTGATCAGCGCGGCGACTTCAGCGGCCGAAGGGTCACGTTCGGTGGACAAACCCTGGGGCGCGAGGAACTGGATGCCATAGGCCTGGCCCAGGTAACCGAAAGCGTCATGGGAGGTGACGATGCGGCGATTACCCGGTGGCAGGGCGCCGAACTTGGCCTTGGCCTCGTCCAGCAGGCTATGGATTTGCTTGAGGTAGGCCTGGCTGTTACGCAGGTAGGCGGTCTTGTTGGCAGGGTCGGCGGCCACCAGGGCCTTGGTGATGTTGCTCACATAGATTTCGGCGTTGGCCAGGTTGTGCCAGGCGTGCGGGTCGGGAATGGTTTCCCCATCCTCGTCCATGGTGTGGGAAATCACGCCTTTGCTGGCGGTGACCACCGTTGCCTTGGTTTCGGTGCTGGTAACCAGGCGGTCCAGCCACGGCTCGAAACCCAGGCCGTTCTTGATGATCACCTTGGCCTTGAGCAGTGCCTTGGCGTCATCCGGCGTGGGTTCATAGGTATGGGCATCGGCGTCCGGGCCGACCATGTTGCTGATCTGGATATGCTCGCCACCGATCTGGTGGGTGATGTCATCGAGAATACTGAAGCTGGTGACCACTTGGAGCTTGTCTGCCGCGTGAGCCATCGACAGCGGTAGCAGCAGACTGAACAGCACGAGTAGAGCGCGCATGGGGAAACACCTCATTGGGATGTGAGCAAAGGCGGGCGGCGCAACAAACCGTGCACCGGACCGAACACCACGGACAACAAATACCCAGCGCCCGCCACCAGCACGATCGCCGGGCCGCTGGGCAGTGAGTAGTAGAACGACAGCAGCAGACCCAACCACACCGACAGGCAGCCCAGCAGCGCCGATACTGCGATCAACACCGGCAAGCGTCGGCTCCAGAAGCGTGAGGCGATGGCCGGCAACATCATCAAGCCGACCACCATCAGCGCGCCGATGGCCTGGAAACCAATCACCAGGTTCAGCACCACCAGGGTCAGGAACACGCCATGGGCGAGGGGGCCGAGGCGGCTGACCGTTTGCAGGAACAGCGGGTCGAGGGTGTCCAACAGCAGCGGTTTGTAGATCAGCGCCATGGCGATCAGGCTGAAACCCGAGACCCAGAGCATGCCGGTCAGGGTGGTTTGATCCACGGCCAGGGCGGAGCCGAACAGCAGGTGCAGCAGGTCCAGACGCTTGCCGGCAAGGCCCAGGATCAGTACGCCGGCGGCAAGAGAGATGGGGTAGATGGCCGCGAGGCTGGCGTCTTCGCGCAGACCGGTGCGGCGGGTGATCCACGCGGCCAGGCCGGCCATGCTCAGGCCCGCGCCCAGGCCGCCGAGGGTCAGCGCGGGCAAGCTCAGCCCGGCGAACCAGAAACCCAGGGCGGCGCCGGGCAGGATGCCGTGGGCCACCGCGTCACCGATCAGGCTCATGCGCCGCAGGATCAGAAACACCCCCAGCGGCGCGGTGCTGCAAGCGAGCACCAAACCGCCGATGAGTGCGCGGCGCATAAAAACGAACTCATGAAACGGCAGCCACAAGTGGGCAGTGAAGTGCATTCAGGCCACCTGCATCTGCGGTTGCGGGCGGATCAGCTCTTTGCTGGGGCCAAATAGGCAGCCGGTGTTTTTGATCTGCAGTACGTGCTGGGTGTGGTGACGCACGGAGGCCAGGTCATGGCAGACGATCACCAGGGTGCGGCCTTCGTTGTGCCAGGCATGGATGTGTTGCCAGCACAGCGCCTGGCCATCCTCGTCGAGGGCTGCGTGAGGTTCGTCGAGTAGCAGAACCGGCGCCTCGGCCAGGCTCATGCGTGCCAGCAGGGCGCGCTGCAATTCGCCGCCGGACAGTGCCATCAAGGGGCGGTGTTCCAGGCCAATCAGACACCAGTCTTCCAGCACCGCTTGCAGGCGTTGGCTGCGTTGTTGAGCGGTGTGTTGGGTGCCCCAAAAACCTGCAGCCACCAGTTCTTGCAGGCTGATAGGAAACTGGCGGTCCAAGTGTTGCTGCTGGGGCAAGAAGGCCAGGCCGCCACGGCGTGGAACATCCACGATGACTTTTCCCGCCAAAGGCTTTTGCAGGCCGGCGATGACTTTGAGCAGGCTGCTCTTGCCCGTGCCGTTGGCGCCGATGATGCCGGTGAGGCTGCCTTTTTGCAGGGTCAAATCCAGTGCCGGGGTGAGCGGTTGCCCGGGGGCACCCCAGCACAACGCGTTGCAGGTGATCATGCAGAAGCTCTCGTCCAGCGGCTTTCAGCCACGGCATCGTGCGCGTGCAGGCTTTCGGCGTGGATCACTTTGAGGTGGAAGGCGTTGATGGCATCCGAGCGCTTCAAGGCGAGGTTCAGGCGGCGAGCGGCGTCCTCGCAGAACATCAGGTTCTGCCCGTTGGCCAGGGCGAAGGCTTGTTCGTCTGCGCGTTTCACCGCGGTTTGTACGGCGGTGCCGAGCGCGGCTTCGGCAGCGTTGATCAAGTCGACTATCGGCAGGTCAGTACCTTGCAGATGAACGTGCAACTGCGCGCTGCTGCGTTGGCTGTGGGGTGTGGCGACGATGCCGTTGGCGCTGCCGAGCCAGGCCAGCACCGCTTCATGCTGTAACGGCGTGTTGGCGAAATCATCGACAAATTGCTGCTGAATCAACTGCCTGGCGAGGGCGGCGGAGCAAGGGCAGGTTGAAGAGTAAGTAACGTCAATTTTTAGTTCCACGTGGAACATCTGGTTTTCTAGACGTGCTTCGATGCTCACCGGGTAGGTCTTCCAGCCGGCTAATGGGCTGACCAGTGCAGGACGTTTAAGCAGTAACTGGGTATGGATGCGCAGGTGAGCGTTCTTAGATAAACCTTCATGTGTGTCGAGAAAACGCTGCAGTACATTACGCAGCAGTGCCGATGTCAGCGGCTGTTGATCAAGCATTTCCAGGGCCAGGTACAGGCGTGACATATGAATGCCACGGGCCGTGCCGTCGTCCAGGCTTACACCCGCGTCAGCGGTGGCGGCCAGGTGTTGACCGTCAATCAGGATCGGCAAGGCGATGCCGCACATCCCCACCCAGTCGAGTGGCAAGGCTTGGCGTGAAGCCTGCGCGGCGATATCCGGCAGAGTCAGCGCATTCATAAGCAGGTCCATCGTTGGAAATAATTCGACATGTTATAGTATAACAATGCGAGCTACGATGAATTTTCTGCTCCAGCCTTTGTTCAGTCATATCGAGTAGGGACGCTCCTTTATCTGCGGAATATGTCATGCACAGACGTCAGCTCCTCAACCTGCTGCTGGTCAGCCCCCTGTTCACCTTGCCTTTGGGGGCTTACGCCACGCAGATTCGCAATGCACGCCTGTGGCGCTCGGACGATAAGCTGCGCCTGGTGTTCGACCTCAGCGGCCCGGTGCAATACAAGACCTTTTCCCTGACTTCACCAGACCGATTGATCATCGACTTGAGTGGCGCCGGGCTCAGCGGCGACTTTTCCCAATTGGCGTTGAAGAACAGTGGGATCACCTCGATCCGTTCCGGGCATTTCGGCAAGAGCGATACGCGCATCGTGCTGGACCTGGTCGAGCCCATGCAGCTCAACAGTTTCGTGCTGCCGCCCCAGGAGGGACAAGGCCATCGCCTGGTGCTGGATTTGACCAACGCGACCCGTGCGCCCCGGCAAATCGCCGCTGAGCCGGCACCCTTGGTGGCGCCGGTAGACAAGGCGCATCCCAAGCGCGACATCATCGTGGTGGTCGACCCCGGCCATGGCGGCAAAGACCCAGGTGCCATCGGCTCCAAGGGCCAGCGCGAAAAAGATGTGGTGCTGTCGATTGCCCAGTTGCTGGCTAAACGCTTGAAACGCGAAAAGGGTTTTGACGTAAAACTGGTGCGCAACGACGACTTCTTCGTGCCGCTGCGCAAGCGCGTCGACATCGCCCGTCAGCACAAGGCCGATATGTTTATCTCGGTGCATGCCGACGCCGCACCTCGGCTGACCGCGTCGGGCGCCTCGGTGTATGCGTTGTCTGAAGGCGGCGCCACCTCGGCCACGGCGCGTTTCATGGCCCAGCGCGAAAATGGCGCCGACTTGCTGGGCGCCACCACCTTGCTCAATCTGAAGGACAAGGACCCGATGTTGGCCGGGGTGATTCTCGACATGTCGATGAACGCGACCATCGCCTCCAGCTTGCAACTGGGCAGCTCGGTATTGGGCAGCCTGCAAAGCATCACCAGCTTGCATCAGAAACGTGTGGAGCAGGCCGGGTTCGCCGTGCTCAAGTCACCGGACGTACCCTCGATTTTGGTGGAGACGGGCTTCATCTCCAACGCTCGCGACGCCCAGCGGCTGGTGACGGCGCGCCATCAACAGGCGGTGGCGGATGGCCTTTTCGAAGGCCTCAAACGTTACTTCCAGAAGAACCCACCCATGAACAGCTACATGGCCTGGGTGCAGGCGCAGAAAAACAGCCAGGCCTAACAGCCGGTCATTCGGCTGCAGGTGAACTTGGCGCTGGCGCCTCCTGAGCTGGAAAACCGGTTGATAGTGGTCCAGCCCACGCGCCGTGTGTAGCCGACCCACGCCTCGCCATCCGATGCCAACCCAGTAAAGAACGTCAGTTGCCCATACCGGCTGTTGGTCTGCGCCCAATAGCGTTTGCCGATCACTTCGAAACCGCGCAGGTAGGTGATGCTGCCGACGGTCGCCACGCTATAGGCATTGCCCAGCGGGTCCACACAGGCCAGCAGGGTGGCGCTGCGTGTGCACTTGGCCAACAGGCTGGGTGCCTGGGCGCAGGCAGGCCCGGCCGCTGCCAATAGCAGGGCGCACAGCAGATATCTCATCGGGTTTCTCAGCACAAGAAGGTGACTCAGCATTGCGCCCTTCGTCGCGGCGAGCAAGAGGGATTGGCTTATTTGTATTGTTATACTATAACATAAAAGCACAGCCCGACCCGCGAACCGTTTCCCATGACCGAACAAGATTTGTTGGCCCAACCAACGGCCGACTACATGAATGAGGCCCAACAGCGCTTCTTCCGCGAGCTGTTGCTGGCTCAGCGCGATGACCTGCAAGCCCGTATCGGCGCGCAGTTCCAGGCGCTGCGCGAGCAGGAAACCAACAGCGACCTGGCGGATATCGGCAGTGCCGAAGAACAACGCCAGTGGCAATTGCGCCTGCTGGAGCGCGAAAAGAAGCTGCTGGACAAGATCGACGACGCCCTGGAGCTGCTGGCCCGTGGCGAATACGGCTGGTGCCGTGAAACCGGCGAACCCATCGGCCTGCAACGCTTGCTGCTGCGCCCAACCGCCACCTTGTGTATCGAAGCCAAAGAACGTGAAGAGCTGCGCGAACGCCATAAACGGGCAGTTTGACCGGCCAACCTTGATGAGGAATACCTGATGCCCAATCGTCTCCCCGTGACCGTGTTGTCCGGCTTTCTCGGCGCCGGTAAAAGTACGCTGCTCAACTATGTCCTGCGCAACCGCGACAACCTGCGGGTGGCGGTGATCGTCAACGACATGAGCGAAATCAACATCGACGGCAGCGAAGTGCAGCGTGATGTCACGCTCAATCGTTCGGAAGAAAAACTGGTGGAAATGAGCAACGGCTGCATCTGCTGCACCTTGCGTGAAGACTTGCTTGAAGAAGTGGGAAAACTCGCCAAGGAAGGTCGTTTCGATTACCTGCTGATCGAATCCACCGGTATTTCCGAACCTTTGCCCGTGGCCGAAACCTTCACTTTTCGCGATGAAAACGAGCAGAGCCTGGCCGACATCGCACGCCTGGACACCATGGTCACTGTGGTCGACGGCATGAATTTCCTGCTCGACTACCAGGCTGCCGAAAGCCTGGCTTCACGGGGCGAAACTCTCGGTGAAGACGATGAGCGCTCCATCACCGACCTGTTGATCGAACAGATCGAATTCGCCGACGTCATCCTCATCAGCAAGATCGACCTGATCAGCAGCCGCGAGCGCGAAGAACTGATGGCCATCCTCGAGCGCCTCAACGCCCAGGCGGAAATCATCCCGATGGTCATGGGCGAAGTGCCGCTGAACAAGATCCTCAACACTGGCCGTTTCGACTTCGAACGCGCCGCCCAGGCCCCGGGCTGGTTGCAGGAGCTGCGCGGTGAACATGTGCCGGAAACCGAAGAATACGGCATAGCGTCCACCGCTTACCGTGCGCGCCGGCCCTTCCATCCACAGCGCTTTTTCGACTTTATCGACCGCCCCTGGGTCAACGGCAAGCTGTTGCGCTCCAAGGGTTTCTTCTGGTTGGCGAGCAAACATCAGGATGCGGGCAGTTGGTCCCAGGCGGGTGGCTTGATGCGTCATGGGTTTGCCGGGCGTTGGTGGCGCTTTGTGCCGAAAAGCCAGTGGCCGCAGGACGAAGAAAGCGTGGCGGCAATCATGGCTAACTGGCAGTTGAGCACCGGCGACTGCCGTCAGGAACTGGTGTTTATCGGGCAAAACATCGACTTTGCCCAGATGCGTGCCGAGCTGGACGCCTGCTTGCTCAACGATGAAGAAATGGCCCTGGGTGTCGAAGGTTGGCGCCAGATGCCCGACCCCTTTGGCCCTTGGTATGAGCAGGTAGCCTGATGCTGGCCCCGGTGATTCCCCTGCGCCCAGTCATCCGCCAAAGCTTCGGAGAAACGCCGCTGGCGCTGTCCGACATCCTCAATGATGGCGTCAACCTGGCGATCTGGCAGCGCCAACTGCCCCTGCATATCGCCGAGTTTGGCGCTTTGCTGGTGGCGCTCAATGAGCCACTGGCCGAATCCTTGGTGATCGAGTTGAGCAACGAAGACGCGGTGCCGAACTTGCGGGGTTTGGCGTCCAGTTGTCGTGATCTTGAAGGTTACGACGGGTTTATCGCCGATGTGTCGTGGCTGGTCAGTGCCTTCGCCTGCCTGCTCGGTGCCAAGCGCATCGGCGTGCGTTTGCGGCTGTTGGACAAGGCCATGTGCCCGCGCTTTCACGTCGATCACGTGCCGGTTCGGCTGATCACCACGTACGCCGGTATCGGTAGCCAATGGTTGCGCGAAGGTGTCATGGACCGGCGCACATTGAGCCAGGCGGATGCCGAGCCCACTGAGCGTATCGAGCAGATCCACTGCGGTGAAGTGGCGCTGCTCAAGGGCACCAAATGGCACGGCAATGAAGGGCACGGCCTGATCCATCGTTCGCCGGCGCTCAAGGCCGATGAACGACGGTTGATTCTGACGCTGGATTGGCTGGCATAACCGCGTAGGATCAAACGCTCTAAACGGCCTGAACCATGCCTCTTATGCTGCAGAACATTCCTACCCATGTGATTGCCGGGCCCTTGGGCGCCGGCAAGACCAGCCTGATCAAGCACCTGCTTGCCCAACGCCCGGCCAACGAGCGCTGGGCGGTGCTGATCAACGAGTTCGGCCAGATCGGCCTGGATGCTGCCCTACTTACCCAAGACGATGACGGTATCGCCTTGGGCGAGGTGGCGGGCGGCTGCTTGTGCTGTGTGAACGGCGCACCCTTCCAGGTAGGGCTGGGCCGTTTGTTGCGTAAGGCCAAGCCGGATCGGTTGTTTATCGAGCCCTCAGGCCTGGGCCATCCGGCGCAACTGCTCAAGCAACTGCGGCAGGCGCCATGGCAAGACGTGCTGGCGGTGCAGCCTTGTGTGCTGGTACTCGATGCCCAAGCGTTGGCGGCGGGCAGGCCGTTGCCGAAGGCACAGCAGGAGGCGTTGGCCAGTGCCGGTCTGCTGGTGCTGAACAAGGATGAGACGCTGACTGCCACGCAACGTCAGACGATTGAAGCGCAATTACCCGATTGCCCGCTCCATTGGACACGCCAGGCGCAATTGCCACTCGACCGGTTGCCCGGTTTGAAAGCACAGGCCCATGGCGCTGTGGATAACTTCGCGGTGTCTGAAGCAGTGGGGCAAATGCCGGCGATCTGGAGCGACCCTGGGCTGCCGATTTGTCTGAGCCAGAGCCAGGAGGGCGGCTGGAGCATCGGCTGGCGCTGGCACCCAAGCCAGCGATTCGATGTCAGCCGTCTGCATCAGTGGCTCTCAAGTCTTCACTGGCGCCGTGCCAAACTGGTTATCCACAGTGTCGAGGGTTGGGTGTCCGCCAACGCTGTGGATAACACTCCACTGGACTGGCAACCCAGCGCATGGCGGCGCGATTCGCGTGTTGAATTGATCTTCAGTGAACCACAGGACGTGGCCGCCTTGCAGAGTTCCCTGGCAGCCTGCCGTTACTGATGTTTCTTGCTGGCGTGATCCTGGCGCCACTGGCTCAACTCGATGATCTCGGCACTGGGCAGCGGCTCCTTGGTTTGGAACGGGTAGGGCGCCAGTTCGATCTGCGCACTGTGGGCGCCAAATTGGGTGATGACCCCGGCATGCCGGGTTTCGCCGGTCACGGTGAACTCGAAATTATAGATACGCGCCAAGCGTCGGCGGCCATTGGCATCCTTGACGAAACCGATGCGTTTAAGTGCCACGGCACCGTCGAGCAGCTCGATATCGAGCTTGGCGCAATGCTGCTTGACCCGCGCCAGCGCCCGTTCACGCAGGCCGTGGTTGTGCCAAACCCAGGCGGCGCCGGTCGCCAGCAGCATCAAGACGAAGATGTTTCCCAGGGTCAGCATTCCATGAACTCCAACAAAGTGAGCGCAGCTTAACTGTGTCGCCGGTCTGTCGTACAGGCTGCGTTTAGTCGCATACTGCTCGGCCAGAAATTCAACGGTTTTACGGAAATCTCCCGCATGAAACGTACACCTCACCTGCTTGCGATCCAGTCTCATGTGGTCTTCGGCCACGCCGGAAACAGCGCCGCCGTGTTCCCCATGCAGCGGGTCGGGGTGAACGTCTGGCCGCTCAACACGGTGCAGTTCTCCAACCACACACAGTATGGACAGTGGGCGGGCGAAGTGTTGGCGCCGCAGCAAATTCCTGCATTGGTGGAGGGCATTGCCGCGATCGGCGAGCTGGGCAACTGTGATGCGGTGCTGTCCGGATACCTGGGCAGTGCAGACCAGGGCCGCGCCATCCTCAGCGGTGTGGCGCGCATCAAGGCGATCAACCCCAAGGCGCTGTACCTGTGCGACCCGGTGATGGGCCACCCGGAAAAGGGTTGCATCGTGCCGCAGGAGGTCAGCGATTTCCTCTTGGATGAAGCCGCCGCCATGGCGGACTTCCTGTGCCCCAACCAACTGGAGCTGGACAGTTTTGCCGGGCGCAAGCCGCAATCGCTGTTCGATTGCCTGGCGATGGCCAAGGCCTTGCTGGCGCGCGGGCCCAAGGCGGTGTTGGTCAAGCACTTGGATTACCCAGGCAAACTGCCAGAAGGCTTTGAAATGCTGTTGGTGACGGCTGATGGCAGTTGGCACTTACGTCGGCCACTGCTGGCGTTTCCGCGTCAGCCAGTGGGCGTGGGCGACCTGACGTCGGGGCTGTTCCTGGCGCGGGTACTGTTGGGTGATAGCCTGGTGGCTGCCTTTGAATTCACCGCCGCGGCCGTGCATGAAGTGCTGCTGGAAACCCAGGCCTGCGCCAGCTATGAACTGGAACTGGTGCGGGCCCAGGACCGTATTGCCCATCCGCGTGTGCGCTTCGAAGCCACACCGATCAGTTTGTAAGCACACAAAACCCATTTTGATTGGGTTTACAAATTACGGCGCGTCGGCTTTGATTTCCCGGTAGCGCTTTTCCAATTCCTGGCGAATCTGCCGACGCTGCTGAGCCTGCACAAAGCGGCGCTTGTCTTCGCTGTTCTGCGGCTGCAACGGCGGTACAGCGGCAGGTTTGCGCTGGTCGTCCACGGCCACCATGGTGAAGAAGCAGCTGTTGGTATGGCGCACCGAGCGTTCACGGATGTTCTCGGTCACCACCTTGATGCCCACTTCCATCGACGTATTGCCGGTGTAGTTGACTGACGCCAGGAAGGTCACCAGTTCACCGACATGGATCGGCTCGCGAAAGATCACCTGGTCTACTGACAGCGTGACCACATAACGACCGGCATAACGGCTGGCGCAGGCATAGGCCACTTCGTCGAGGTACTTGAGCAGCGTACCGCCGTGCACATTGCCAGAGAAGTTGGCCATGTCAGGGGTCATCAGTACCGTCATCGACAGCTGGGCGTTTCCGGGTTCCATAGCACACTCACGGGTTGTAGGCATTGGTTGGGGGGAAGGCACCTCTGCGGGTACTCAAGGTCTTTGCAGCGCCATCCCTAACGGGACGCCGTCAGGCGGCTTGCCGTCACGCGCGCAGCGATCTGTTTCCATATATTGCACCGGCTTTCCAGCAGAAGTCGCGGTGTTACCCTTCAAAAGCCCTTCTCAGGGCTTTTCTTACGATCAAGGCAGACTTTTCCGACCCTACAAAGGCGCGGCCGGAAGTGGGAAAAGCGCCGGCACCCTCAAGGAGCCCCTCGCCATGCACGCCATCAGCTTTATCCAGGACTTGGCCGTGATCATGCTGGTGGCAGGGGTGGTCACCATCCTGTTTCACCGCTTCAAGCAGCCGGTGGTGTTGGGCTACATCGTCGCCGGCTTCATTATCGGCCCCCACACCCCGCCCTTTGGCCTGATCCACGATGAAGACACGATCAAGACCCTGGCGGAGCTGGGGGTCATCTTCCTGATGTTCTGCCTGGGCCTGGAATTCAGCCTGCGCAAGCTATTCAAAGTCGGGGCCACGGCGTTTATCGCGGCGTTCCTGGAAATCGTGCTGATGATCTGGATCGGCTACGAGATCGGTCGCTGGTTCGACTGGAGCACCATGGACTCGCTGTTCCTCGGTGCGATCCTGGCGATCTCCTCGACCACCATTATCGTCAAGGCCCTCAACGACCTGAAGATGAAAGACCAGCGGTTCGCCCAGCTGATTTTCGGTGTGCTGATTGTCGAGGACATCCTGGGTATCGGCATCATTGCCTTGCTGTCGAGCATCGCGGTGAGTGGCACGGTCAGCTCCGGTGAGGTGTTCTCCACGGTCGGCAAGCTCTCGCTGTTCATGATCGTCGCGCTGGTGATTGGTATTTTGCTGGTGCCGCGCCTGCTGGCTTATGTGGCCAAGTTTGAAAGCAACGAGATGCTGCTGATCACGGTATTGGGGCTGTGCTTTGGTTTCTGCCTGCTGGTGGTGAAGTTGGAATACAGCATGGTGCTCGGGGCCTTTCTGATCGGCGCAATCATGGCTGAATCCCGCCAGTTGATTAAGATTGAACGCCTGATCGAACCCGTTCGCGACATGTTCAGCGCGATTTTCTTCGTAGCGATTGGCTTGATGATCGACCCTCAGATCCTGCTGCAATACGCCTGGCCCATTGCGGTGATCACCGTCGCCGTGGTGCTGGGCAAGATGCTGTCTTGCGGGCTGGGCGCGTTTATCGCCGGCAACGATGGCCGCACCTCGCTGCGGGTGGGTATGGGGCTGTCACAAATTGGCGAGTTTTCTTTCATCATCGCAGCGCTGGGGATGACCCTGCAGGTCACCAGCGACTTTCTGTACCCCGTAGCGGTGGCCGTTTCGGCGATCACCACGCTGCTCACGCCCTACCTGATTCGTGGCGCGGACCCACTGTCGTTGAAGATCGCGGCGGTGATGCCCAAGCGTATGAGCCGAGTGTTCGGCATGTATGGCGAATGGCTGCGCAGCATTCAGCCTCAGGGCGAGGGGGCGATGTTGGCCGCGATGATCCGCAAGATCATCCTGCAGGTCGGGGTAAACCTGGCGTTGGTGATCGCGATCTTCTTTGCCGGCAGTTTTTTCGCGGGGCGCATCGGTGGGTACCTGGAGGGCTGGATCAGCGATCAAAGTTGGCAGAAAGCGTTGATCTGGGGCGGGGCGCTGCTGGTGTCGTTGCCGTTTCTGATTGCGGCGTATCGCAAGCTCAAGGCGTTGTCGATGCTGCTGGCGGAGATGAGCGTGAAGCCGGAAATGGCCGGGCGGCATACCCAGCGTGTGCGCCGGGTGATTGCCGAGCTGATCCCCATCTTGTCGCTGCTGGTGATCTTCCTGCTATTGGCAGCCTTGTCGGCCAGTATTCTGCCGACCAACAAGTTGCTGGTGCTGATTGCCGTGGTCACGGCGGCGGTGGCGGCAGTGCTCTGGCGCTGGTTTATCCGTGTGCATACGCGGATGCAGGTTGCGTTGCTGGAGACGCTGGATAACCACAAAGATACACAGTAGGAGCGAGCTTGCTCGCGAAGAACGTTAACGATAACGCGGCAAACCTGACACCCAGCGGCGCCCTCAGGTTTCTCGCGAGCAAGCTCGGCTCCTACAAGGGACTCAGCTTTCCAGCCAGACGTCCCGTGCCCAGTGCCACACCGATTCCCAGGATTCTTCGGTGACGATTTCTTCTTCGCCAGACCACAGCACCACGGTGCCGTCTTCTTCGACGCAGTAGTAGTCGTCACCGTCTTGGCAGATTGGGATCAGCTCACGGGGTACACCAAAGTCCCAGGCGTTTGCAGCCACTTCAGGCAGGTAGGTATGGGAGCCTGGGTCGGTAATGGTCACTGGCTCCAAGCTGCCGTACACCACATCACTGACGGTCAGCAGGAATTCCTTGAAGACGAACGGAATATTGATGAACAGCTGTTCTTCAACTTCCACCAGTTGGTCTTCGTCAGGTAGCTCCAAAGGAACCGGGACCGGTTCGTTGGCTTCACGCAGTTGTTCGATGATTTCTTCCACGGCCGGGATCCTCTTGCTAGATGGCGCGGTTTATAGGGGCGTTTTATACAGTAGCTCGCTATAAGTGCAACCGTGAAATAGAAAACCCCGGACATGTCCGGGGTTTTTGTTACCGCTTGCTCAACCGCGCAGGTATTAGCCGTTCTGGCGGATACCGGCGACCAGCCATGGCTGGTCGTCGCCCTGGGCGCGTTCCATGTTCCAGCTTTCGCTGAACACTTCGCCCTGGTCGAAACGCGAGGACTTCGACACACCGCTGAAGGTCAGGGTGGCGATGGTCTTGTCGGCGCGATCATCCACGCCGTCGAGCTGTACGCGCAGGTCGTCGATGTAGGTCGACTGGAAGGCGTCACCGATCTCGGCACGTTCGCGCTTGAGGAACTCCAGCAGCTGCGGGGTCACGAACTCGGAGATCTTGTCCATTTCGTTGGCGTCCCAGTGCTGTTGCAGGGACTGGAAGTGGCTGCGGGCCGCTTCGACGAAACGCTCTTCGTTGAACCAGGCCGGTGCGTTGATCACCGGACGGGCGGCAGGGGCTGGCGAACCACCGAAGATCGAACCCATGGCAGGCTTTTGCTCGAACGCTTCACGCTGCATCGGCGCGCCGGCTGGAGCCAGGTGCTCCTGCTGCTTGCGGCGACGGGCGGCGATAAAGCGGAAGACCAAAAAGGCGATGACGCCCATGATCAGGATGTCGAAGATCTGCATGCCCTGGAAGCCGTCGCCCATGAACATGGACGCCAGCAGGCCACCGGCGGCGATGCCGGCCAGTGGGCCCAGCCAGCGCGAAGCACCGCCGGCCTTGGCAGCAGCGCCAGCGGCACCGGCACCGGCTGCGCCTGCAGTCGCCGCAGCACCGCCCGCACCGGCGGATGGAGCCATTTGGCTGGTCTGGTGAGTCGGTGCCGCGCCCGAGCTTTTGCCGCCACCGAAGCGTTTGGCGTTGGCGTCGAGGCTCATCGTCAGGCCGATGCACAACGCCATGGCGATGCTAAGAAAACGTTTCATATAGGGAATTCCCATTTGTGGATTGCACGCGCGCCATGTTGCACAGGTGTCGTGGCAGTGGCTAGCGGCATAATGTTTCGGGCTTTTGCGTAAGACCAAATCCGAAGGGTCTGTAGGACTAATTACAGATATTGGCCCGCACTCGTGAAATACAAGGGCGCGGCCGTATCTTCCCGTAGGAGCGAGCTTGCTCGCGAAAATCGTCAACGATTACGTGGGCATTCTGGATGCACGCATTGTCTGGGCGTTCTTCGCGAGCAAGCTCGCTCCTACAGGAATGGGGTTCAGACCGCTTCGAGCTTGGCGTAACCCATCATCAGCCACTTGCTGCCCTCGGCGAAGTTCACCTGCACCCGGGCCTGGGCGCCGGCGCCTTCGAAGTTGAGGATCACGCCTTCGCCGAAGATCGCATGTTTGACCTGCTGGCCCAGGCTGAACGGGGTTTCCGGTATTTCGGAGCCGGCAAACATGCTGCTGGAGTTCTGTTGCTGGCCACCGCCGAACGGGCGGCTGACGCTGTTGGACAGGCGAACTTCCTGGATCAGGCCCTTAGGCACCTCACGTACGAAGCGCGACACCTTGTTGTAGGTTTCGCTGCCGTACAGGCGTCGGGTCTCGGCGTAGGTCATCACCAGGTTCTGCATCGCCCGGGTAATGCCCACGTAGGCCAGGCGGCGTTCTTCTTCAAGACGGCCAGGTTCTTCCAGGCTCATCTTGTGAGGGAACAGGCCTTCTTCCATGCCCACCAGGAACACGTAAGGGAATTCCAGGCCCTTGGCGCTGTGCAAGGTCATCAGCTGGATGCTGTCTTCATGCTCATCGGCCTGGGTATCGCCGGCTTCCAGCGAGGCGTGACCCAGGAAGGCGGCGAGCGGCGTCAGCTCTTCGTCGTCATCGGTGTTTTCGAACGCACGGGCGGCGCTGACCAGCTCCTCAAGGTTTTCTACCCGAGCCTGGCCTTTCTCGCCTTTTTCCGCTTCGTGATAGGCGATCAGCCCGGACTGCTCGATAACAGTCTGAGTCATCAGGTGCAGCGGCATCTCTGCGCACTTGGCCGCCAGGTTCTCGATCAGCTCGACGAACACGCCCAACGCCCCGGCAGCACGGCCAGTCAGGCCTTTGTTGGCGATCAGCAAGCGCATGGCTTCCCACATCGACACATCGGCATGGCGCGCATGGTCGCGGATCGCTTCGACGGTTTTCTCGCCAATGCCACGCGCCGGGATATTGATCACCCGCTCCAGCGCCGCATCGTTACCCCGGCCTTCAAGCAAGCGCAGGTAGGCCATGGCGTTCTTGATTTCGGCACGTTCAAAGAAGCGCTGGCCGCCGTAGATGCGGTACGGAATGCGCTCGCGCAGCAAGGCTTCCTCCAGCACCCGCGATTGGGCGTTGGAACGGTACAGGATCGCGATATCGCTACGGGCCAGGCCGGTTTTCAGTGCGCTTTCGATGGTTTCCACCACGTAGCGCGCTTCATCGTGCTCATTGAACGCTGCGTACAGGTTGATCGCTTCGCCTTCGCCGCCGTCGGTCCACAGCTCTTTGCCCAGGCGCCCGGTGTTGTTGGCGATCAAGGCGTTGGCCGCCTTGAGGATCCCGGCGGTGGAGCGGTAATTCTGCTCCAGACGGATGGTCACCGCGTCCGGGAAGTCTTCGGAATACTGGTAGATGTTCTCGATTTTCGCGCCACGCCAGCCGTAGATCGACTGGTCGTCATCGCCCACCACCATCAGGCTGTCGCCGCCCTTGGCCAGCAGGCGCAACCAGGCGTACTGCACGGCGTTGGTGTCCTGGAACTCGTCCACCAGAATGTGGCGGAAGCGTTTCTGGTAATGGGCCAGCAAACCGGGGTTGTCGCGCCACAGGTCGAGGGCACGCAACAGCAGTTCGGAGAAGTCGATGACGCCGGCGCGCACGCAGGCCGCTTCATAGGCTTCATAAATGCTGCGCATGGTGGCCAGGAACAGGTCACCGCTGGCCTGGATATGTTGCGGGCGCAGGCCTTCGTCTTTCTGGCCGTTGATAAACCACTGCGCCTGGCGCGCCGGCCAGCGTTGTTCGTCCAGGCCCAGCTCGCGGATCACGCGCTTGACCAGGCGTTGCTGGTCGTCGCTGTCGAGAATCTGGAAGGTCTGGCTCAGCCCCGCTTCCTGCCAATGCGCCCGCAACAGGCGGTGCGCCAGGCCGTGGAACGTGCCCACCCACATGCCGGCCGGGCTGATGCCCATCAACTGCTCGATGCGATGACGCATCTCGGCAGCGGCCTTGTTGGTGAAGGTCACCGACAGGATGGAATGCGGGGACGCGTTCTCGACCTGGATCAACCAGGCGATACGGTGCACCAGCACTCGGGTTTTACCGGAGCCAGCACCGGCCAGGACCAACTGACGGCCAACGGGGGCCGCTACGGCCTGGCGTTGGGCATCGTTGAGGGAGTTCAGCAAAAGAGAGAGATCATCGCGCATCGACGCATTCTATGGGCCTTGGGGGGCCTGGGCAAATCCCAATGCCGGATGGTCGATGCAAAACGCCTGCACGTTAGCGCCGGAGGCGAACATTCTGGCGGGGGTGATGACCGGTTGGTCATCGGCCGCAGCCCGTGCCGTGTCTTGCCCAAGCGGTCTGGGCCAAAGGTTTGCGGCCAATCGCAACAGGTTTTTTATGACTTGTAGCAGTTTGGCCCGGGCGCTTGCTTGTGTATGCTCCGTCGACGTTTCGGGCTCACCATTATAAGAACACCGCCTATGACCCTTAGCACCGACCTGTTTGGCCCTTCGCCGGCCCCCGCACAGGTCATCCGTAAACACTATGCAACCGAAATCGCGGTTGAGCGCACGCGCCTGCTCTATCAAGGCTCGTTGCTGCCCACGCTGCTGATGCTGGTCAATGGCCTGGTCTGCGCCTGGTTGCTGTGGAACCCCGATCAGTACCTGCTGGACAGCGTCTGGCTGCTCTGGCTGCTCGCCCTGGTGGCTATGCGCGTGATCCAAGTGGCGGCCTTTGACTCGGCCATGCCCAGCCGGCAGGCCCAGCCCGTGTGGCGGCGTATGTTCATGCTCGGCTCGGCGGTCAGTGGCCTGACCCTCTCCGTTGCGGCCATTGCCTGGGTGCCCACGGACAGCTTCATGCATCAGGCCTGGGTGTTTGGCCTGATTGGCGCCGCCACCTTGTCGGCCAGCGTGGCCTATGCCGTGAGCCTGTGGGCCTACCTGTCGTTTGCCTTGCCGTGCCTGGTGCCGGCCATCGTCTACCTGTTCTGGGATGGCACCCCGCAGCAACAAGGCTGGGGCGTACTCGGCCTGATCCTGCTGGCGTCCCTGAGCCTGGTCGCGTGGCAGGTCAACCGCCTGATCCAGCGCGGGCTGTTGCGCCGTTTCCAGAACCAGGCCCTGATCGAGCATCTACAGCAGGCGCAGCAACGCAGTGAGCAGTTGAATCTGGAGCTGGTGCGCGAAGTCGAGCAGCGCCGCGAGGTGGAGCAGGACTTGCGTGAAGCCCAGGTCGGCCTGCAAGACCGTGTGGCGCAACGCAGCCAGCAATTGGATGCTGCCAGCCTCGCCTTGAGTAAAAGCGAAGCGCGTCTGGCCATGGCCCTGCAAGCCAGTGAACTGGGCCTGTGGGACTGGAACCTGCAAACCGACGAGGTCCACCACACACAACTCAAAGAGTTGTTTGGCCTGGAGCCCGAATACGTCACGGCGATGCTCAGCCACCTCAAACCGCGCCTGCACCCCGACGATCTGCCCTTGCTCAAGCACGCGCTGGTCGAGCATCTCAAAGGCCGCAGCGAGGACTATCAGGTGGAATACCGGATACGTCATGGCGACGGGCATTGGGTGTGGATCCAAGACCGCGGGCGCGCCGTGGAGCGCACGCCCAGTGGCCGAGTCATCCGTATGCTCGGCACGCGCCGTGACATCAGTGCCGCCAAGGCGGTGGAAGAGCAGCAGCGCCTGGCCGCGACGGTGTTCGAGGCGGCCAGCGAAGGCATTGTGATCCTCGACCCGAACTACGCGCTGATCGCCGTGAACCAGGCGTTCAGCCGCGTCACCGGTTTTGACATCGACGACATGCTTGGCCGCAACGTCGTGGAACTGCCCAGCAGTCGCGATGCGCGGCGGCACTTCCCGCTGATCCGCCAGGCATTGCTCAGCCACGGCACGTGGCAGGGCGAATTGGTGGAGACGCGCAAGAACGGCGAACTGTACCCGCAGTGGCTACAGCTGAACGTGGTGCGCGATGTGCGGGGGAACGTCAGTCATATCGTAGGGTTCTTCGCCGATCTGTCGGCGCGGCGCGAGTCTGAAGAGCGTATGCGCTACCTCACTCACTACGACGAGTTAACCGGCCTGGCCAACCGTTCGCTGTTTCGCGAACGGCTGCGCGAAGCTCACCAGCGCGTGCGCCAAGGCGGTCGCAGCCTCGCGCTGCTGCATATCAACCTCGACCGCTTCAAATTGCTCAATGACAGCCTGGGCCATGAAGTGGCTGACCAACTGCTGCAGAAAATGGCACGGCGCTTGATCAACGCGCTGCCGGAGGCCGACACCATCGCGCGCCTGTCCGGGGATGAGTTCGCCGTGCTGTTCGACGCCTATGGCAACCTATCGAGCCTGGCGCGGGTGGCGACCCGGCTGCTGGCGAAATTGCGCGTGCCGGTGAATGTGGAGGGGCATGAACTGGTGGTCAGCGCCTCGATGGGCGTCAGCCTGTTGCCGGATAACGCGCGGGAAATTTCTGCGCTGGTCAGCCAAGCGAATATGGCGATGCAGCATGCCAAGCACTTGGGCGGGAATAATTTCCAGTTCTTCACCGACAGCCTGCAAGCCAGCACCCTGGAGCGTTTGCAGCTGGAAAACCACCTGCGCAAAGCCATCGACGAGCGTCAGCTCACGGTGTTCTACCAACCCAAGCTGTGCCTGGCCACTGGCAAGCTGAAGGCTGCCGAGGCGTTGGTCCGCTGGGAGCATCCGCAGTGGGGCATGGTGCCGCCGGGTGACTTTATCGGTTTGGCGGAAGAAACCGGCTTGATTGTGCCGTTGGGCGAATTTGTGCTGCGCCAGGCCTGCTGGCAGGCCTGCGAATGGCAACGCCAGGGGCTGGCGCCGATTCGCGTGTCGGTCAACCTGTCGGTGCATCAGGTGCGCCAGGGCAAGCTGGTCAGCCTGGTGCGCCAAGTGCTGGAAGAAACCGCACTGGACCCGCAGTACCTGGAGCTGGAACTGACCGAAAGCCAGTTGCTCGACAGCGTTGAACACATCATCGCCACCTTCCAGCAATTGCGCGACCTGGGGGTGAAGCTGGCCATCGACGACTTTGGTACCGGTTACTCATCCCTCAGCTACCTCAAGCGCATCCCGGTGGACTACGTAAAGATCGACCAGGCCTTTATTCGCGGGCTTGGTCAGGGACGCGAGGATGCGGCCATCACCCGTGCGATCATCGCCATGGCGCACGGGTTGGCGCTCAAGGTAGTGGCCGAAGGCGTGGAGGATCAGCAGCAGCTGGATTTCCTGCGCGGCGAGCAGTGTGACGAGGTACAGGGTTACCTGATCAGCCCGCCCATGCGGGCTGAAGGGCTGGCGGATTTGTTACGTAAAAATGCAGATTTTTCTTAACGCAGCGTAGGCCGCCTTTATGGCTACATAGCGCCTGCCCGCTGAATCAGGGGGGAGCGGGGCGATTTAGTGATGCATCGGACGGGCAAAACGACAATTCTTGTAGTATAACTACAAGCTTGCTACATCCCTGGCGTCTGCCAATAACAAGAGTCCTGCCCTTTGAACCTGTTGCAACATATCGCCCAGTCGCGCCACCTGTTACGCAAATCGGAACTCAAGGTTGCCGATCATGTGCTGCTTGACCCTGCGGCCGTGATGCACAGTTCCATGGCCGACCTGGCCCACAGCGTGGGCATCAGTGAGCCGACCATCGTGCGCTTCTGCCGCGCCATTGGTTGCTCCGGGTTTCAGGATCTGAAACTCAAGCTGGCGCAAAGCCTGGCTGCCGGTGCCAGCTTCGGCCAGTTTGCGATCCATGAAGACGACTCCGTCGCCGACTACAGCCTGAAAATCTTCGACACCACCTTGCACACCCTGATGGAAGTGCGTGAGAAGCTCGACCCGGTGGAGCTGCAAAAGGCCGTGACCGCAATGTCCCAGGCCCAGCGCGTGGAGTTCTACGGCTTTGGCGCGTCCGGCGCGGTAGCGGCTGATGCTCAGCACAAGTTCTTCCGCCTGCTGCTGACCGCCGCGGCCTACAGCGACCCGCACATGCAGGCCATGTCGGCGGTGACCTTGAAGCCCACTGACGTGGCCATCTGCATTTCCCAATCGGGTCGCTCCAAAGACCTGCTGATCACCGCCAACCTGGTGCGTGAGAGCGGCGCTTCGCTGATCACCCTGTGCCCGAGCCAGACGCCATTGGCGGAGTTGTCCACGGTGAACCTGGCGATCGACGTGCATGAAGACACCGAAATCTACACGCCGCTGACCTCACGCATTGCCCACCTGGTGGTGATCGACGTGCTGGCGATGGGCGTGGCCATGGCCCGTGGCCCGAGCCTGGTCAACCACCTCAAGAGCGTGAAGCGCAGCTTGCGTAGCCTTCGCCTCTCGCCAAAATCCGTCAAAGCCCTCGACGACTAAGCCCAGGCCATACTTGGTCAAAATGTGGGAGCTGGCTTGCCTGCGATAGCGGTGGGTCAGTTGATAAGGTGGCGACTGGCAGGCTGCTATCGCAGCATAGGTATCTACACATCTTTGGTGTGACGCTGGACCTGTGGCGAGGGAGCTTGCTCCCGTGACGGACTGACAGCCGACGCTGATCTAACTGACACGCCACGATCCAAATGTGGGAGCTGGCTTGCCTGCGAAGACGGTCTGACAGCCGACGCTGGTGTACCGAGTACATATCCATTTCTGCGGTAACGGCCACTTAGGGTTCCGCCCTGACGGTGGCTCACTTTGCAAAAGCGGCAAAGTAAGCAAAACGCTCTTGCCCCACCACTCGGCACCTCGCTTGGGCTCGGTGTGCCCGAACGCAGACTTGAATCCGTGGGCCGCCGCCACGCGCCATCCATGGCGCGGGGCGGCTAACCCGGCGTCCTGCCGGGTTACCCACGAATTCAAGCCTGCGTTCGGCCAGCGTGGTTTAACGGGGCGCCTGAGATCAAAATCAAAAGCAGATCAAGAGCAGATCAAGAGCAGATCAAGAGCGACTCGCTTCGCATCGTGGTTACCGTCTGCTGTTACAACCCACAAGTTGTGTAGATACCTATGGCTATCGCAGGCAAGCCAGCTCCCACATGGTTTTGCGCCAGCTTCGCAAGATTCATCATCCTGTAACCCCCGCGCCGCCAAACCGTCATCCCCCACGCCCATCCTGTACTCCCCGTACTCGCATTGGGAGACTCCAAATGACCCGGCCCTACGAAGACAGCAACAGCACCGTCAAGACCCGTCGTCAGCAGGAAGACCAGCGCCGCATGGCGTTCCGTCGCGCCATCGAAGACCGTTGCGAGGAGCGCCAGTTGCTCCAGAGCATCAGCGACTACCCGGAACTGCATTGGCAGGCACCCGTGGCTGCCCAGCGAAACGCTCAGCCAGCGCGCTGATCTGCACCCGTTCGCTGCGAATAAAGCCCAGGAACGCATGGGCCACCGGTGACAGGCGTTTAGCCTTGGCCTGCACCAGGCACCAACTGCGGTACAGCGGCAGTTCTTCTACCGGCAGCTCCTTGAGCCCGCCGGTGGCCAGCTCCAGGTTCAAGGCGTGGCGCGTCAGCAGGGCCACGCCCAACCCTGCCGCCACGCACTCACGCTGTGCCTCCGCCGAGGCCACTTCCACCGTCTGGGTGAAGTGCACGCGTTTTTCCTTGAAGTACTCTTCGCAGGCCAGCCGCGTGCCAGAGCCCGGTTCGCGGATGAGCAGGGTGTAAGGCTCCAGGTCCTGCAGGCGCAGCGGCCCTTGCAGGCTCAGGGGATGATCCGGCAATGCCACGGCCACAATCGGGTTGTTGAGAAACGGCAAGAACTCCAGGCCCATGTCCTGAGGTACCATGGACATGATCACCAAGTCGTCGCGGTTGTCCGAGAGCCTACGGATCACCTGGGCACGGTTGACCACCGTGAGCTGCAATTGCACTTCCGGATGCTGGCGCTTGAAGGCGGCGAACAGATGCGGCACGAAATACTTGGCGCTGGATTCCACCGCCAGTTTCAGTTGGCCTTGCAGTGAACCCTGCATGTCCGACAGCTGCATATCGAGGTTTTCCAGGCGCCCGAAAATATCGCGGCTGGCCCGTTGCAGGGCTTCGGCAGCCTCGGTCATGTAGAGCTTTTTGCCAACATAGTCGAACAGCGGCTGACCGATCAGCTCTTCCAACTGACGAATTTGCAGGCTGACCGCCGGTTGGGTGAGGGACATTTCCTCGGCGGCACGGCTGTAGGAACGCAAATCACACACTTCATTGAAGATCTGCAATTGACGCAATGTCATACGCATCAATGACTTACGCATTTTATAAGCCCTTAGCTCCCCGGTCGTCCGGCCAACTATAAGTCTTTACTTATACACAACCCAATAATTATTGATTTTTGTTAATTCTCCTGTGCGCATAGTGTGTGTCTCGCGACTGTCATGAAACATTTGGTCACGCACCGGCCCGGCTGCAACGGGTCGAAGCACGCAAATCGGCTCAAGGGAATTTCCAAGTGATAAAAAAGATCCTGATCGCCAACCGTGGTGAAATTGCCGTACGAATCGTGCGTGCCTGCGCCGAGATGGGCATTCGCTCGGTCGCGGTTTATTCGGACGCCGACCGCCACGCGTTGCACGTCAAGCGTGCCGACGAAGCCCACAGCATCGGTGCCGAGCCACTGGCCGGTTACCTGAACCCGCGCAAGCTGGTGAACCTGGCGGTGGAAACCGGTTGCGATGCGCTGCACCCCGGCTACGGCTTCCTGTCGGAAAACGCCGAGTTGGCAGACATCTGTGCCGAGCGCGGCATCAAGTTTATCGGCCCCTCGGCAGAAGTGATTCGCCGCATGGGCGACAAGACCGAAGCGCGCCGCAGCATGATCAAGGCCGGTGTGCCGGTTACGCCGGGCACCGAAGGCAACGTCGCCGACATCCATGAAGCCCTCACCGAAGGCGACCGCATCGGTTACCCGGTGATGCTCAAGGCCACCTCCGGTGGCGGCGGGCGTGGCATTCGTCGTTGCAACAGCCGCGAAGAACTCGAACAAGCCTTCCCCCGCGTGATTTCCGAAGCCACCAAGGCCTTCGGTTCGGCGGAAGTGTTCCTGGAAAAATGCATCGTCAATCCCAAGCACATCGAGGCGCAGATCCTTGGTGACAGCTTTGGCAACGTGGTGCACCTGTTCGAGCGTGATTGCTCGATCCAGCGTCGCAACCAGAAGCTGATCGAAATCGCCCCTAGCCCGCAACTCACCCCGGAACAGCGCGCCTACATCGGCGACCTGTCGGTGCGCGCGGCCAAGGCTGTGGGCTACGAGAACGCCGGCACCGTGGAGTTCCTGCTCGCCGAGGGCGAGGTGTACTTCATGGAGATGAACACGCGGGTGCAGGTGGAACACACCATCACCGAAGAAATCACCGGCATCGATATCGTTCGTGAGCAAATCCGCATCGCCTCCGGCCTGCCGTTGTCGGTCAAGCAGGAAGACATCCAGCACCGGGGTTTCGCGTTGCAGTTTCGTATCAACGCCGAAGACCCGAAGAACAACTTCCTGCCAAGCTTCGGCAAGATCACCCGTTACTACGCCCCCGGCGGCCCCGGCGTGCGTACCGACACGGCGATCTACACCGGTTACACCATCCCGCCGTTCTACGACTCCATGTGCCTGAAACTGGTGGTGTGGGCGTTGACCTGGGAAGAAGCCATGGACCGCGGCCTGCGTGCCCTGGACGACATGCGCCTGCAAGGCGTGAAGACCACCGCCGCCTACTACCAGGAAATCCTGCGCAACCCGGAATTCCGTAGCGGCCAGTTCAATACAAGCTTTGTGGAAAGCCACCCTGAGCTGACCAACTACTCGATCAAGCGCAAACCCGAAGAGCTGGCCCTGGCCATCGCCGCCGCCATCGCCGCCCACGCAGGCCTGTGAGGAATATAACAATGAGCAAGAAGATCTTCGTAACCGACACCATCCTGCGCGACGCCCACCAATCGTTGCTGGCCACCCGCATGCGCACCGACGACATGCTGCCGATCTGCGACAAGCTCGACAAAGTTGGCTACTGGTCCCTGGAAGTCTGGGGCGGCGCGACCTTCGACGCCTGTGTGCGCTTTCTCAAGGAAGACCCGTGGGAGCGCCTGCGCCAACTGCGCGCCGCGCTGCCTAACACACGCCTGCAAATGCTGCTGCGCGGCCAGAACCTGCTGGGCTACCGCCATTACAGCGACGACGTGGTCAAAGCCTTCGTGGCCAAGGCGGCGGTCAACGGTATCGACGTGTTCCGCATTTTCGATGCAATGAACGACGTGCGTAACCTGCGCGTGGCCATTGAAGCGGTCAAGGCCGCTGGCAAGCATGCCCAGGGCACCATCGCCTACACCACCAGCCCGGTGCATACCGTGGAAGCGTTCGTGGCCCAGGCCAAGCAATTGGAAGCCATGGGCTGCGACTCCATCGCGATCAAGGACATGGCTGGCCTGCTCACGCCCTACGCCACTGGCGAGCTGGTCAAGGCACTCAAAGCCGAGCAGAACCTGCCGATCTTTATCCACTCCCACGACACCGCCGGCCTGGCCGCGATGTGCCAACTCAAGGCCATCGAAAACGGTGCCGACCATATCGACACGGCCATCTCCAGCTTTGCCTGGGGCACCAGCCATCCGGGCACCGAGTCGATGGTCGCGGCCCTTAAAGGCAGCGAGTTCGACACCGGCCTCGACCTGGAACTGCTGCAAGAGATCGGCCTGTACTTCTACGCCGTGCGCAAGAAGTACCACCAGTTCGAAAGTGAATTCACCGCCGTCGACACCCGTGTGCAAGTCAACCAGGTGCCGGGCGGGATGATCTCCAACCTGGCCAACCAGCTCAAAGAGCAAGGCGCTCTGAACCGCATGAGTGAAGTGCTGGCCGAGATCCCGCGGGTCCGTGAAGACCTCGGCTTCCCGCCACTGGTAACGCCGACCTCGCAGATCGTTGGCACCCAGGCGTTCTTCAACGTGCTGGCTGGCGAGCGCTACAAGACCATCACCAACGAAGTGAAGCTTTACCTGCAAGGCGGTTACGGCAAGGCACCAGGCACGGTGAACGAAAAACTGCGCCGCCAGGCCATCGGCAGCGAAGACGTGATCGACGTGCGCCCGGCGGATTTGCTCAAGCCGGAAATGACCAAGCTGCGCGGCGAAATCGGCGCACTGGCCAAGTCCGAAGAAGACGTGCTGACCTACGCCATGTTCCCGGACATCGGGCGCAAGTTCCTCGAAGAGCGCGACGCAGGCACCTTGGCTCCTGAAGTGCTGTTGCCGATCCCCGAAGCGGGCGGCGTGGCCCGTGCTGGCGGCGAAGGCGTACCGACCGAATTCGTTATCGATGTGCACGGCGAAAGCTACCGCGTGGATATCACCGGTGTCGGCGTGAAGGCCGAAGGCAAGCGCCACTTCTACCTGTCCATCGACGGCATGCCGGAAGAAGTGGTGTTCGAACCGCTCAACGAGTTTGTCAGCAGCGGCGGCAGCAAGCGCAAGCACGCGACCGAACCGGGCCATGTCAGCACGGCGATGCCGGGCAATATCGTTGATGTGCTGGTCAAGGTCGGCGATGTGGTCAAGGCCGGCCAGGCCGTGCTGATTACCGAAGCCATGAAGATGGAAACCGAAGTGCAGGCAGCGATTGCCGGCAAGGTGAGCGCTGTGCATGTGGCCAAGGGCGACCGGGTGAACCCTGGCGAAATCCTGATTGAGATCGAAGGCTGATCACAGCCTTCGAAACTAACGTTTAATCCTCGGGGGGGCAGGTGCTCCCCTTTTTTTTCGCCTGCAATTCAGGCGTTCACGGGCTTAGAAGCTCATTTTCCACTGGCCCATCAGGCCTTGGTCGTGGCCATGGTTGCCGGCTTGGCTGGTATAGGTCAGGCCGACGCTGTGTTGGGTGGACAAGGCAAGGTCCAGGCCCGCTTGCAAGTCAAAGCTATCGCGGTCCAGGGCGGTGCCGGTGATGGTGTAACCGTCGATCAGACCCGGCGCATAGCGCGAGGTTTGGCGGACCTGGCTGTTGACGTCGCCGTAGAGGTGTTTCCAGCTCGTGCTGAGGTGGGGCGTGAGGCTCATGTTGTTGTCGAAGCGATACAGCGTTGCCAGGCGCAGGCCAAAGGTGCTGTTCAGGTTTCGCTGGGTTTGTGGGCCGACGTTCAATGCGGTCACGCCGCCGCTCTCTTTGAAACGGTCGCGCTGATAGCGTTGGTAGCCGAGGCCGACGAAGGGTTCGACAGTGGAATCACCGCTGCCCAATTGATAGCCCAGTTCGGAGAACAGGGTCTGGCTGCTGGCGTTGTATTTGCTTTTGAGCGAGTCGTGGTAATTGAGCAGGCTGACGCTGCGTTTGTTCTGCCCGGCATGGTTGCTGTAGATCGCCCCCAGGCGCAGGGCGAAGGGGCCGTCCTGGCGCACGGCGTAGCCGCCCAAGTGCCAGCTGTCCAGGTCGGCGGCATAACGCGGGGCATCGAAGCGGCTAGAGGTCTTGGCGCCCATGACACCCACCCGCCAGGCATGGTCGACCGCCCAGTCGGCGCCCAGCAACAGGCCTTGGGTATCGTGTTTCAAGCCGGCGCTACCGTGTTGTGCGTCTAGGCTGCCGCCGTTGCCCAGGCCTTGCACCCAGAAGTGGCCGTCGTCGTCAGTAGGCAGTGTGCGCAGAGTGGCCAGCAATTGGCGGCTCAGGTGCTGGGTGGTGGCCTGGGTTGCGGTGGCCAGGTTGGCGTTTTGGCTGGCGGCCAGTTGCTCAAGGGCTGCACCGATCCCTCCGGGTTGTTTGCTCAATTGTTCGAGCGATTTTTGCAGGTCCTTGAGGTCTTCCGCGTCCAACTCGCCGGAGGCCACCAGTTGAATCACTGCCGGCTCCAGCACCTGGGCGACTTGCAGGCCGTTGTGCGAAGTGGCCTGCTGAGTGAGGAACCCGTCGAAGGGCGGTGGAATGGGCGGCGCTTCGAACTGGGGTATAAATACTCCGCTATAGTCGGCGGCGTCATAGGGATAGCTGCCGTAAGGCTTGTATTCAATATCGCCTCGCGCATGGGCTGGCTGAAAACTTGCGGCCACTGCCAAGCTGATGACGATTGCGATTCTTTGAAGTGTAAAGGGCATGAATTCCCAACCTCTGATGAATGAGGCCGGGAATTTAGGCGAGGCGCGGGGGGATAACTGTCAGCCTATCGACCGCTGATGTGCGGGAGTTGTCTCTAGTACGGTGCGATTAAAAACTCATCTGCCATTGGCCGGTCAGCGCATGGTTGCGGCTGTTGCTGCCCACTTCGCCGGTATAGCCCAGGCCCAGGCGATGGCGGGCGGATAAGCCTACGTCCAGGCCCGCTTCGAGCAACAGGCTGTCGCGGTCCAGGGCGCTGCCTTGCACATTGAAGGCGGTGCCACCGGCCAGGAAAGCCTGGCGTGTGGTGCTGTCGACATCGCCATAGGTGTGCTTCCAGCCAAGGCTGGCGCGGGGTGTGAGGCTGACGCCGTTGTCCAGCTGGCTCAGGTGCGCCAAGCGCAGGCCGAAGGTGCTGCTGAAGTTGTCCTGGGTCTGGCCCTCGACATGCAGTGCAGCGGCGCCGCCTTTTTCGTTATAGCCGTCGCGCTGGTAGCGCTGGTAGCCGAGGTTGGCGAACGGTTCTGCGCTCAAGCGACCGCTGCCCAGGGCGTAGCCCAGTTCCGCAAAAGCCTGCTGGCTGTTGGCGTCATAGTCGCCTTTGGGGCGGTCGTTGAAACCGTTGAAGGCCACCGTGCGTTTACTGTCGCCCTGGTGCCCGCTGTAGGCCGCACCCAGGCGCAACGCCAATGGGCCACTCTGGCGCAGGGCATAGACGCCGGCGTGCCAGCTGTCGACGCTGCCGTCCACACCGGTGGTGTCCAGGTCGGTCTTGGAGTAACCGCCCAGCACACCCAGGCGCCAGTCGCTGTCCAGCGCCCAATCGGCGCCGAGCACTGTGCCTTTGGTGCGTTGGGTCAAGCCGTTGCTGCCGTGCTCGCCATCAAGCTTGCCGTAGCTGCCGATGCCTTGCAGCCACAGTCGGCCACGGGCGTTCGGGTCATTGAGGTTGCGCACCTCGGCGGGCACGCCGGTGGCGGCCAGTACCGGTGTATCTTTGTCATTGAGCCCCACCAGCAGTCCCGCACCGCCGCCCACCTGGTGCATGGCGGCGAGCATGCTGTTGCCCACTTGCGCACTGGCATTGAGGGTGGCGCTGGTGAGGTTGGCGGTGCTGCTGCCCGCCAGTTGCTCGATAGCGGCACCGGCTGTGCCGGTGGTGGTATTGAGCAGGGCGTTGTACAGCGGATTGTTCGTGCCCAGGCCCGCCAGGCTGCTGGCGGCGCTGGCACCGTTGGCGGTGCTGGCGAACTGGTTGAAGGCGATGTCGTTACGGGTGTACGTAAGGCCGACCTGAGTGGCGCTGTAATCCAGGGTTGGGGTCAGGAAGGCGTAGTCGCTGGTGACCTTGCCAAACGTGCCGTTGATGCTACCGGCTTGCAGCACGCTGTAATGGCTTTGCCAGGGGTAGGTGCCTTCGCCGGGGTTGACCGCCAGGGTCGCCCCATTAAGGTAAGCGGTGCCGCCGACCTTGATCGGTGCGCTACTGCCGTCGGCGTTGACGCCATAGGCGAGGGTCGAGCCGCTGCCCATGCGCAAGTCACGGCTGATGATGGCGGTGCCCAATACGGTGTTGGTCTGCAGAGTGCCGTTGACCAGCAGGCTGCCCACCGAGCCGCCGCCGGCATACACACCGCCTGCGTCGACCGTCACGTTACCGGCAATGCCGCCTTGGTTGACCAGCGTGGCACCGCTGGAAATCTCGCCGCCGTCGCTGAAGTCACCCTGGCCGGTCAACGTCCAGGTGCCTTGCTTGACCTCCAACCGTTCGAGGTTGCGGCTGTCGCCAAAACTGCCACCGGCGACGTCGTCCAGGGTCAGTCGGTCGTAACCGCTGCCGCCGTCCACCCTGCCGATAAAGCGGCTGCCGTTGCGCAAGATCAGCTGGTCATCGCCGCCGCCCAAATCCAGGGCCAGGCCATTACTGCCGCTTATGGTGCCGCTGTTGATGACCGTGTCGGCAAAGTTGCCGACGAACTTCACGCCAAAGCCATCCAGGCCTTCAATCGTGCCGTGGTTCTCCAGGGTGGTGGCCGCGAGCCCCGGCCCGTCGCTGCCGTCGTCCACCAGGATGGCATTGTTGGCACCACTGATCAGCGCGCCTTTGGCGTTGTAGAGAGAGCCACCGCCCAGGGCGATCCCTTCGCTGCCGTTGGCGAAGCCGTTCTTGTCGACACCCCCGGCGCCGACGCCCTGGATAACACCGTAGTTTTCGATATGGGCGATCTTGTCGATGTCCACACCGTCACCGTCGCCATCCGGTTGCAACCCGGAGAACGCGCCGATGATGGTGCCGTGGTTGACCACAGTGCCGTCGCCATCGGAACCAAAGCCCGAGCCGTTGCGGCCGATCACCGTGCCGTAGTTGGTCAGCGTGGCGCCCTCGTCCGTGGTGATGCCATGGCGGCCACCGGAAATCAGGCCGTAATTGGTGACCGTCACGCCGCTGGCGGAGTCGATGTCCACGCCATCGAACTTGTCATCGCGGGAGAAGGTGTCGCCAGTGGAGATCTCGCCGTAGTTAGTGATAGAAGCGTTGGCGCCGGTCTTCATGCCGTCGCTGGCCTCCCCGCGAATCAAGCCACCGGCACGGTTGATGATCGTGGTGGTGACGTTGTTGCTGCGCAGCGCATCCAGGTCCAGCCCTTGGCCGGTGGCCGAACGAAGGGTGCCGCTGTTGTCGATCAGCACGCTGCCGCTGGCAACGTTACTGTTGATGCGCAACGCATCATTGGCGCCTTGGATCACCCCACCGGCAAGGTTGTAAATGCTGTACCTGCGCTCCCCGCTGACACTGCCCGAACTGTCGATACCCCGGCCGCCACTGGAGACCAGCTTACCCGCGTTAGTCACCACCACCCCCGCACTGCGGGTGCCGTCCTTGAGCGTCACTGCTACCCCGGAGGTTGTAATGCTGCCAGGCGCCGACGTGGTCAACGTATCACTGCCACCCAGGGTTTGCCCCTGGGTGGTAGGTGTGTCGATCTGTAGGGTTTTGGCTGCGGCGGCTTCAATGAAACCGCCGCTGGCCAACAGGGTGATGGCGAGCGCGAGGCGTTGAGGAGACGGGGGCATGCTGGACGACCTTGTTATGGCAAGCGAGTCGACTGGTATAGCGCAAGGTCGTTGCAGGAATGTGTCGCAGAGATGACGGTCAAGTCGTATGCATTAAATTGCATATCTCCCGGTCTTTCCCCTCCATATCTGCATTTTAATGCATATATAAAGACGCTCTATGAGTGAGAAATGCACTATATTGCATGTGTCGCTCTCATCACTGCTTAGCAGGTGCACTAAATTGCAGAAAGACACCGCTTACTCTTTGACGCTGCAGATTTTCACCGCCGGGCACTGGCATGATGCTATGCGGCTTGAATTTCCTGAACCGCAACGGGGTTTTGTCGGGCCCTGCAGGTTTCATTACCGCCAGGATTATCTGGCCGATCACCTCGAAGAGATCCAGCAGCCTTTTTGCTACGCGGCCAGTGCCCGGTTCCCGCTGGATTGGGACGTTACGGTGCTCAAGTCAGCCCCCGCTTTTTTGCACGATATTGCGCCAGCCGGCGCAGCCAAGCGCTTTTTGATGCAGCGTCTTGGTCGTGAGAAACCCCAGGCCATCGATGACGACTTGTTCTTGCTGGGGCGCAGTACGCCGGCGCCGATTGGCAACATGCGGATCAAGGAGTCCATCCAAGCCCTGAGCGGTGAAACACCGATGGGATTTGCACGACATGAGGTCGTCAGTCGCGATAGCCGCTTCCTGGAATATGCCTATGAACAAGGTGCTGCCATCGGCGGTGCTACCGGAGCAGGGGGCGAGGCACCGAAATTGTTGATGACCCAAGGCGTAGATGGCTTGCTCTATCCAGACGCGATCCTGAATGACGCTGACGTCGCTCAGCACTGGTTCATCAAGTTCGCGCGCAACCAGGCTACGCAGACTGATCAAGATATCCTGCGAAGTGAGTACCACTATTACCGGGCGCTTGAGTCTCTTGGCATCGAAACGGTCGCCACCCAAGGGCTGGCGCTGGAAGAGGCGACAAAACCCAGCCTGTGGATGCATCGTTTTGATCGCAGGCTGGGTGAGGGCGGTGTTGAACGGCTGGCCGTCGAGTCGATCTATTCCTTGGCCTGTGTGACCACCCCTGGCAGCTACATGGATCATCTGGAGGTGGTGAGGCTGTTGGTCGATCAATGGCGAGCAGTGGGGCAAGGGGACCACATCGCAGATCTGGTCGCAGAGTACCTGCGCCGGGATTTGCTGAATAAAGTGCTGGGTAATTCGGATAACCACGGCCGCAATACATCGATCATCCGCGAGCCCAAGGCGCTGCGCCTTGCCCCCATTTATGATTTGGCACCCATGGTAATGGACGCTGAAGCCGTCACTCGAACCACCAAATGGCCCAAACCCTTGGAAATCGCCGGGGATATCAATTGGCGAGCGGTATGCGAGGCTCTGGCCGACCTCGTCGACCCCGAGCAAAGCTTTGAACGCCTGCGACAAACAGCCGAGCACCTGCGTGCATTACCGGATCTTCTGGTGACCAGTGGCGTGCCCGCTGTGACCTTGAATCACCCCAGCATCCCATTGGGCAAACTGGACCTGCGCCTCAAGCAGTGGGGGTTGAGATGACTACCAGCATGGACGCCCGTGCGTTGTTGATCGACAGCGTCGAACAAGGCTTGGCCGATGGCTCGCTCGAGCTGGGCGCCGCCGTGCGCCGCCTGCGCACCGAAGTGACCGGCCTGCACCAAAGCCAGTTCGCCAGAATGTGCAAGATCTCGGTGCGCACCCTGGTGCATATCGAACATGGCGAGGGCAACCCAACCCTGAAATCGCTGAATGCCGTGTTTCGGCCCTTCGGTTTGCAGATGGGCGTGGTCAAGGTGCGGCGCAACGGGCCCTGACCTTCAACCGCGCCGCACGTAGCCCTTGCCGAAATGCCGCTCCATGCGCGCCTGGATCAATTCCAGCCCCAGGGACATCACCCAATAAATGATCGCCGCCGTCGTGAGCATCTCGATATAGCGGTAGCTTGAACGGCCATAGGACTGCGCCAGGAACATCACTTCCCACACGCCCATCACCGAAATCAGGGAGGAGTCCTTGAGCATCGAGATGAACTGGTTGGTGGCCGGCGGGATGATGGTGCGCATGGCCTGGGGCAGGGTCACGTGCCAGAAGATCGCCCTGTCGCGCATGCCCAGGGCCAGCGCGGCCTCGCGTTGGCCATGGGGCACGCCGAGGATGCCGGCGCGGAAAATCTCGCTCAGGTAGGCGCCGTAGTTCAGCGACAGCGCGATGATCCCGGCGACGATGGCGCCCGGCACCAGCCCCAGTTGCGGCAGGCCCAGGTAGATCAACAGGATCTGGATCAGCAGCGGCGTGCCGCGAAAGAACGAGGCGTAGAAACTGGCGATGCCGAACGCCACCGCACTTTTGGACAGGCGCCCCAGCGCGGTGATAAAGCCCAGCACCGATGAGGCGACAATGGCGCACAGGCACAAGAACAGTGTCAGCGCCGCACCTTGCAGGAAGCCGTTGGGCGCAAGGTGCAGGCCGACCAGGTTGGGCAGCTTGTCGAGGATGATCGAGAACTTCAGGTCAAAGCTCAGGAAGAAACTCGCAAACAGGGCGAACAGTGCCGCCCAGGTCAGGTAAAGCCGTAGGCGAAAACTCATCGGCTGATATCGGCGCCGATCCATTTTTGCGACAGCGCGCTCAAGGTGCCGTCCTGCTTGAGCTGGGCGAAGACCTCACGCACTTTGCTGTCCCACTGCGGGTCGCCTTTCTCGATGGCCACCGAGTTGGGCTCCGAGTACAGCGGCGCACCGGCGAGCTTGAAGCGCTTGTCCTGGCTCAGGCGCGGCTGCGCGGTGACCAGGTTGGTGAGGATCGCGTCCAGGCGCACGCCAGCGCCCAAGCCCAGATCCTGGAACGCCACGTTGTCGGTGTCGTACGGGGCGATCTGCACCTCCTCGAATGGGTACTGCAATTGCGTGTCTTCAGCGCCTTCGATCACCAGGTTCTTGTTCAAGTAGCTTTCGTAGCTGGAGGCGCTGGTGAGGCCGACTTTCTTGCCGCTCAGGTCCCGGGCTTCGTGGATGCGATCGTCCTTGGCATTGACCACGATCACGGCCGGCGAAGCGTAGTACTCCACCGGGAAGTCGAACACCTCGGCGCGTGCTTTGCTAGGGGTCATGGAGCAGATGCAAATGTCGTAGCGCCCGCTCCAGCGGCCGGCGGCGATCACGTCCCAGGACGGGGTTTCCAGGCGCAACTTTACGCCCAGTTTTTGTGCCACGGCCTTGGCCACGTCCACGTCGAAACCGTCGAGCTGGTTCTGGTCATTGAGAAATGAAAACGGCGGATAGCTTTCCATCAGCACGCCGACCAGTTCTTTCTTTTGCTCGACACGATCCAGCGTGGCACCGCCAAAGGCTTGGGTTGAAGCAGCCAACATCGTCAGGCCCAGGGCCAACAGCGGTCTGAATTTCAAAATCGAACACCCGAATAAAAAAGAGGTTGTTATTAACCGAACGGTACGCATTAAATAGTTATAAGAACGACTCTCATAGTGAGTTATTTTCATAAGCATATGAGTAAAAAGCATATGGGCGCAGTAAGCACAGTAATTCTCGATGGCGGCATGGGCCGTGAACTGCAACGCCGTGGCGCGCCGTTCCGCCAGCCGGAATGGTCGGCACTGGCCTTGAGCGAAGCGCCGCAAGCGGTGGAGGCGGTGCATGCGGCCTACATCGACAGTGGCGCCAATGTGATCACCAGCAACAGTTACGCGGTGGTGCCGTTCCACATTGGCGAAGCGCGGTTTGCCGAAGAAGGCCAGGCGCTGGCTGCGTTGGCCGGTGAGTTGGCGCGACGGGCGGTGCGAGCCTCCGGTAAAGCCGTGCAGGTCGCCGGCTCACTGCCGCCGCTGTTTGGCTCTTATCGCCCTGATCTGTTCCAGGCCGAGCGCGTCAGTGAGTTGCTGACCCCGTTGGTGAATGGCCTGGCCCCACATGTCGATCTGTGGCTGGCGGAAACTCAGAGCTCGATCGCTGAAGCACGGGCGATCCAGGCCGGGCTGCCTAAGGATGGCAAGCCGTTCTGGCTGTCGTTTACCTTGAAAGATGAAGACACCGACGAGGTGCCGCGCCTGCGCTCCGGCGAACCGGTGGTGGACGCAGCCGAGGCGGCGGCGCAGCTAGGTGTGCAGGTATTGCTGTTCAACTGCAGCCAGCCGGAAGTGATCGGCGCGGCCATTGATGCGGCGCGGGCAACCTTCGAACGATTGGGTGTAGCGATTCAGATCGGCGCCTACGCCAACGCCTTCCCACCGCAACCCAAGGAAGCCACGGCAAACGATGGTCTGGACCCGTTGCGCGACGACCTCGACCCGCCGGGTTACCTGCACTGGGCGGCCGATTGGCAAGCGCGCGGCGCTAGCCATTTGGGTGGATGCTGCGGCATCGGACCGGAGCATATTGCGGTGCTGGCCCAGCGCCTGGCCCACTGATTCATCGCTGGTCAAAACTGTGGGAGCGGGCTTGCTCGCGAAAACGATGGTTCAGTCACAGCAGTGTTGCCTGGCACTCCGTATTCGCGAGCAAGCCCGCTCCCACATTGTTTTATGGTGAGGTTCAGCCTCGGCACTCTGTGAGTGTCTTCAGTTGGCCCGAACCACTCTGGTTCGCCTCCGACAACCACGCCTCAAACCCGGCACCGACCTTCGGCCATTCCGAATCCAGGATCGAATACCACGCCGTATCGCGGTTCTGGCCTTTGACCACCATGTGCTGGCGGAATACCCCTTCAAAACTGAACCCCAAGCGCTCGGCTGCGTACTTGGACCGCGCGTTGCCGTTGTTGCACTTCCACTCCAGCCGACGGTAGCCCTGTTCGAACGCATACTTGGCCAGCAGGTACACCGCTTCGGTGCTTTTTGGCGAGCGCTGCATCGGTGCGCCGAAGGTGACGTGGCCGATTTCGATACGCCCTTGCGCCGGGACGATGGACATCAGGCTGAGGATGCCCTGGACCTGGCCCGTCGCACGGTCGATCACGCTGAAAAAGTACGGGTCGTTGTGGGCGGCGTGGTTGTTCAACCAGGCGTCGAAGGCACTGCGCTCGGTGAACGGGCCGTAGGGCAAATAATCCCACAGCTTCGGGTCGGCCCCTGGGCCTTCAAGGGCTTGCCACAGTTGGTCGGCATGGCGCGCCGGGTCGAGCTTTTCCAGGTGGATAAAACGCCCTTCAAGCAGGTGCGCGGTGGGCGCCGGGGCGCCTTTCCAGTCGGTGAGGGAAGTAGTCATGCTGCGCTCCTTAGAGACCTTTGCGAAATTGAATGAAGCCTGGGCGGTCGGCGATGCGCTCGTAGAGCTGGATCGCGGTGGCGTTGGTCTCATGGGTCAACCAGTGCACCTTGCAGCAGCCATCGGCCTTGGCGGTGGCGTAGACGAATTCAATCAACTGGCGACCCACGCCGGTGCCACGTTGAGCCGGGTCTACCAGCAAGTCCTGCAGGTAGCAGGAGTTCTCGATGCTCCAGTTGGAGCGATGGTAGATGAAGTTGACCATGCCCACCGCCTTGCCGTCCTGCCAGGCCAGTGCCGAATGGGTCGGCTCGCTGGGGTCGATCAGGCGTTGCCAGGTGCTCTGGCTGACGGCGTCCGGCAGTTCGGTGTTATAGAACTTCAAGTACGCCTGCCACAGCGGTAACCAGGCGGCGTGGTCAGCCGCTGTAACCTGGCGAATGTCGATCAAGCTCATTCTGAAACTCCTTGGGGAATAAAGCGGGCCAGGGTCTGGTCGCGTACATCGGCACTGGCGGCCAGGCCGTCACGCACACCGGCCATGTCGGCCGCGCTGCGGTTCTGGCTGAGTTTGCGTTTGCCCACTAGGCGCTCGATCGGCAGGGCGAAGCCGACGATGGCTTTGAGCATGCCGTCAATGTAGTCCGCCGGTGCGTCGCTGACACGCCAGGGTTGGGCGCGGCCGCTTTCATGGCGGTCGGTGAGGGCGGTGACCACCTTGAGCAAGCGCTCGGCGTCACTGAACACCTCAGGCGTGCCATAGGCGTGCACGGCGATGTAGTTCCAGGTAGGCACCACTTTGCCGTGCTCGGCCTTGGCGGGGTAAAACGCCGGGCTGATATAGGCGTCGGCACCGGCGAAGATCACCAGCGCCTCACTGCCATTTTGCAGCTCGCGCCATTGTGGGTTGGCCCTGGCCAAGTGACCGTACAGCGTGCCGTTGGGCCCTTCATCGGGGTTGAGCAGCAAGGGCAAGTGGCTGGCTTGCAGGCCGTTTTCACCCACGGTTACCAACTGCGCCAGACGGGTGTGCTGGATCAGTTGCTGGATTTCGGGCAAGTCATCGAGAGCAAAGGCGCGGGGTGTGTACATGGAGATTTTCCTTGGCGAATGCCTGCATCCTAGGCAGGCTATTGGTTCGTTGTAAGAGCCATCTAGCGCTATTTTCATAGGTCCAATATGCCGCCCATTTCGCCGCCGTTGTCCTTCAACCCCGCCGGTATCGAGTTGGACCGCCGCCAGGGCCTCACGCGCCAACTCTATGAGGCCCTGCGCCAGCGGGTGCTCGATGGGCGACTGGTCAGTGGCACGCGGTTGCCCGCAACCCGAGATCTGGCGGCGGCCTTGTCGATTTCCCGCAACAGCGTGGTGCGCGCCTACGATCAGCTGTATGCCGAAGGGTTTATCGAGAGCCGGGTAGGTGATGGCACCTACGTTGCCCAACTGCCGATGGCCAAAAAACTATCCACAAAAGTATCCACAGGGTTGTCAACAGGCTTATCCCCAGGGTTATCCACAAAATGGGCGAATTTACCCGAAGATTTGGACGATGAAGTTATCCACAGTGCCGGGTTGGCACGGGTAAAAGACCATCACTTGCCCCAGCCGCCTTTGGGGCCGCCTCGGGCCTTTCGCGTGGGTGTACCGGCCTTTGATCTGTTCCCGTTTGAGGTTTGGGCCAAGCTTAATGGGGCGTTCTGGCGCAAACCCGACCTGGAACAGCTGTGCTATGGCGACCCCGCAGGTGACGGCCGTCTGCGCGGTTTGATCGCTGCATACCTGCGCAGCTCGCGCGGCATGCAGTGCACGGCTGAACAAATTGTGATCACCAGTGGCGCACAGCAGGCCATCAGCCTTTGTGCACAGTTGCTGGTAGAGCCTGGGGACGGCGTGGCGGTGGAAAACCCCGGTTACCGCGCGGCCGGCCATGCATTCGCGTTGGCCGGCGGGCGACTGCATGGCGTGCCGGTCGACGGCGAGGGCATGGATTGCCAAGTGCTCGGTACTCTCAATGACTGCCGTGTGGCGTATGTCACGCCTTCCCATCAGTACCCGCTGGGGGTGGTGATGAGCCTGGCACGGCGCCTGGAATTGCTGGCCTGGGCCGAACGTTCAGGCGGTTGGATCGTGGAGGACGATTACGACGGTGAGTACCGCTACAGCGGCGCGCCGCTGTCACCGTTGGCTGCGCTGGATCGCAATGGCCGCGTGCTGTACGTCGGCACCTTCGGCAAGGTAGCGTTCCCGGCGTTGCGCCTGGGTTACCTGGTGTTGCCCCCGGGCCTGGTGCAAGCCTTCACCCGGCGCCGTGCCGTGGACGTGCGCCACTCCGAAGTCAGCACCCAGGCGGTGATGGCCGAGTTTATGGCGGCGGGGCATTTCCAGCGCCACATTCGCCGCATGCGCCGCGCCGCATTGAGCCGACGCAATGCTTTGCTGGCCGGTTGGCCCGATGGCTTGCCCGGCGTCGGGCCCTTGCCCAGCGTTGCGGCCGGGCTGCACATGACGGTGCGGGTGGAAAGCCTGGCACGTGAACAGGTACTGCTCGCCCAGGCCCATGCTGCAGGTGTCGAAATCAACGGCCTGAGCAGCTATTGGTTGGCAGGCGCCAGCCCACCTGCGGACCAGCGTGCCGGCCTGGTGATGGGGTTTGCCGCCGTGCCCGAAGCCGACATCGCACAAGCGCTGGCACGTTTGCATCAGGCGTGGTTGCCGTAAAGACGTTCAGGTGTTGAAGAACAGCGACTTGGCCAGTGGCTTGCCGATCTTGCGGCGGTGAATCTCGATGATGTCCCAGTCATTGGGGCCAGTGCGTTGATGAGACCCCCCGAGCCCTTGTTGTTCGCGAGTCTTGAGGTGGTCTGCGGTGAAATCCTCAAGGGCGGCATCCTTCGTCCCATAGTGAAAGTGCGCGTACCACAACACCCTGCCGCTCTCTTTATCGCGAATCTCGTACTCGTCCAGATAGCCCTTGTTGGGCCCTTTGAGTGCGCGGCGGCTCACGACCTTGACGATGCGGATCAAGCCTTGGCTATGCAGCCACTCCACGCGCTCGGCAGTGGGTGCTTGATGTTTGACCATCTCCAGGTAGGTTTTTTTGCCGAGCCGATAAAACCGTTGTGCCGCCTCGTTGAGCTTACGGTTGGTCGAGGCGGCGGAAGTGTGATCGCTCTCGGTAAGGTTGCGGCGAGTCAGGGCCTCTTCAATGTTGTTGGATGCGCTTTCAAGCCTCCTGGCATAGGCATTGAACATGTCTTGAATGTCCTGCGGTGCGTGCCAGGGCTTCCTGGAGAACCCCTGGTTTTTGCGGATTTCAGTCTGTTCTCCATCCAGTAGCGTTTGCCCGGCGTTGATGCTGGTGTCCAGGTCAACGGAGGCCGGCGCAGGTGGCTGTGACGAGGTTTTCTGCCGTTTGACCCACACGCCGGGCGCCTTTTCATGGAACGTGGCGATCACTTTGCCGGTGACGCCGGCCTTGATGTCCACCAGGCTGCTGTCGGCTTCACGCGGTTCGCCCATCACCAGGCCGTGATGGCGTGTCTTGATGACTTTGCGCCGTGGCGGGGGCTCTGCCTTTGAGGTGCCGGGCTTGGGTTCCAGCGCTTTTTTCTCGCGCAGAAGGTAAGCCAGGTCGCGCACGGCCCGCTGGCTGAATTCGCCAATCTGCTGGCGAAAGCTTTCCAAGCGAGGCTTGAGCAGGAACCGCGGGTAATCGGCGTGCAGGTCCAGCAGGCGCTGATCGGCGCTGGAAAATTGCTCAACCAGGCTGTCCAGGACGTCAATACGTTCATCCAGCGACGTACCGTTACCGCGTTCCACGATCTCAACGAAACTTTCGACGTTGAGTTCGGCGGTATCGACGACCTGGCCCATTCGCTCGCGCAGTGTGGCTGGGATCTGGCTTTGCGCTTCGTCGATACACAGGTAGCGGCCCAAGCTGATATCCAGCGCCTTGAGTTCGATAAGCGTGAACGAGGGCAATGATTCCATGGTTTTACGAATGACGGCTGCGCCTTCATCTCCCAGGGCTTTGAGATCGCCGAAACGCTCGTTGATGAACGCCAGGCGCTCGATGATCCCCCTGTTCAGAGTGGACAGGTTTTGTGCGCTTTGTGCCTGGTCCTGATAGTTAATATCTGCCTCGGCTTCAAGGACGGGCGACGACGACAGCAGCGCCTCCTTGTAGCTCACCAGTTGCTGTTCCAAGGCAATCTGAGTCAATTGCACTTGTTGCTTCAGGTAGCCGCTCATGTTGCTCTGGTAGGTGGGCACCGTGTCGATGATGCTCAAGGACTTCAACTGGTTGATCGCTTCGTCGTATTCGACCAGCCGGCCATCGACTTTACCGAGGAACGCACTGCGCTGCTGGTCGGTGGAAGGGCCGGCAGCGGCGTCCAGCGCGGGCTTGGATTCAAGCACGTCCAGTTGTTTGCTGGCGGCGACCGCATCGAAAGCGTTGAGCGAAGTCTTGAGCGCCGAAATGCGCGCAGGCTGATCGACCTTGACTGCCCGTCGACGGTTTCGAAGGCCCCCGCCGCGCAGTCGCAGCCGAACATCCACAAACCACTGGCCCGCCAGGTTGCCGATCAGCGGTGGGCCGGTGCGCGATGGGGTGTTCGGGTCGATGACGATGACGCTGTCATTGTCGTCGACCATCACCTCGAACCAACGCTTGCCCACCGGGGCATACCACTTGTCTGCAAGCGCATAGAGATTCAGGTGGCGACCGGGGGTTTTGTTCTGTTCGCCCAGTGCCTCAGGTTTGGTCACGCTGAAGCTGTCGAGTGTGCTGGCCAGGCCCAGGTGACTATGACTCAGGGCCCCGCTGATGTGCACCGGGCCTTGATGCTTGGCGGGTACTTGGCTGTCGGGAATATTGGCTTGTTGATCTGCGCTGAATGTTGCCTCGGGCACCGCAGGCTTATCTATCGTTTGGAGGGCGGTTGATTCGGATTCGGTCTCGACCTTGGGCGCCTCGAAATGCTCCAGTGCGCTAGGGTGGCGCAGAGCGATGTGCAGGGTCAGCGCCATGCCCAGGTTGAGGAATACGTCCACCAGCGCTGTCCAGGACGCGGGCGAGTCGTCCTTGTTCACCGCTTCCTCGGCGGCTTGCAGGTCGTCCATGATTTGCCAGATCCAGGCGGCGACGCCAAGGGTGCGGCCCATGAACGGCAATGCGGCATTGAATATCTGCCAGCCGGCATGCCGAAAGGTCGCCCAGCGCTTTTGCACGTTGGACACCGATTGGCGGGTTGCCAATTCGACCAGGGCATTGGCATTGGCCTTGAACAGCGTGGCCAGTGTGTCATTGCCCACTTCTTCATCGGTCAGCGTGATCGGGCCGCTCATGTACAGCACGGTCAGAGGCTCGACCAGCGCACGCACCACCGTCCAAGGCGACGGCACGGTGTCGGGAAACACGTATTGGGCGTAATTGAACCGTTGTGCCTCGGGCAGCCAGGCCAAAACCGATTCGCGCAACGATCGTTCATGTTTGATGGCGTACAGCAGGTTTTGCCGCGACGCAAATTGCAGCAGCGCCGGTTCAAGCAGGGGCCGATAGAGCACGCAGGGGCCAGCGTCGGACTGTCGTGGGCCGATCACGAACATATTGGCGACCCCATCTTGTTCATGCCCAGGGCGCAGGGTGGGCACGAACGCCAGGTTGCGGATGACGATAGGCTGCCCGTCCACCTGGCGCTCATGTTCCTCGGTACGCATCACCGCGGCGACATAGCGGTAACCGCGTTCATCGATACCGCCCTGTTGGCGAATCTTCATCTGCAGGGCCAGCAGCGGCAGTTGCACCTGCAAGTGGCTGGTGTAGAGCAGCTGTCGTCGGCTGGATTGCTGCGGGTCCTCGAGGAGTTTCTGTTTGACCAGGGCAGGGTAGTACTGGCCAATATCGATGTCTTCGATTACGTCTTTCAGGTAGCCGTAGGTCAGCCAGTCGGGTACGCCGTTGTCCTTGCCGTTGTAGTGCACCGTGGTATTGCCGGTGGGTAGGCCGGTGAGGTTATCCAGGGCCAGGTCGATCAGGCTGCGACGGGTAATGTCCACGGCACCGGGGATGATAAAGGTGCCCCACAGGACCGGGCTCTCGATGACGATCTCGATCTTGTCCAGGTTCAAGTGCGCGTTCTTTTTCGGGGCGCGGATGCGGCTTTGCAACTGGGTTCGCGCATAGTCACGAATGGCTGGAATGCCGTCCTGGAAGGTCTCGCCATGGTAGTGGGTGTGCAGGTGGGCCAGGTCGATCAGGTAGCGGCTGTAGGCGGCGGTATCGGAGTCTGATGCCGACGCCAGCCAGTTGGGAAGTTGTTGGTGAATGTCGCGGATACTCGACAGTTGATGATCGCTCATCTCTTCAATGCTGGGCACGATGCTCACCACGCCGGGGGCACGGGGTTGTTCCCGCACATCCGTCTCGCCGAAACTGGCAATCACCTGTATTTGCAGCGAAATCAGGATGCAGGCCAGGGCATCGAAGAAGTTGCCGTCGGGTTCATACAGGCGCCATTGCAAGGTGGTGTCTCGTTCTGGAGCACTCAGCCGGGCGGGCAACGAGGCACCGAACGCGGCCAATGATTCGAACGTTTCATACCCACTGACCAATGAGTAAGTGAGGACCATCTGGCGCTTCTGGTACTGGCCCACTAACACGGTGATGTCCATAAAGTTCACGTGGGTGGATTGACCCTCTGCCAGGATATCCACATCAACCAGGTAGGCATGACTGTTGTAAGGGTCTTTGCGTGAACGCTTGGCCCGGTCGGGTTCCTGAAACACCGTGCGCGCCATGGCGCACTCGTGTTCATCCAAGCCTTGCTCTTGGGTGAGGTTCCATACTTTGCGCAGGGCGTTGGAGAAGGACTGCCATCGCGGGCCGGCGGCGCCGTTGGATGCGTTCCAGAAGTCCAGTTGCTGTTCTTGGAACGCGGTGAACAGCAGGCCGGACAGCTCGTTGATCAGGCGTGCGATGGCGTCGATCTTCACGGCCAGGTGGACAGGTGCCGCAGCATTGGGCTGCAACGTCAGGAAGTGTTGGCCGTCAATGTAGGTGACTCTGTCGCTGGACAGCGCCTGACGCGCGAGCACCGACGTGAGCGATTCGACAAGCGCCGGGGCGCGTTCGACCGCCTCGCCGATCACCTCCCATTGAGGGCTGACCACCACAGCCAGGTCGGGGTCGATATTCAGCGTGGGATACAGCTCTTTGAGCGCCGAGCGCAGTGTGGTGGCGGCCACTTCACGGGTGGTGGGGCCAGTGGTCAGTTGGGTGAGCAGTTCATAGGTCGTCGGTGGGCGGTGGTTATTGGCGATGTCATTGGGCATGCGCAGCTCCTCTGCATTCGATGGCCCGGACGGGCTTCAGGAATGGGCAAGGTAGCGAGCGCCATGGCGGTGAAGGCGGTAGATACGTCGAGGCGCAACTGCTCAGTGCTGCAAGGGTGGCGAGGGCGCAAGCGGCCCTCGTTTTAAAGAAAAACGACCAACCAGAGAACCGGTGCGTTACTTCCCGGACTTGATCTTGGTCCAGGCCCGCGTCCTGGCGCGTTCGGCTTTGCTGTCCAGGGGCTTGAGGGTGTAGAGCGTGGCCATGGCCGCGTCGGTCGGGTACAGGTTGGGGTTGTTGCGAATGGCCGGGTCGACCAACCCGCTGGCGTCCTTGTTGGGGTTGGGGTAACCGACAAAGTCGCTGATCGGCGCGATCACGTTGGGTTGCAGCAGGTAGTTGATAAAGGTGTAGGCATCGCCCGGGTTTTTAGCGCCTTTGGGAATGGCGAGCATGTCGAACCAGATCGGCGCACCTTCCTTGGGCAGGCGCATGTCCACGGTCACGCCATTCTTGGCTTCCTTGGCGCGGTTGGCGGCCTGGGAAAAACTGCCGGAGTAGCCCACCGCCACGCAGATATCGCCGTTGGCGATGTCGGCCATGTATTTGGAGGAATGAAAGTAGGTGACGTACGGGCGGATCTTCATCAACAGCGCTTCGGCCTTGTCGTAGTCCTTGGGGTTGCTGCTGTTGGGGTCCAGGCCCAGGTGCTGCAAGGCCAGGGGCAGGATCTCCGAGGGCGAGTCCAGCAGGGCGACGCCGCATTGCTTGAGCTTGCTGATGTTCTCTTCCTTGAAGACCAGGTCCCAGCTGTCCACGGGCGCGTTGTCGCCCAGGGCGGCCTTGACTTTGGCGGGGTTGAAGCCGATCAGGATGGTGCCGTACATGTAGGGCACGGCGTACTGGTTGCCGGGGTCGTTGGCCTCGATCAGCTTCATCAGCTTGGGATCAAGGTGGTTCCAGTTGGGCAGTTGGCTGCGGTCCAGGGGCTGGAACACGCCGGCCTCGATCTGCTTGGCCAGGAACACATTGGACGGCACCACCACGTCATAGCCGGAGTTGCCGGTGAGCAACTTGGCTTCCAGCGCTTCGTTGGTGTCGAAGATGTCGTACACCAGCTTGATCGACGGGTGCTGGGCCTTGAAGTCTTCCAGCGCCTTGGGCGTGATGTAGTCGAACCAGTTGTAGACCTTCAGGGTTTTTTCTTCGGCCTGGGCTGCGCCGCTGACAACCACGGCGCACAGGGCGAGCGACTTGAGCGTGTTCATTGGGCTGCTTCCTCGAAACCTTCCAGCACGTTGACGGCATTGATGCCGATTTCTTCCACCGCGTAGCCGCCTTCCATCACGAACAGCGTGGGTTTGCCCAGGCGGGCAATACGTGCGCCCATGGCCAGGTAGTCCGGGCTGTCGAGCTTGAACTGCGAGATAGGGTCGTCCTTGAAAGTGTCCACGCCCAGGGACACCACGATGATGTCGGCGGCGTAGCGCTCGATCTCGGCGCAGGCCTGTTCCAGCGCGGCGCTCCAGGCCTGCCAGCCGGAGCCTGCTGGCAACGGATAGTTGAAGTTGAAACCAACGCCTGCGCCCTCGCCGTGCTCATCGGCATAGCCGAGAAAGAACGGAAACTCCGCCTCCGGATGGCCGTGAATCGAGGTGAACAGCACGTCGCTGCGCGCGTAAAAAATCGACTGCGTGCCGTTGCCGTGGTGGTAGTCCACGTCGAGGATCGCGACCTTTTTACAGCCCTGATCAAGGAATGCCTGGGCTGCGATGGCCGCGTTGTTGAGGTAGCAATAACCGCCCATCAAGTCGCTGGCGGCGTGATGCCCCGGTGGGCGGCACAGGGCGAAGGCACTGTGGGCGCCTTGCGCGATGGCGGCCTGCGCCGTAAGGGCCACTTGCGCCGCACTGTAAGCCGCTTGCCAAGTGCCTGCGGTGATTGGCGCGCCACCGTCGAAACTGTAATAGCCCAACTGGCCGTGCAGGCTGGTGGGCAACACGCGGCGCAACGTGCGCGCCGGCCAGGTGTAGGGCAGCAGGTCGCCGTCCTGGCCGTATTCGGTCCAGCGCTGCCAGGCGTCTTTGAAGAAGTCGAGGTAGTCGCGGCTGTGGATACGTTGCAGCGGCGCCAGGCCGAAATCCTGCGGCGCCTGCACCGGCCCCAGCTCCCGCTCTTTGACGCGTTGCAGTACATGGTCGGCGCGCGAGGGCATTTCGAAGCAGGGCATCAGTTGCCCGTCCATCAGCTCACAACGGCCATGGTGCAAATGATGATCGTCCGAGTAGATCGTCAGCATGTTGTTGTTCTCCAAAGGCTCAGGGGTATGCCATGCAGTGTTGCCAGACGCCGGGGTTTGGAGAACGGCAGGAGCGGCCAAAAGGGGATCGATATGGCCAATGTGTTTGTCCGCTATTCGCCCCTTGCTAGGGTCTGAACTGACTCGGCGCCACACCGCTCCAGCGCACGAACGCATGCCTGAAGCTGGCGGTCTCGCTAAAGCCCAGTTGTTCGGCGATGCGGTAGATCGGCAGGTCATCCTCCCCCAGTAACTGCTTGGCGCGTTCGAAGCGTAGCTCGTCGAGCAACTCTTGATAGCTGCACCCCAGATCATGCAAATGCCGGCGCAGGGTGCGTGCCGAACAGTTCATTTGCCCTGCCAGTCCATCCAGGCCCGGAGCGGCATTTAATTGCGCGGCCAGTAACAGGCGCACGCGCCCCAGCCAGGCCTGGCGACCGGTGAACTCGGCGTTCTGCCGACGGCAGCGTTCCACCATGGCGCAGTGGGTGACGGCATCGGCCAGCGGCAGGGGCTGGTCGAGCCAGTCACGGTCGAAGGCAAAGGCGTTAGTGGCGGCGCCAAATTGCAGCGGGCAGTCGAAGCGTTCGGCGTAGCGTGCTCGATAGTCGGGCGCTGGGTATTCAAAGCGTGCACCGAGCAATGGCAACGGCTGGCCGAGCAGGTCGTCGCAGATGACTTTCAGCGAGAGCAGGCAGAACTCGACATTGAAGGCGCCCAGGGCTGGGTCTTCGCGGTAGTCAGTGGCGCTGAACCAGACGCGCTGGCCATCCTCTTCCAGGCTCAGTTCAAAAAGTGTTCCCAACAGCGCCGGGTAGCGCAGGGCCAGGCGCAAAGCGTCACCGAAGGTGGCACTGGTGAGCAGTGCATAACCGAGCATGCCGTAGGACGACACATGCATGCGCCGGCCCAGTTCCAGGCCGATGTCCCGGCGCAACGCCACGGCATTGGCGCATACACGCATTTCCTGATGAGTGGTAATACGCGTGTCGGCGCGGCTCAGGTCGGCACTGGCGATGCCACTGCCAGCCAGCAGGGTCTGGCTGCAGATGCCGTCGGGCTTGAACGTCTCCAGGATCAGCGAGACCGCATTGAGGGTGGTCAGGTGTGAATGCAGCATGATCGAGTCCAGCCTGGGTTTGTCAGGCTGGAGCAAGTTATGTGCCGTTGTGCGAGCGCGCCGTCAATAGACCTCTGGCGGGAAAAACAAGCGCTGGGCTTGGGTCAGGTTGATGGAACTGCGGTAGTAGTCGAGCTGTTGCTCTGCGGTTAAGCCGGTGAGCGTGTCAGCTACCTCTTTGAGCTGTTGTTCTGCTGGGGTTTTGAGTCGTGCGTGAAGAAATCTATTGAGTGAAGCGTGGGCGCTCGAGTATTGGAAATGCGCATACCAGAGAGGTTTGCTGGTAGACAGATCAATGACCGCATACTCATCTTGATAGCTCCAAGTGGCGCCCTTGAGGGGCTGGCGGGTCATGATCTTTTTGATCGCAATTTCGCGGTGGTTAATGAGCCAATCGACATGGGCAATGGTCGGAGGCTGTCGCTTGATGAGCTTGGCCACGGTTTCAGTGGCCCGTTCGTAAAGTGCTTTTGTGGCGGCTTTGAGTCTTCTGCGCAGGTCTGCGCTGGACTGCTTGGTTTGCGCCGTGACTTTGGCTTTGATCAATGCCTCGTCGATATCTTGCTTGCTGCGTTCGAGCAACCAGGCGTGCTGGTGAAACATGTGCTCGATGCCAATGGCTGTGCGCGAGGGATCGTCGGCTTGTTGGCTGGCGCGTTCTTGAAACTTCGGCAATTGGGCGAGTAATTTTTCGCCCGCGGTGGTGGCGTCGTGGAGCGTGAGCGCTGTAGATGTGGCCTGTGCCGGGGACGTTTCGATGTGCTCGACCCACATGCCCGGGGTCTTCTCATGAAAGGTAGCCAGGACCTGGCCGGTTATCGGGGACTTGATATCAACGAACTTTGATACGGTCCCTATCGGGTCCAAGCGGGGTTCGCCAATCAGCACGCCGTTGTAGCGTGTCTGGATAAACCTCTTCAGCGGCCTGGGCGGCGTAGGAGGAGGGGTGGGCTTGATGCGCTTCAGGTTCTGTTCCTCGTGCAGCGGGACAAGTGCCGCCTTGGCGCGATTGGCGAACCCTTGCAGCGATTGGCTCAGGCGTTTCAAGGGTTGGGCCTGGATCTGCTCGGAGAACTCTTGAGAAAGGTCCTGCAAGCGCTCATCGATGAACTTGAATTGCTCCACCAGGTTGCTCAAGGCGTCAATACGCTCGTCCAGGCGATATTCGCTTCGCTCATCCAGGGTGTCACGCAGGGTCTGTACTGCAACGTCGGCGCTGTCGAGCGTGTCGTTGAGCAACTCCCAGGCCTGGGGTTCGGTGGTGAGGGATTCAGGGGCCAGGCACAAGTGACGGGCCAACGTCACCTGCAGGGCCCTGAGATCGTCGCTCGTATAGCTGGGCAGTTTGCGCTGGCGCTCTCTGATCACGTCGAATCCGGCCGGGCCGAATTTGCGCAGCTCGGTGAAGCGTGATTGAGCGTAATCCAGGCGCTTGATCATGCTGTCGCTCATCTCGACGACCTGTTGGTGGTCGGCGATATCGCTGGTATGAGGTGACGGTGCATGGGTTGGGAGCTGGTCCAGGACGGGCGAGAGTTTTGGCGCAAAGGTGATGAGCTCTTCGTTTACCCCCGCTTCATTGAGTTCCAGTTGAGCCTGTAGGTAACCAATGGCTTTTATCTGGAATTCAGGCTCCGAGGTGAAGACGGCCATGGTCAGCAAGTGTTGGCGTGCTTTTTCGTAGTCTTCTGATTGGCGATTGAGCGTGTCCAGGTAGGCCTGGCGTTTGGCTTGGGCACTGGTACTGGGGGCCTCGTCCATTGCTTTGCGGGTTTCTTGCAGTAGGTTCTGCTGGTTTTTTTTTGCGGTTTCAAACGCTTTCAATTTCCTGCGCGATGCGTCGGCTTCGCTGATTGCCAGGTCCTTGGCGGTATTTTTCAACCGATCGGTACTGGATTTACGCAGGCGTATCCGGTGATCGACGGACCATTGACCCTGGGCGTTGTGAACCAGCATGGGCCCGATGCGGTGGGGCTGGTTGGGGTCAATGACAACGATGTTTTTATCATCGTCCACTTTCACCATGAACCAGTTTTTGCCGACGGGAGCGTAGTGCTGCTCACCCAACTGATACAGGTATTGGTCAGCAGCCGGCTGGTCTATCACGGTGCCGAGGTCATCGGGTTTTTCTATTTTAAAGCCTTCAAGCATCGAGGTTTCCAGCGCTGGCGTGCGGTTGATTGCGCCGCTCGTGTTCAGCGCGATCTCGTGATCGGGAGGCGGGGCCAGAGAGGTGCGCTCAGGCAGTTGCTCGACGGTGAAGCTTATCGTGCTGGAGGGGCCTGGCGTTTCAGGCGCAAGCTCGGTCGTCTTGACCTTGGTGGGCTCGATCCTGGCCGGTTCGAACTTAGGTCTGCTGCGCTGGGCGCTGTGCAAGGTGATCGCCATGCCCAGGTTAAGCAGCACGTCGGTCAGCGCCGACCATTGTGCGGGTTTATCGCCTTCCTCATGCGCCTGGGCAAAGGTATCCAGTTGTTCGACGATTTGCCAGATCCATGCGCTAGTGCTTGCCACGCGCCCCATAAAGGGCAGGGCCGCGTTGAAGAGCACCCAACCGGCTTGCTTCAACGTGTCCCAGCGGCGTTCGGCATTCGATACCGACTGGCGGTCCGCCAGTTCAACCAGCGCATTGGCATTGCTATCGAACAGTGTCTTGAACCTATCCCCATTGAGCACCTCCTCACCAAGATTCACGGGGCCGCTATAGGTCCATAGATCGCTGGGGTTGACCAGAAACTCGGCGACAAGCCATGGCGAAGGCCAATGACTGGTAAAGACATAATTGGTGTAGTGGTGACGCACCGAGTCCGGTAGCCAGGTAACCACCGAGTCTCGCAAAGTGCGCGACTGGCTGATGGCATACAGTAAGTTCGCCGGTGATGGATATTGCAGCAACGCGGGTTCAAACAACGGGCGGTACAGCACGCAAGGGCCGTCTTGCGCATTTTCTGGGCCGATGATGTACATGTTGGTGACATCATCGTTGCTGTTGATGAGCCGGCGCTTGGGGTTGAAGCTCAGGCGTCGCATCACGATGGCTTTGCCGTCGACGTATTGGTCGCCGCTTTCGTCCTGCATCACAGCTACGACGTAGCGGTAGCCGCGCTCGTCAATCCCGCCAATGCGGCGGATCTTGTGCTGCAAGGCCAACATCGGCAGCTGGACTCGCAGGTGATCGCGGTACAGTTTTTTGCGACGTGAGGCCTCAGCCGAGTCATCCAGCAGTTTGCTGCGGATCAGTTTTGGGTAGGTGGCACCGATATTACAGCGGCTGATCAGTGTTTCAAGGTAAGCCACGGTGATCTGATTCGGTATGGAGTGGCCGACGTCGCTCAGCAACGTTTTATTACCGGTGGGCAGTGCAATCAGGTTTTGCAGGGCCAGTTCGGCAAGGCTGAACGTGGTGGTTTCGTACTGCCCTGGCACGGTGAAAAGGCCCCACACCACCAGGCTCTTGACCTGGATTTTCAGCTTGTCGAGCTTCAGGTGTTGCAGGGTCGGGTGGTCCTTGAGCAGCTCGGTTTTCAACTGGTCCAAGGCGAATTGATGAATGCTGGGAATACCGTCCTCATAGGTCTTGCCGGCATTCAGGCTATTGAGCGCGGCCAAGTCCTTGAGGTGGCGTGCATAGAGTGATTGATCGCTGGCAGAGGCATCGGTCAGCCAGTCTGGCAGCAGGGTTTGATACCAGCCCGGCCCCGGGCCCTTGGCAACCGATTTTTCGGCAGGCGTCGGGAGTGTGAGCAGGGGTGACTGTTGGGTGCTGGGCTGTTTGCCATCACTGGTTTTGAGACCTTCCACGGTCTCAAGCTGCAGGGCGATCAGCTTGCAGGCTGCGTGTTCGAAAAAATCGCCGTCGGGTTCATAAAGGCGCCACTCCAGGCGATCAAAGGCCTCGGGTTGCTCCAGGTGATCCTTCAACGAATCGCCTAGCTGTTGGTAGGTGTCGTATTTCTCGTATCCCTTGAAGGGTGAGTAACAGAGGATCAGCGTTTTGTCTTCGAGTTTGCCCTCCAGCACGGTCATGAACACTTGGTCGGTGTGCTGCGTCTTGGAACCTTTGACCAGGTCGGCATCAATCAGGTAAGCGCGGCTGCTATAACGATTTTTGTCTTGGCGAGCGGCGCGGGTGGGTGCATGGAACAGCGTGCGGGCCATCGTGCAGTCTTCGTCGGTCCAGGCATCGACGTGTTGCACATTCCAGGCTCCGCGCAGGCTCTGGGCGAGTGTTTGCCAGCGAGGACCGTTGCCGTTGCTTTGGTTCCAGAACGTTATCAGCTGTTCCTGAAAGGCCCGGTAGACCACCGGCGCCAGGGTGTTGATCAGGTTGGCGACTTCGACAATACGCACGGGCAAATGAAGCGGGGGGTCGGTTACCGGCTTCAGGGTCAGGAAGTGATTGCCCTCGACGCACAGCGTCGGCACTTTGAGGATGGCCTGCCGGGCCAGGATGCTGCTCAGGGTTTCATAATGTGTTGGCCCCGGCACGATCTGGTCATCGATGAGCTCCCAGGTGGAAGTGCCCATCAGTGTCATGGCCGGGTCGATGTCCAGGTCGGGGTATTTCTCCAGCAAAGACTGGCGCAGCAGTTCGCGAGCCGCTTCCCGGAACGAAGGTCCGACGGACAGTTGAGTGGCCAGTTTGTGTGTTTCAGTGTCTGGAGGCGTTTGCTGCGAGGGTGTGGAACTGGAGGTCGTCATGCGGGCATCCCTGTCTTGCCGATCAATGGAAAAGCCGAGCGCAGGCTCGGGTATTCCATGTTAGGTATCGGCAAGCAGGGAATTGCAGTGCTTATGTAGGGCTGTCTTAAGCGTTCAAGCTGGCTGGGTATGCAAGTCCAGCTCTACCAGGCGCCGCACTTGCTCCACGGTAAGGCCGGCACCGAGCAAGGCGTGCAACTTGCCGAACGCGGCTTCGCGGGTCATCCCACCGCCGGACAACACGCCGGCGCCCCGCAAGCGGCTGCCGGCCTCGTAGACATCCAGGTCCACACCGCCTTCATGGCACTGAGTGATGGCGACCACCACCACCCCTTGATCCTGCGCACGCTGCAAGCTGGCGAGGAATTGCGGGTTATCGCTCGGCCCGGTGCCGCTGCCGAAGCACTCCAGCACCAAGCCCTGAATGCCGCTGCCGATGATTGCGTCCAGCTGTGCAGCCTCGAAACCGGGTATCAGCGGCAGTACGCCGACGTTCGCCAAGGCTTTGGGCTGGCGGTAATCCAGCGCTGCCGGCAGGGAGTCGGCACGGGCGAAGTCGTCCTGGCGTTGCAAGGCTGCGAACGGGTTGCGCCCAAAACTGCGAATCTTCGCGCAGCGGGTCGGCGCCATCAACGCGCCGTGGAAGTACAGGTGCACCCCCGGCTTCAACCCTTCGCCCAAGGCCGTCAACGCACCGCTGACGTTTTCCCAGGCATCGCTGTCGGGCACACCGGCTGGCAGCATCGAGCCGGTGAACACCACCGGCACCGGCAGGCCCAGCAGTTGGAAGCTCATGGCCGCCGCGCTGTAGGCCAGGGTGTCGGTGCCGTGCAGGATCAGCACGGCGTCGCAACCGGCATCTACCGCCTCGACCACGGCGCTGCGCAGGCGTTGCCAGTAGGCAGGGTTCATGTTGGCGCTGTCGATCAGTGGTGACATTTCCTGGAAGCGCCACGCGGGCAGGTCTGCGCCCGCAAACTGTTCACGCATGCGCACTTCAAAACCAGACGCGGGCGCCAGGCCGTTGGCGCTGGCCTGCATGCCAATGGTGCCGCCGGTATAGAGCACCATCACGTTATTAGCTGATTGCATCGAAAATCTCCTGAACGAAAAACGCCGCCGGGCCCAGAGCATGCCCAAGGCCGAGCGGCGTGTCATCTGGCTGCGATTAACGTTGCGCTTGAGCGCTCAGTTCCGCTGCCGGGGCCGCCTCGGTTTTCACCGGGTTGGCCGGCCAGGCCTTGCGGTCCAGGTCCAGGTCAGGGAACTGGCTGGAATCGAACACCGGGGTCTTGATACCCGCCGCGCGCTGGTTGTCGTAGTCGTTGAGGATGCGCATGGCAATCTTGAACAAGAACGCCAGGGCGAACAGGTTGACGAACGCGAGCATGGTCATGGTGATGTCGGCGAAGGCGAACACCGTGCTCAGGTTCTCGATGGAACCCCAGAAAATCAGCACCAGCACCAAAGCGCGATAACCCATCAGCACCTTGCGGTTGTTACCGACCAGAAAACGCAGGTTGCTCTCGCCCAGGTAGTAGTTGTACATGATCGAGGTGAACACGAACAACGCCAGGGCCACGGAGATGAACATGCGGCCCCAGTCACCTACTACCGCCGCCAGGGAGTTCTGGGTCAGGGCAATGCCGTCGCCTTCAAAGCCCGGGGTGTAGAAGCCGGACAGCAGGATCAGCAACGCCGTGCAGGTGCAGATCACGAACGTATCGAGGAACACGCTGAACGCTTGCACCACGCCTTGGGCGATCGGGTGTTCTACCGACGCCACTGCCGCCACGTTAGGCGCACTGCCCAGGCCTGCTTCGTTGGCGAACACGCCGCGCTTCACACCCATGATGATCGCACTGCCCACCAGGCCACCGAAGGCTTGGTCGAGACCGAAGGCGCTCTTGACGATGGTCGCGAGCATGGCCGGTACGTGGTCGAATTGCAGCACGATCACGTACAGAGTCACGGCGATGTAGACCAGGGTCTTGACCGGCACCAGCAGGTCGGCGATCGAGGCGATACGCTTGATCCCGCCGATGAACACCAGGCCCAGCAACACCGCCAGCGCAAGGCCGGTGTAGGTGGTGTCGAGGCCAAAGGCGTTGTTCAGCGAGTGGGTCACAGCGTGGGCTTGCAGGCCGTTGAAGGCAAAGCCGAAGGTCACCAGCAGCAGGAACGCCATGACCATCCCCAGCCAGCGCTTGTGCAGGCCGTGCTGGATGTAATACGCCGGGCCACCACGGTAGGTGCCTTCAGCGTCGGTGCGTTTGTACAACTGGCCGAGGGAGCACTCGATAAAGCTCGAAGACATGCCCACCAGCGCGGTGACCCACATCCAGAACACGGCACCCGGGCCACCCAGAGTCACGGCAATGCCGACACCGGCGATATTACCGGCACCCACGCGGCCCGCCAGGCTGAGCATCAGCGCCTGGAACGAACTGAGTTGGCCGGCGCTGCTCTTGAGGCTGTCTTTAAACACCGAGAACATGTGGAAAAAGTGACGCAATTGCACGAAACGCGAGCGGATCGTGAAATAACCGCCGAGCCCGACTATGAGCACGATCAGTACTTTCCCTGAGAGGAAGTCGTTGATGACTTCGAGCATGGAGTGTTCCTCGCTGATTTTTCTAATGGCAAACGCAGGACGGTCCGACGCATCGCTCGGCACCAGGCAGTGCACGACGCTCGATCCCCATCCTTTTGCGGGTGTTGTTATTCATGCGCTTTCGCGGTGTACCCGGGCCTCGTTACCGACGGCCGCAGACGCGAAGAGGGGCGGCACTATACCTAGGCGAGCGTGATCCGTCTGCACGGGGCGATTAAAGGTTTCAGCGCGGTCGCGGAAGGGGAGGAAGGTTTGCGGTGCGATATTAGATTTTTTATGGGCGTCATGGAGCAACCTCAAGGCAAAAAAAAGGGCCTGAAGAACGAGCCTTCAAGCCCTCAAAAGGTGAGAGGTGTCTAGTCCCTCAACCTGGTGAGCGGTGCAACAAACGCTTAGGCCTTCAGCGGGACCAAGCGTGGGGCAATCATGTTTTCCGGGCGCAGGATGTCGTCGAGCATGGCGTCGTCGAGCAAGCCTTCTTCACGCACCAGTTCCAGCACGCCGCGCCCGCTTTCAAGCGCGATACGCGCAATGCGGGTGGCGTTTTCATAGCCGATGTACGGGTTCAGCGCGGTGACCAGGCCGATGGAGTGTTCCACCAGTTCGCGGCAGCGGGCTTCGTTGGCGGTGATGCCGACGATGCAGTGCTCGCGCAGCATGTCCATGGCGCGTTGCAGCAGGCGGATCGAGTCGAAGATCTTGAAGGCGATCAGCGGCTCCATCACGTTCAACTGCAGTTGGCCGCCTTCGGCTGCCATGGTCAGGGCCAGGTCGTTACCGATGACCTGGAACGCTACCTGGTTGACCGCTTCCGGGATCACCGGGTTGACCTTGCCGGGCATGATCGAGCTGCCTGGCTGGCGAGCCGGCAGGTTGATCTCGTTGATGCCGGTGCGTGGACCGCTGGACAGCAGGCGCAGGTCGTTGCAGATCTTCGACAGCTTCACGGCAGTACGCTTGAGCATGCCGGAGAACAGTACGAAAGCGCCCATGTCGGAGGTGGCTTCGATCAGGTCGGCCGCCGGTACCAGCGGCTGACCGCTGATGGTGGCCAGGCGTTGTACGGCGAGGGCCTGGTAGCGCGGGTCGGCGTTGATGCCGGTACCGATCGCGGTGCCGCCCAGGTTCACTTCGGTCAGCAACTCTGGCGCCAAGGTTTTCAGGCGGGCCAGGTCTTCACCCAGGGTGGTGGCGAACGCGCGGAATTCCTGGCCGAGGGTCATCGGCACGGCGTCTTGCAATTGGGTGCGGCCCATTTTCAGCACATGGCTGAACTCGGCGCCTTTGGCGGCGAACGCCTGGATCAGGCTGTCGAGGCTGGCCAGCAGCGCGTCATGGCCCAGCAGCAGACCCAGGCGGATCGCGGTCGGGTAGGCGTCGTTGGTCGACTGCGCCATGTTCACGTCGTTGTTGGGGTGCAGGTACTGGTACTCACCCTTCTGGTGACCCATGGCCTCCAGCGCGATGTTGGCGATGACTTCGTTGGCATTCATGTTGGTTGAAGTGCCAGCGCCGCCTTGAATCATGTCCACCACGAACTCTTCGTGGAAATCGCCGCGGATCAGACGAGCACAGGCTTCGCTGATGGCAGCGTGCTTGGCTTCGCTGAGCTGGCCCAACTCGCGGTTGGCGTCAGCCGCTGCTTGCTTGACCATTGCCAGACCGACCACCAATTTCGGGTAATGCGAAATCGGAACGCCCGAGAGACGGAAGTTATTCACCGCTCGCAGGGTCTGGATGCCGTAATACGCTTGAGCCGGTACTTCGAGTACGCCAAGCAGGTCTTTTTCGGTACGGAAAGATGCAGCAGAGGACATGACGGAAATCATCTCAATATGGACCCGGGACTGGCCGGAACGCTGCGAATGCTAGGCTTGTAGAACTTTTTGGGCCAATGCTGTTAAACACTGGCCTATGCACAAACGGCATAATGTGGATGTGACCCGGTTATCTTGGCGGGCGTGTGTGCCAAAATGGTGCATTCCGTGGGAGGCAGTGATGAACCTTGAGAGCAAGTGGTTGGAAGACTTCAGCGCCCTGGCGGCGACGCGTAGTTTTTCCCAGGCGGCTGAGCGGCGCTTTGTCACCCAGCCGGCGTTCAGTCGGCGTATCCGCAGCCTGGAAGCCGCGTTGGGGCTGACGCTGGTCAACCGTTCACGCACGCCGGTGGAGCTGACAGCGGCCGGGCAGTTGTTTCTGGTGACGGCGCGCACGGTGGTCGAACAGCTGGGCGAAGTGCTGCGCCATTTGCATCACCTGGAAGGCGGGCAGGGCGAAGTCATGCAAGTGGCGGCCGCCCACTCCCTGGCCTTGGGGTTCTTCCCGCGGTGGATCGCGCAGTTGCGCAACGAAGGGCTGAACATTGCCACGCGGCTGGTGGCCACCAACGTCGGCGACGCCGTGCACGCCCTGCGCGAAGGCGGTTGCGACCTGATGCTGGCGTTCTATGACCCGGACGCGGCGATGCAAATGGACGCCGAGATTTTCCCGTCGCTGCACCTGGGTAACACCGAAATGCTCCCGGTGTGTGCCGCCGATGCCGATGGCAAGCCGCTGTTCGACCTGGAAGGCGAGGGCAGTGTGCCGCTGCTGGCCTACAGCGCCGGCGCGTTCCTGGGCCGCTCGGTGAATTTGCTGCTGCGCCAGCGTGCCCTGCGCTTTACGACCATTTACGAAACCGCCATGGCCGACAGCCTCAAGAGTATGGCGCTGGAAGGCTTGGGTATCGCCTGGGTGCCGCAGTTGAGCGTACGTGCGGAGTTGGCACGCGGCGAACTGGTGGTGTGCGGCGGGCCGCAATGGCATGTGCCGCTGGAGATTCGCTTGTATCGCTGCGCGTTGGTGCGCAAGGCGAATGTGCGGTTGTTGTGGCGCAAGCTGGAAGGTGGGGCCGCGCAAAGCGCTTGAGCCCAGCGCAGAACACATGTGGGAGCTGGCTTGCCTGCGATAGCGGTGTGTCAGCCAACCTATTTGGCACTGATCCACTGCTATCGCGGCAAGCCAGCTCCCACAGGATTTCGTGGTGTTTTCGCTGACTCTTGAGTCAATAAAACCGCCACTTTGCGCCGCTAGACAGATGGTCATCCCAGGGGCTGTTTATCTGGATTATTACGGTATACTGCGCGGCCTTCGGCCGGTCCAACCGGCCTTAATTCGTACACCAAGCCACGCCGGATTTCCTGCGTGGCTTGTTGTTTTTTGACGCGCCTGCGGGCGCCCAGAGAGAAGAGGCACGACGATGAGTGCATTGGTTGGCGTGATCATGGGCTCCAAGTCCGATTGGTCCACCCTTAGCCACACCGCCGATATGCTGGAAAAACTCGGCATTCCGTACGAAGTGAAGGTGGTCTCCGCCCACCGCACCCCGGACTTGCTGTTCCAGTATGCCGATGAAGCAGAATCCCGTGGCATCGAGGTGATCATCGCCGGTGCTGGCGGCGCTGCGCACTTGCCTGGCATGTGTGCGGCCAAGACTCACCTGCCCGTACTTGGCGTGCCGGTGCAGTCGTCGATGCTCTCGGGCGTGGATTCGCTGTTGTCCATCGTGCAGATGCCGGCCGGCATCCCGGTGGCAACCCTGGCGATCGGCAAGGCCGGCGCGATCAACGCAGCCTTGCTGTCGGCCAGTATCCTGGGCGCCAAGCACCCGCAGTTTCATGCGGTGCTGAAAAAATTCCGTGCTGAGCAGACAGACAGCGTGCTGGACAATCCAGACCCACGCATCGCCTGAGGTTGTTATTGATGAAGATCGGTGTAATCGGTGGCGGCCAACTGGGCCGCATGCTGGCTTTGGCGGGTACGCCGCTGGGGATGAACTTCGCTTTCCTGGACCCGGCGCCGGACGCCTGCGCTGCGGCCCTGGGTGAACACCTGCGCGCTGACTACAGCGACCCGGACCACCTGCGCCAACTGGCCGATGAAGTCGACCTTGTGACCTTCGAATTCGAAAGCGTCCCGGCTGAAACCGTGGCCTTCCTGTCGCAGTTCGTGCCGGTGTACCCGAGCGCCGAAGCCTTGCGCATCGCTCGCGACCGCTGGTTCGAAAAGAGCATGTTCAAGGACCTTGGCATTCCGACACCCGCCTTCGCCGATATCCAGTCCCAGGCCGACCTGGACGCCGCAGTCGCCAGCATCGGCCTGCCGGCGGTGTTGAAAACCCGCACCCTGGGTTACGACGGCAAGGGCCAGAAAGTCCTGCGCACCGCCGCCGATGTGGTCGGTACCTTTGCCGAGCTGGGCAGCGTCGCCTGCCTGCTGGAAGGCTTTGTGCCGTTCACCGGCGAAGTGTCGCTGATCGCCGTGCGGGCCCGTGATGGTGAAACCCGCTTCTACCCGTTGGTGCACAACACCCACGACAGCGGCATTCTCAAGCTTTCCGTGGCCAGCACCGACCACCCGCTGCAGGCCCTGGCCGAAGATTATTCCAGCCGCGTCCTCAAGCAACTGGATTATGTCGGCGTGATGGCGTTCGAGTTCTTTGAAGTCGACGGTGGCCTGAAGGCCAACGAAATCGCCCCGCGTGTGCACAACTCCGGGCACTGGACCACCGAAGGCGCCGAGTGCAGCCAGTTCGAAAACCACCTGCGGGCGGTGGCGGGCTTGCCGTTGGGCTCCACGGCCAAGATCGGCGAGAGCGCCATGCTCAACTTCATCGGTTCTGTGCCGCCGGTAGAGCGCGTGATGGCGATCGACGATTGCCACGTGCATCACTACGGCAAGGCCTTCAAGGCCGGGCGCAAGGTCGGCCACGCCAACCTGCGTTGCAAGGACCGTGCGACGTTGCAGGCGCAGATCCTCAAGGTTGAAGCGCTGATCGCCGAACAATAAGCCTGGCCCTGGCGGGAACCATTGGGGTTCTGTGTCTCTCTGATTGCAGGATGCCAAAGCCTGACTAGGCTTTGGCATGACTCATACCAATCAGAGGGAAATGCCATGGGTATCATCGGAACCATCTTTATCGGCTTGATCGTCGGCCTCCTGGCGCGCTTCCTCAAGCCTGGCGACGACAGCATGGGCTGGATCATGACCATCCTGCTGGGTATCGCCGGTTCCCTGGCCGCGACCTACGGCGGTCAGGCCCTGGGGATCTACCAGGCAGGCCAGGGCGCAGGCTTCATCGGCGCGCTGGTAGGTGCCATCGTGTTGCTGGTGATCTACGGCCTGGTCAAAAAGAAGTAATCAGCCGACAAAGTCCTCTGCGCTGCGCAGGCGCAGAGGGCTAGAATGCTCGGCACTTATTTGCCGAGCCTCTCCATGCGCCGTCTTCTGTTAACGCTTCTTCTGCTGGGCTCTGGCCTGGCGCACGCTGGCGAACTGCCGGAAACCGACTGGCTCGACCTGATGCCGCTGTCGGATCAGAAAGCCCTCGAGGCCATGCCCGAGATCGACCACAACTCCCCCGAAGCCCAAGGCACGTTCACCGAAAAGGGTGGCTTGAAGCAGAGCAAGGGCCTGCCTGCGGTGATGTATTCCACCAAGACCGTGGCGGCCATGAACGGCAAGAATATCCGCATTGGTGGGTATCCGGTGCCGTTGGAAACCGACGCAAAAGGCCGCAGCACGTTGTTCTTTCTGGTCCCGTATCCGGGCGCCTGCATCCATGTGCCGCCACCGCCGCCTAACCAACTGGTGCTGGTGCGCTATCCCAAGGGGCTGAAGCTCGATGATATCTACACGCCGCTGTGGGTCACGGGCACGTTGAAGGTGGAGAAGGTCAATAATGACTTGGCGGATGCCGCGTATGCGCTGGAGGCGGGGAAGGTGCGGGTAGTAAAGGAATCTGATCTCTAAAGCCCAATACATAACCAATGTGGGAGGGTCCTGAACTCTGTAGGAGCGAGCTTGCTCGCGAAAAACGTCAACGATAACGCGTGTTTCCTGAATAAACGCGGCGTCTGTGGGTTTTTCGCGAGCAAGCTCGCTCCTACAATTTACTACAGGGTGATCGCGGTGATGCTTACGCCCAGAGTGTGGCTTTCGCCGGGCGCCAGGTTCACCACATCATCCAGCACATTCGCTGTCTCGATGCACAACATACCCTGCCAGCCGTCATCGGCCATATCGTCGAAAGCCTTGGCGCGTTCGGTCCAGGGGTTCCAGACCACGGTGGATTTGGAGCCTTCGCTGGTGAGCTGGATACGGCGCTGCCAGTCGCTATCAACGATATTCAACTGTGCAGGCGTATTCAGGTAAATGCGGTCTGTCTCGGCGCGAAAGTGCAGCAGCCCGGCTTGCTGCTTCTCGGCCCACCCATCGGCGGTATCGATGTAATCCACGCCATCCAGGCCCTCGACCTGCACCTTGCGCACATCGCTCACGGCGAAGTAGGTGTGCAATGCCTGGCTGAGGGTCACGGTGTCGGTGCCACGGTTGTGACTGGTCAGGCGGATATGCAGGTGATCGTCCAGCAGCAGGCTCAGCGTCAGGTCTACCTGATGGGGCCAGCCTGGAAAGCCGCCCGCCGGCACCGGCAATACCAGGTCCACTCGCAGCGTCTGGCCGTCGAGTTCGGTGGTGGCCAGCTCCCAACGCGCGGTGCGCACAAAACCGTGGGCGCCGGCAGGCTGATCGCTCTGGCGCATGGCTTTGACGCTTTGCGGGTTGCGGTCGAACACCCCAAACCACGGCCAGCACACCGGTACGCCGGTACGAATGCCTTTGCCCTGCTTGAACACGGCCTCAGGGTTCGGCCAGATCAGCGGCTGTTCGCCCTCGCGCTGGTAACTGAAGATATGCGCACCCTGTTGGGCCACCATCAGCTCGGCACCGTTGTGGCGGATGCGCCAGCAGTCCAGCTCGTCGATTTTTACCGTCTCAACGTGGGGCGTAGGCATGACAAAGCTCTCTTAATGGCAGGCAATGGGGCAATTGACCGTTAAAACCCGGCGAGGTTTAACGCGCCCGTGACGGTACCGAGCGCGTGCGGCCGCTGCCATCGATGGCGACGAACACAAATACGGCTTCGGTCACCTTGCGCCATTCGCTGGACAACGGATCGTCGCTCCACACTTCGACCATCATCTGGATCGAGCTGCGGCCGATTTCCAGGGCCTGGGTATAGAAGGAAAGCTGCGCACCCACGGCCACCGGCACCAGGAACGCCATGCGATCAATGGCCACGGTGGCCACGCGCCCACCGGCGACCTTGCTGGCCATTGCCGTGCCCGCCAGGTCCATCTGCGCGACCAACCAGCCGCCGAAGATATCGCCAAAGCCGTTGGTTTCACGCGGAAGCGCGGTGATTTGCAGGGCGAGATCGCCTTGCGGGATAGGATCTTCTTGTTCGAGTTCGATCATGCCGGGGGTGCCTCTGACCCGTGACTCTTGGACTATGTAATCGGTGAATAGCCGTCTTGGAAAAACGATTCAGCCCCGAACATACTACGTTCGTCACGTTTTTCGAAAGGCGCCTTGAGGGAAACTCTGCGAAATCGGCTGGCCGGTGCCAACGACGGTTTCGCGCAACTTCCACGCAATAGACAGGTGCAGGGCTGGGAGTATATCGGTCGATAGCCTGCGCGACGACCATCTGCTCCTGATTTTGTGCATCTATATAGACGAGTTTCCAGGCGTCAAAAAATTGGCCAAAACGGTCATTCAAGTTGAGGGGTTTGACCATTGTTTCTTTTTAGCGCTGGCCGTCAGTATTTGATGGCGTTTTCGGCCCCCCATAATAATTCGGGAAGGGAATAAGTCGCTTCGCAAGTGGGGATGCTTGCGAGGTGGCGCTGATGCGGCGCAAGGGTTTGGACTGTGCTTTTCCGGGCAATTTGCTATCGTGCCGGACCTGCCAGGCGCAAACCCACGCTGTTGCGGATTCCTGATCTGACTAATAAGAGAAGCCTTGCCATGACCACAGTGCCTTCAAGCATTGCGCCGCCCGCACGACCGCTTAACCGCAACGACTACAAAACCCTGTCGCTGTCTGCCCTGGGTGGGGCGCTGGAGTTCTACGACTTCATCATCTTCGTGTTTTTCGCGACCGTGGTCGGAAAACTGTTCTTCCCTGTCGACATGCCCGAATGGCTGCGCATGATGCAGACCTTCGGCATCTTCGCGGCCGGCTACCTGGCGCGTCCCCTGGGCGGCATCATCATGGCGCACTTCGGTGACCTGCTGGGCCGCAAGAAGATGTTCACCCTGAGCATCTTCATGATGGCCGTGCCGACCCTGATCATGGGCCTGCTGCCGACCTACGCACAGATCGGCCTGTGGGCACCGCTGCTGCTGCTGTTGATGCGCGTGATCCAGGGCGCAGCGATTGGCGGCGAGGTGCCGGGTGCCTGGGTGTTCGTCTCCGAACACGTCCCGCCCCGCTACATCGGCTATGCCTGCGGCACCCTGACCAGCGGCCTCACCGCCGGTATTCTGCTGGGCTCGTTGGTGGCTACCGCCATCAATAGCGCCTATACACCGGAACAGGTCTCTGATTACGCCTGGCGGATTCCTTTTCTGCTCGGCGGCGTATTCGGCCTGCTGTCGGTGTACCTGCGTCGCTGGCTGCATGAAACCCCGATCTTCGCCGAGATGCAGCAACGCAAAAGCCTGGCCGCTGAACTGCCGTTGCGCGCCGTGTTGCGCGATCACCGTGGCGCCATTGTGTTGTCGATGCTGCTGACCTGGCTGCTGTCGGCCGGCGTGGTGGTAGTCATCCTGATGACCCCGACCGTGCTGCAAACTATCTACCACTTCAGCCCTACGGTTGCGCTGCAAGCCAACAGCCTGGCCATCGTGACCCTGAGCCTGGGCTGCATCGCCTCGGGTGCCCTGGCCGACCGTTTTGGCGCCGGCCGCGTGCTGGTAACCGGTTGCGCACTGCTGCTGGCGACTTCCTGGACGCTGTATCACAGCCTGATGGCCCACCCGGACTGGCTGTTCCCGTTGTATGCCTTGACTGGCCTGTTTGTCGGCACCATCGGTGTGGTGCCCTACGTGATGGTCAAAGCTTTCCCGCCGGTGGTGCGCTTCAGCGGTCTATCGTTCTCCTACAACGTTGCTTATGCCGTGTTCGGCGGGTTGACGCCCTTGGCGGTGTCGCTGCTGATGAAGGAGAGCCCCATGGGCCCGGCTTATTACGTAGCCGTGCTATGCGTGATGGGGATGCTGGTAGGCGGGTATTTATGGAAACGCGGTCGCTGAAGCCTGCACATTCAGATAGTGGCCTTTCATCTAATTGTCATATTTCAGACATAGAGTGTTCACACGGCCTGCCGATACTTGGCCCCGATCCAATTATCCCTATCTGCTAGGAGCAAGGCATGAAACTGAAACGTTTGATGGCGGCAATGACTTTTGTCGCTGCTGGCGTTGCGACCGCCAACGCGGTGGCCGCTGGTGTTGATCCGGCAATCCCGGCTTACGTCAAGACCACTGGTGTGTCGGGCAACCTGTCCAGCGTCGGCTCCGATACCCTGGCTAACCTGATGACCCTGTGGGCCGAGGGTTACAAAAAGGAATACCCGAACGTCAACATCCAGATTCAAGCTGCCGGCTCTGCCACTGCGCCACCTGCGTTGACTGAAGGCACCTCCAACCTGGGCCCGATGAGCCGCAAGATGAAGGACACCGAACTGGCGGCCTTCGAGCAGAAGTACGGCTACAAGCCAACGGCAATCCCGGTTGCGGTGGATGCCCTGGCGGTATTTGTGCACAAGGACAACCCGATCCAGCACCTGACCATGGAACAGGTCGATGCGATCTTCTCCTCGACGCGTCTGTGCGGCGCCAAGGCCGATGTGAAAACCTGGGGCGACCTGGGCGTGACCGGCGACCTGGCCAACAAGCCAGTGCAACTGTTCGGGCGTAACTCGGTATCCGGCACCTACGGCTACTTCAAGGAAGAAGCCCTGTGCAAAGGCGACTACAAGCCAAACGTGAACGAACAACCGGGCTCGGCTTCGGTTGTGCAGTCGATCAGCTCCTCGCTGAACGGCATCGGTTACTCGGGCATCGGCTACAAGACCGCCAGCGTGAAGACCGTGCCACTGGCCAAGAAAGGCAGCACTGACTACATCGAAGACTCCGAAGAAAACGCCCTGAACGGCAAGTATCCGCTGTCGCGTTTCCTCTACGTGTACGTCAACAAAGCCCCGAACAAGCCACTGGCGCCGCTGGAAGCTGAGTTCGTGAAACTGGTGCTGTCCAAGCAGGGCCAGGAAGTCGTGGTCAAAGACGGCTACATCCCACTGCCAGCCAAAGTCGCCGCCAAGGCCCTGGCTGACCTGGGTTTGAAAGAAGGCAACTAAGCCTGCGATACCTGATGTAGACGCATGCTTTTCTGTGGGAGCGGGCTTGCCCGCGATGCTGGCGACGCGGTTTAGCGTTGAAATCGTGTTGATGCCATCGCGGGCAAGCCCGCTCCCACATAAGCAGTCTGCATCCCGAATTTTTTATCCGCTGCCAGCCCTGCTTCGCGGCGGATTTGTTGCGTCACTGCACTGTCATCTTTCTGTCATACAGGATCGCTAGGGTGTGCGCATGAATGATCTGGCCAATTCCACCATGACGACGACTTCCCCTCCCAAGCGCATTGATTTCAATACGCCTGAGCTGCAACGCAAGCGCCGCATCCGCGCGCTCAAGGATCGCTTCACCCGTTGGTATGTGCTGGTCGGCGGCCTCGCCGTGCTGGCTGCCATTACCCTGATCTTCTTCTTCCTCGCCTACGTGGTTGCGCCGCTGTTCCAGGGCGCCTCGTTGACCAAGGAAGACGCGTTGACGCCCGCCTGGATGCAGGACGCCGGCAAGCCGTTGATGATCTCCCTCGAAGAACAGAACCAAGTCGCCATGCGGGTCTCCGACAAGGGCCAGGCGTTGTTCTTTGCCGTGGACACCGGTGCCGAGCTCAAGCGTGTCGACCTGCCGATTCCCGCCGGTACCAGCGTTGCTTCCATTGGTGAAGACCAGCCGGGCAGCCCGCTGGTGATCCTCGGCTTGTCCAATGGCCAGTCCCTGGTGTTCCGCCACACCTATAAGGTGTCGTACCCGGACGGCAAGAAAACCATCACCCCGGCAATCGAATACCCCTACGGCGAAACGCCCATCGTGCTGGATGACGCCGGTCGCGCGCTGGAACACGTCGCGCTCAACGCCACCGACACCTCGCTGGTGGTGGCAGGTTCCGCTGGTTCGCACTTGAACGTGCTGACCCTGAGCCGCGAAGAAAACATGATGACCGGTGAAGTCACCAGCGAGCAGAAGCGTGTCGAACTGCCGCAGATGACCGAGCCGGTGAAAGCGATCTTCATCGACCCACGCCAGCAGTGGCTGTACGTGATCAACGGCCGTGCCCTGGCCGACGTGTTCAGCCTGCGCGACAAGAGCCTCAACGGTCGCTACAAACTGCTGGAAGACGCCGACACGGAAATCACCGCCAGCACCCAGTTGGTTGGCGGCATCTCGCTGATCCTGGGTAACTCCAAAGGCGGCCTGGCCCAGTGGTTCATGGCCCGTGACCCGGATGGCGAACAGCGCCTGAAACAGATCCGCACCTTCCAGATGGGCACTGCGCCCATCGTCGAAATCAGCGCTGAAGAGCGCCGCAAAGGCTTCACCGCCCTGGATGCTGCTGGCCAGTTCGGCGTGTTCCACAGCACCGCCCACCGCACCTTGCTGGTGGACCCGGTGGTCGACGGCCAGGGCTTGTTCGGCATGTCGCCACGGGCCAACCGTGTGATCGTCGAGGCGGGTGGCAAGCTGCAACCGCTGTTGCTCGATAATCCGCACCCGGAAGTGTCGTGGAGTGCGTTGTGGAGCAAGGTCTGGTACGAAAACTACGACGAACCTAAATACGTCTGGCAATCCACAGCTGCCAACACCGACTTCGAACCCAAGATGAGCCTGGCCCCGCTGACCTTCGGTACCTTGAAGGCTGCGTTCTACGCCATGCTGCTGGCGGCGCCACTGGCGGTTGCCGCAGCGATCTACACCGCTTACTTCATGGCACCGAGCCTGCGCCGCAAGGTCAAGCCGGTGATCGAGCTGATGGAAGCCATGCCGACGGTGATCCTCGGCTTCTTCGCCGGCCTGTTCCTGGCGCCGTATGTGGAAGGGCACCTGCCGGGCATTTTCAGCCTGTTGATGCTGTTGCCGATTGGCATCCTGGTCGCAGGGTTTGTCTTCAGCCGCTTGCCTGAGTCGATCCGCCTGCGCGTTCCCGATGGGTGGGAAAGCGCGATCCTGATCCCGGTGATCCTGTTCGTGGGCTGGCTCTCGCTGTACATGAGCCCGTACCTGGAAACCTGGTTCTTCGGCGGTGACATGCGCATGTGGATCTCCCACGATCTGGGCATTACCTACGACCAGCGCAACGCGTTGGTGGTCGGCCTGGCCATGGGTTTTGCGGTGATCCCGAACATCTACTCCATCGCCGAAGACGCCGTGTTCAGCGTGCCACGCGGCCTGACCCTGGGCTCCCTGGCCCTGGGCGCCACGCCGTGGCAGACCATGACCCGCGTGGTCATCCTCACTGCCAGCCCGGGCATCTTCTCGGCGCTGATGATCGGTATGGGCCGCGCCGTGGGCGAGACCATGATCGTGCTGATGGCCACCGGCAACACTCCGGTGATGGAGATGAACCTGTTCGAGGGCCTGCGCACCCTGGCGGCCAACGTTGCGGTGGAGATGCCCGAGTCGGAAGTGGGCGGCAGCCATTACCGCGTGCTGTTCCTCTCGGCGCTGGTGCTGCTGTTGTTCACCTTCATCATGAACACCCTCGCCGAGCTGATTCGTCAGCGTCTGCGCAAGAAATACTCGTCGCTTTAAGAAAGGTAGAAGTCTGTGAAACAGAACTCCCTGAATGGATGGTTCAAGAGCGGCGCCCCCGGCGTCTGGATCAGCGGTGGCGCGGTGTCCATCGCGGTCATCATGACCATTGGTTTGCTGGCGGTGATTGCGGTGCGGGGCCTGGGCCATTTCTGGCCGGCCGACCTGATCCAAGCCAACTACAACGTGCCAGGCCAGGCCAACCACATCGTGATCGGCGAAGTGGTGCAGAAAGAAGAAGTGCCGCGTGAACGCCTGAAAAGCGCGGGCCTGCCGGTGCCGGACCAAGGCCCGGAATTCATGACCCGTGAGCTGATCAAGGTCGGCAACCGCGACCTGAATGGAAACGACTTCACCTGGATCGTCGGCGAGTGGCTGAAGGACCAGACCAAGCCTGCGAACCTGATGGCCATCGAGCGTCGTGAGTGGGGCAACTTCTACGGCACCCTGGTCAACGTCAAGCAGGACGGCAAGGTGATTGCCGAAGGCGAGGCCGCGTGGCCGGAGCTGCAAGCCCGCGTGGACCGCGTGAACAAGCTCGCCGCTCAGCTCAAGACCTTGGAAAAATCCGATATCGGCGCGATCAACGCAGGACTGGAGCGCATCCGCTTGCACGGTCGCAAACTGGAGCTGGAAGGCAAGCTCGACGCAGCCGCCCAGGCCGACATGGATGCCGACCGCGCCGAGCTGAACGCCCGCTACCAGGACATCGAAGCGCGCCTGGCCGACCTGCACGCACAGTTCAACCGCGACGCCCTCACCGCACGTGACGGCAACGGTAAGGAAGTGGAAATCGGCATCGGCAAAGTGGTGCACGCCTACCAGCCGAACGCCATGGGCACCATGACCAAAATCGGCTTCTACTTCAGCAAGGTCTGGGAATTCCTCAGCGATGACCCACGGGAAGCCAACACCGAAGGCGGGATCTTCCCGGCCATCTTCGGCACCGTGATGATGACCCTGATCATGGCAATGATCGTGACCCCGTTTGGCGTACTGGCCGCGGTGTACCTGCGTGAGTACGCCAAGCAGAACACCTTGACCCGCATCATCCGCATCGCCGTGAACAACCTGGCCGGTGTACCGGCTATCGTCTACGGCGTTTTCGGCCTGGGCTTCTTCGTGTATGTATTGGGGGGCTCGGTCGACCGTCTGTTCTTCGCTGAAGCCCTGCCGGCGCCGACCTTCGGTACGCCGGGGCTGCTCTGGGCCTCGCTGACCCTGGCCCTGCTGGCGGTGCCGGTGGTGATCGTGGCCACCGAAGAAGGCTTGGCGCGCATTCCCCGCACCGTGCGTGAAGGCTCCCTGGCACTCGGCGCGACCAAGGCGGAAACGCTGTGGAAGATCGTGCTGCCGATGGCCAGCCCGGCAATGATGACCGGCATGATCCTCGCCGTGGCGCGTGCCGCCGGTGAGGTGGCACCACTGATGTTGGTGGGTGTAGTAAAGCTGGCGCCGTCGCTGCCGCTGGACGGTAACTATCCGTACCTGCACCTGGACCAGAAGATTATGCACCTGGGTTTCCATATTTATGACGTCGGCTTCCAGAGCCCCAACGTCGAAGCCGCACGGCCGTTGGTGTACGCCACTGCCTTGCTGCTGGTACTGGTGATCGCCACGCTCAACCTGTCGGCGGTATGGATTCGTAACCACCTGCGCGAGAAGTACAAGGCGTTGGACAGTTAATTGAAGTGAACGCGAATTAAATGTGGGAGCGGGCTTGCTCGCGAAAGCGGTGTGTCATTCAGCACACCTGGCGACTGATACGACGCCTTCGCGAGCAAGCCCGCTCCCACACAATGAATTGGTAGCACAGGGAGCATCCCATGCAACACGAAACCCAATCCCACGGCATCAACATGTCTGCCCTGGGTCGCGACAAGCAGAGCCTGAGCCTGGCCCAGGAAACCGTGGCCATCGAAGTACCGGGCCTGAGCCTCTACTACGGCGATAAACAAGCGCTGTTCGACGTCAGCATGAACATCCCCAAGCAACGCGTGACCGCCTTCATCGGCCCGTCGGGCTGCGGTAAGTCCACGTTGCTGCGTACCTTCAACCGCATGAATGACCTGGTGGACGGTTGCCGCGTGGAAGGTGCGATCAACCTCTACGGCACCAATATTTACCGCAAGGGCGAAGACGTGGCCGAGCTGCGTCGCCGCGTGGGCATGGTGTTCCAAAAGCCAAACCCGTTCCCCAAGACTATCTACGAAAACGTGGTCTACGGCCTGCGTATCCAGGGCATCAACAAGAAACGCATCCTCGACGAAGCGGTTGAGTGGGCGCTCAAGGGTGCGGCATTGTGGGACGAGGTCAAGGACCGCCTGCACGAATCGGCACTCGGCTTGTCCGGCGGCCAGCAGCAGCGTCTGGTGATCGCCCGTACCATCGCCGTAGAGCCGGAAGTGTTGCTGCTCGACGAACCGTGCTCGGCCCTCGACCCGATCTCCACGTTGAAAGTCGAAGAGCTGATCTACGAGCTCAAGTCCAAATTCACCATCGTCATCGTGACCCACAACATGCAACAGGCGGCGCGGGTTTCCGACTACACCGCGTTCATGTACATGGGCAAGCTGGTGGAGTTCGGCGATACCGACACCCTGTTCACCAATCCGGCGAAGAAGCAGACCGAAGACTACATCACCGGTCGCTACGGCTAGGAAGCTGTGGTTCTGATTGTACTGACGCTGCGGTTCTCCGCACCTTACCGGACGCTCCAAGGACGCCAACATGATTAGCAAAGAAGGCCTTACCCACCACATCTCCGCGCAGTTCAATGCCGAGCTTGAGGAAGTGCGCAGCCACCTCCTGGCGATGGGCGGGCTGGTGGAGAAGCAAGTCAACGATGCGGTCACCGCGCTGATCGAGGCCGACTCGGGCCTGGCCCAGCAGGTGCGTGAGATTGACGAGCAGATCAACCAGATGGAACGCAATATCGACGAAGAGTGCCTGCGCATTCTTGCCCGCCGCCAGCCGGCGGCCTCGGACCTGCGTTTGATCATCAGTATTTCCAAGTCGGTGATCGACCTGGAGCGCATCGGTGACGAAGCCACCAAGATTGCCCGCCGCGCCATCCAGCTGTGCGAAGAGGGTGAGGCGCCCCGTGGCTACGTGGAAGTGCGCCATATCGGTGATCAGGTGCGCAACATGGTGCGTGATGCCCTCGACGCCTTCGCCCGCTTTGACGCCGAACTGGCGTTGTCGGTGGCCCAGTACGACAAGATCATTGACCGCGAATACAAGACCGCGCTGCGCGAGCTGGCCACTTACATGATGGAAGACCCGCGCTCGATCTCGCGGGTCTTGAACATTATCTGGGTGCTGCGTTCCCTGGAGCGCATCGGCGACCACGCGCGCAATATCTCGGAATTGGTGATTTATCTGGTGCGCGGCACCGACGTGCGGCACATGGGCCTCAAGCGCATGAAGGCCGAAGTTGAAGGCACTGCTGATCTAATCCCTAATGTTTCGGGCGAATCTGACGATAAGTAAGGTTGCCCGAGAAATTAACGCCCGGCCTCTGGCCGGGCGTTTTCGTTTGTGGCATCTGAATTTTTGCACAGCAGGCGCCATAAAGTCCTTCTGTGACCCGCGAGTTTTGGCAAAATGCCATCAGTCAGGCGTTTTGCAGACGTTTTTATAGGATGAAGGGTCGATGAGTAAAGTCAGTGTGTTGGTGGTGGATGACGCCTCGTTTATTCGCGACCTGGTGAAGAAGTGCCTGCGCAATTACTTCCCCGGAATCAAGATCGAAGATGCGGTGAACGGCAAAAAGGCGCAATCCATCCTCATGCGCGAAACCTTCGACCTGGTGCTGTGTGACTGGGAAATGCCGGAAATGTCCGGTATTGAGCTGTTGACCTGGTGCCGCGAGCAAGCGCACCTGAAGGCCATGCCGTTCGTGATGGTGACCAGCCGTGGCGACAAGGAAAACGTGGTGCAGGCGATTCAGGCCGGCGTTTCCGGCTATGTGAGCAAGCCGTTCACCAACGAACAGTTGCTGAACAAGGTCAAGCAGGCCCTGCACAAGATCGGTCGCCTCGATGCGCTGATTGCCAGCGCGCCGACCAAGATGAACTCAGCCTTCGGCAACGACTCCCTGAGCGCCCTGACCGGCGGCAAGCCCGAAGCGGTCAAGCCGGCCCCGGTGGCGGCGCCCAGCAAAGGCCTGCTCAACACCCCACCCGTGAAGGCCCCCGCAGCAGCGGCCCCGGCTGGCAGTCGCGGTCAGGGCCAGTTGCGCCTCGCAAGCGGCACCCAGCAATGCGTGATCAAGGCCCTGAGCATCAAGGAAGCGTTGCTGGTGGTGAAGCGTGGCGAGGTCCTGCCTCAGGTGCTGGAAAGCGCCGTGCTCGACCTTGAGCAGGGCGACAACGCCGAAGTCGCGCGGCTCAACGGCTACCTGCACGCCATCGTCGCCTACGAGCCCAAGCCCGACAGCGACTGGTTGCAACTGACCTTCCGCTTTATCGACCAGGATGCGCAGAAGCTGGACTACATTTCCCGCCTGATCGCCCGTGGCACGGCGCAGAAGCATTTCGTGCCGGGTGCATGAAGCACCGCGACGCCTATCCCCTGTAGGAGCGAGCTTGCTCGCGAAAAACGCCAACGATAACGCGTGCTTCCTGAATAAACGCGGCGCCTGTGAGTTTTTCGCGAGCAAGCTCGCTCCTACAGAGGGCGACTGGTCTACAGTCAGTCCAGCAGCAGCACCTTGGCCAATACGATCTTCGGCCCTTTCATCTTCTTGATGATGATCCGCAAGCCTTCAACTTCCAGCACTTCTTCCTCTTCCGGCACGCGCTTGAGCGTGTCGTAGATCAGGCCGGCCAGGGTTTCGGCTTCGATGTGGTCCAGGTCGACGCCCAACAGGCGTTCCACCTTGAACAACGGCGTGTCGCCACGTACCAGCAGTTTGCCGGGCTGGTAGGCGAGGATGCCGCGCTCGGCCTTGCGGTGTTCGTCCTGGATATCGCCCACCAGTACTTCCAGCACGTCTTCCATGGTCAGGTAGCCGATGATCTTGCCATCGGCCTCTTCCACCAGGGCGAAGTGCGCGCCGCCTTTGCGGAACTGCTCCAGCAGTTGCGACAACGGCATATGCCGCGATACGCGTTCCAGCGGGCGGGTCAATTCGGCCAGGTTGAACGATTCGGGGATATGGTCCAGGGCCGCCAGCTCCAGCAGCAAATCCTTGATGTGCAGCAAGCCGACAAACTCGTTGCGCACCGCGTCATACACCGGGTAACGGCTGAATTTGTGACGACGGAACAGCGCGAGGATTTCCTTGAGCGGGGCGTTGAAGTCCAGGGTCACCAGGTCTTCCCGGGAGTTGGCCCAGTCCACCACTTCCAACTCGCCCATTTCCACAGCGGAGGCCAGTACGCGCATGCCTTGGTCGCTGGGGTCCTGGCCACGGCTGGAGTGCAGGATCAGCTTGAGTTCTTCGCGGCTGTAATGGTGCTCATGGTGCGGGCCAGGCTCGCCTTGGCCAGCGATGCGCAGAATGGCGTTGGCACTGGCGTTGAGCAGGTAGATGGCCGGGTACATCGCCCAGTAGAACAGGTACAGCGGCACGGCCGTCCACAGCGACAGCAGTTCGGGTTTGCGGATCGCCCAGGATTTGGGGGCCAACTCACCGACCACGATGTGCAGGTAGGAAATCACGAAGAAGGCGGCAAAGAACGACACGCCCTTGATCACTTCCGGCGACTGCACACCGACCGCGCCCAGCATCGGCTCGAGGATGTGCGCAAAGGCCGGTTCACCGACCCAGCCCAAGCCCAGGGACGCCAGGGTGATACCCAACTGGCAAGCCGACAGGTAGGCGTCGAGCTGGCTGTGCACGGTACGCAGGATCTGCCCGCGCCAGCCGTTCTTATGGGCAATGGCCTCGACGCGGGTAGCGCGCAATTTGACCATGGCAAATTCCGCCGCAACGAAGAAACCGTTGAGCAGTACCAGGATCAGTGCAAAAAGAATCATGCCGAAATCGGCGAAGAGTGTAGCGAGGGTAATGCCAGGGGAAGGGTCCATGATGGGGTTTTGCAGGTTCCGTGTGTTCAATAAGGGGTGACAGGTGGGCCTGAAAGGCAGGCACAAGTCGGCCAATGTAGCGGCTGACGGGGCGCTTGCCTAGTGCCCGCTGCCGGGCGGGGCTGCAATGCTTGCTTTGAAACAACACAAATCCAGTGTGGGAGCGGGCTTGCTCGCGAATGCGGCGGGTCCGTCAGTTTATTCATCCACTGATACACCGCATTCGCGACCAAGCCCGCTCCCACATTTAGCCCTGATGTGTTTCGAGATTATTTATCTTCTTCGAGTGCCTGCGAACGCGTTACCTGCGCCGGCGGAAAATGGCAGGTAAAGGTACTGCCATGCCCCAGCACGCTGCTGATTTCCAGGCGGGCCCGATGGCGCAGCAGCACATGCTTGACGATGGCCAGGCCCAGCCCGGTGCCGCCGGTGTTGGAGTTGCGGCTGGAGTCGACCCGGTAGAAGCGTTCGGTCAGACGCGGCAGGTGCTTGGCGTCGATACCGATACCCGAGTCCTGCACACTCAGGTGCGCACCGTGCTCGTCGGCCCACCAGCGAATGCGGATATTGCCCTTGTCCTGGGTGTACTTCACCGCGTTGAACACCAGGTTGGAGAATGCGCTGCGCAGTTCGCCCTCGCTGCCCTTGAGCAATACGCTTGGGTCGGCCTCCAGCGTGATCTGCTGGCCGCGTTCGCCCGAGAGGGCCTGGGCATCGTTCTTGATCGTCTGCAACAGGCTGTGTACCGCCACGGGGTGGTTGTCCGAGGGGTAGTCCGTGGCCTCAAGCTTGGCCAGCAACAGCAGGTCGTTGAGCAGGGTCTGCATGCGTGAGCCTTGCTGCTGCATCTGTTGCAGGGCGCGGCTCCAGCGCGGGTTGATCTCGTCGACGTTGTCGAGCAACGTCTCCAGGTAGCCGCAGATCACCGTCAATGGCGTGCGCAGCTCGTGGGAGACGTTGGCGACGAAGTCTTTGCGCATCTGTTCCAGCTGGTGGATACGGGTCACGTCACGCACCAGCATCAAGTGCTCGTTGTTGCCGTAGCGGGTCAGGTACAGCTGGATGCGCACGCGGTCGTTGGTGGGGGAAGGGATTTCCAGGGCTTCTTCGTAGTTGTCCTGCTCGAAGTACTCTTTGAAGCGCGGGTGACGCACCAGGTTGGTCACCGGCTGGCCGCTGTCCTGGGGCGTCTTGAGGCCCAGCAGGGTCTCGGCGGCACGGTTCCACCATTCCAGGTTGCCGTCGCTGTCGAGCATGATCACCGCGTCCTTGAGCGCGGCGGTGGACTCCTGCACCCGGTCGATCACCGCTTGCAGGCGCCCGCGTACCCGTTGGTCGCGGCGTTGCAGGTGGTAGATGCTGTCGAACACTTCGCCCCACAGGCCGTAGCCATCGGGCGGTGCTTCATCGGGTTTATGCTGGCGCAGCCATTCATGCAAGCGCAGCAACTGCTTGAGGGTCCAGCCCAGGTACAAGGCAATGCCCGCAGCCAGGCTCCAGCCGTAGTAGCCGCTGACCAGCCCCACCAACAGGCAGCCGGTGACCAGCAAGAGCATGTGGCGGATCAGGGTGCCATGCCAGTTTTGGTTCACTTGAACATGCGTCCTTGTCAGCTGTTTAAGTCAGGCGATTAAGTCACGAAGCAGCTGGCTTAGCCTTTGGTAGAAAACCGATAGCCGGTGCCGCGCACGGTTTGTACCAGATTCTCGTACGCATCGCCCAAGGCTTTGCGCAGGCGGCGGATATGCACATCCACCGTGCGCTCTTCCACATAGACGTTGCCGCCCCACACCTGGTCGAGCAGTTGGCCACGGGTGTAGGCGCGCTCCTGGTGGGTCATGAAGAATTGCAGCAGGCGATATTCGGTCGGTCCCATCTCAGCAGGCTTGCCGTCGATGGTCACGCGGTGGCTGATCGGGTCCAGAATCAAGCCGTCGACTTCAATAGGCGCTTCGCCATCGGTCGGGCCGGCGCGGCGCAGCACGGCTTTGAGGCGCGCCACCAGCTCCCTGGGGGAAAACGGCTTGGTGATGTAGTCATCGGCGCCGACTTCCAGGCCCTGGATCTTGTTGTCCTCTTCGCCCTTGGCGGTGAGCATGATGATCGGAATATCCCCGGTCAGCTCGTCACGCTTGAGACGGCGGGCCAATTCGATACCCGAGGTGCCGGGCAGCATCCAGTCGAGCAAGATCAGGTCCGGCTTGCGGTCGACGATAATGGCGTGGGCCTGTTGGGAGTTTTCCGCCTCCAGGCAGTCATAGCCGGCCATTTCCAACGCAACGGCGATCATCTCGCGAATGGGCGCTTCGTCGTCAACAATCAGAATGCTCCTGCCAACCATGCTCAAAATCCTCTTGTCATTTAACTGTCTTGCGCCGCATTAGATAACGGAATTATTGCAGTCGTGTGACAGTAATTTAGTCGCTTGGGCAATTAACGGCACTCTGGACTACCCTTTGGGTCCGAATCCTGACAACCACAAAAGGAAGGTTCCGATGACTTACAGCACTGTTTCCTGGAAAGCCCTGCTGGTATCTGCGGTGTTGACGCTGCCAGGCCTGGCGTTTGCGGCAGAGCCGGCGATGACTAAAGACGGGATGTTGGTGGATCACAAAGGGATGACGCTCTACACCTTCGACAAGGACGCTGATGGCAAATCAGTGTGCAAGGACCAGTGCGCGACCAACTGGCCACCGCTGAAGGCAGAGTCTACCGACACCAAGACCGGCGATTGGACGGTGATCACCCGCGACGACCAGACCAGCCAGTGGGCGTACAAAGGCAAGCCTGTCTACACCTACAAGGACGACAAGAAAGCCGGTGACAAGGCTGGTGATGGCAAGGGTAGCGTTTGGCACATCATCAAACCCTGACTAAGCGGCGGCTTTGAGGCCTTCGCGAGCAAGCCTGCTCCCACTTTTGACTGTATTCGCAAATCAAAAAGTGGGAGCGGGCTTGCTCGCGAAGGCATCACCACAGAATCCTCAGCGAACCGCGTAATCCACCACGATCCCGACAAAAATCGCCAACCCCGCCCAGTGATTATGCAAGAACGCCTTGAAGCACTTCATGCGGTCCCTGTCCCGCGTGTACCAGAACTCCCAGACAAAACAGCCCGCTGCCGCCAGCAACCCCAGGTGGAACCACCCGCCCAGCTCGAACCGTGCGCCGGCCAGCAACAGGCACGCCAGCGCCAGGCCTTGCAGGGTGAGGATGATCACGCGGTCGGCATCGCCAAATAGAATCGCGGTGGATTTCACCCCGATCTTCAAGTCGTCATCGCGGTCGGTCATGGCGTAATAGGTGTCGTAGCCCACCGTCCACAACAGGTTGGCGATGTACAGCAGCCACGCCGTGGCAGGCAAATGGCCGGTCTCGGCGGTAAACGCCATCGGCATGCCCCAGGAAAACGCCGCGCCCAGCACCACTTGGGGGTAATAGGTGTAGCGCTTCATGAACGGGTAGCTCGCCGCCAGTGCCAGGCCGCCCAGGGACAGCAGGATGGTGCTGGCGTTGGTCAGCAGCACCAGCAGGAAACTGATGCCCATCAGCACGGCAAAAAACACCAGCGCTTCTTTCGAGCTGATCTTGCCGCTCACCAGCGGGCGTTGCTCGGTGCGTTTCACATGGCCATCGACCTTGCGGTCGGCCCAGTCATTGATCACGCAGCCGCCGGCCCGGGTGAGTATCACGCCCAGCACGAAAATCACGATATTGATCAGCGACGGCGAACCCTTGCCGGCAATCCACAGGGCCCACAGTGTCGGCCACAGCAGCAGGTAGATGCCGATGGGCTTGTCCATGCGCGTCAACTGAATGAAATCCCAGGCCCTGGGGTTCAGGCGGTTCAGGGACTTGAGCAGACGTTGGTACATCAGCAGTTCTCCGGATGGTCGTGCAACGCGTGCCAGAAACTCGGCAGGAAGACTTCCGCCACCAGCACGCTCAGCGTCCCGCGGTCGAAGCGCGAGCGGCGCGCCCACAGATTATCGGCCTGGTCCGCTGTCGGCAGCCAGGCACGAGGGTAGTGACACACTTCAATGGCCTGGCGGGTAAAGGCGCGGTCGCAGAACAGCAACTCGCCCAGCGAGCGGCTGCCCAGCGCGTCCATGTGCAGCCCATCGCCCTGCAAGGCACTGCGGGCCGCCACGCTGCGGGCGAACACCCAAGGCTGGCCGTGCCCGCGCAAATACACCTCGCGTACCCAACCGATACTGGCCGGCGGCAGGTCCAGCGCGGCACATTCGTCGTCGCGCAACGGTTGCCAGCCTTCGAACAGCGGCGTCACGCTGAAACCCTCGTTGGACAGCCACGTCAGTCGTCGCGTCAGCGAGCCTTCGTCAAACAGCCAATTGAGGGTCAAGGGCGTGGGCAAGGGGCTCAGAAGGCTCTGGGTCAGCCATCGGCAAGCGTCGGGAAGGGCGATTGAGTGCGGCACGGTGAGTCAGTATTGGCAGCAAAAGAGGCGGCGAGCTTATCATGGCACCCTGGGCTTTTGCCGTGCCAAACCCCTCGTTTGCGCCGAACATGCTTGCATCTGCAGGCTCCGATCAGTACAAAACGCCCTGAGCCGCGCGGCAACGCTGGATCCATCGACCGCCGGCCAACACGCCTGAACCTGAGGAAGCACGTAATGAAGAAGTGGCAATGTATCGTCTGTGGCCTTATTTACAACGAAGCGGACGGCTGGCCGGATGACGGTATTGCACCAGGCACTCTGTGGCAGGACGTCCCGGAAGACTGGCTGTGCCCGGACTGCGGTGTGGGCAAAATGGATTTCGAAATGATCGAAATCGGCTAATCAACGAATTAAGAAACGTACTGCAAGGAGAAGGGAATGAACGCACCTGTCGTGATCATCGGCACAGGATTGGCCGGTTACAACGTCGCCCGGGAGTTTCGCAAGCTCGACAGCGAGACCCCGTTGCTGCTGATCACTGCCGATGACGGACGCTCCTACTCCAAGCCCATGCTCTCCACCGGCTTTGGCAAGAACAAGGAAGCCGATGGCCTGAGCATGGCCGAGCCTGGCGCGATGGCCGAGCAACTCAAGGCCCAAGTGCGCACCCATACGCGCATCAGCGGCATCGACCCAGGCCACAAGCGTCTGTGGATCGGCGAGGAAGCAGTGACCTACCGCGACCTGGTTCTGGCCTGGGGCGCAGAAACCGTGCGCGTACCGGTCGAAGGCGATGCGGCTGAGCTGATTTTCCCGATCAACGACCTGGAAGACTACGCGCGCTTTCGCGCTGCCGCTGCCGGCAAACGGCGCGTGCTGCTGCTCGGCGCCGGCCTGATCGGCTGTGAGTTTGCCAATGATCTGATCCTGGGCGGCTATGAAATCGACCTGGTCGCGCCCTGTGAGCAAGTCATGCCGACCCTTCTGCACCCGGCGGCAGCCGCAGCGGTGCAAGCCGGGCTGGAAGGCATCGGCGCGCGCTTCCACCTGGGCCCGGTGCTCAATCGCCTGCAACGCACGGCTGATGGCCTTGAAGCGCACCTGTCGGACGGCGAAGTGATCCACTGTGACCTGGTGGTGTCCGCCATTGGCCTGCGCCCTCGCGTAGACCTGGCCGCAGCGGCCGGCCTGCAAATCAACCGCGGGATCATGGTGGACCGCCACCTCAAGACCTCCCACGCCAATATCTATGCCCTGGGCGACTGCGCCGAGGTCGATGGCCTGAACCTGTTGTACGTAATGCCACTGATGAGCTGCGCCCGCGCCCTGGCGCAAACCCTGGCCGGCAATGCCACGGCGGTGAGCTATGGGCCGATGCCCATCACCGTGAAAACCCCGGTGTGCCCGCTCGTGGTATCACCTGCGCCACGGGGCACGGAAGGCGTGTGGAGCGTCGAAGGGCAGGGTGCCGACATCAAGGCCCTGTGCCGCGATGCCAGCGGCCGCCTGCTGGGTTATGCGTTGACCGGCAGCGCCGTCATGGAAAAACTGGCGCTGAACAAAGAACTTCCGCCGCTGCTGGCGTAAATACCACCCGTTCTGTCGCAAACATCACGTTCTTACCCGGAGAAAGGCCCCCGCGAGACTGGCGCGGCGCCCGAGGGCATGCCATCCTCACTCCCGTCTGCCGCAGAGTAGAGCCTGCGGCGCCTTGGCGCTGCTCCACCAGAGAGCAGCACGGACATAACAACAAAAAACCGTCAAAGAGGCTTCACATATGCGTAAACCAGAACTCGCAGCCGCCATCGCTGAAAAAGCCGATCTCACCAAAGAACAGGCCAACCGCGTCCTCAACGCCGTCCTCGAAGAAATCACCGGCGCCCTGCACCGCAAAGACAGCGTCACCCTGGTCGGCTTCGGCACTTTCCTGCAACGCCACCGTGGCGCCCGCACCGGCAAAAACCCGCAAACCGGTGAGCCAGTGAAAATCAAGGCGAGCAACACCGTAGCGTTCAAGCCGGGCAAGTCGCTCAAAGACAGCGTCAACCCGTAAGTTAAGCGGTACCGTCTCGAAGGGAGGCGGGGCGGTAAAAAAGATGGGCACGCCGACGGGGTCGGGTGCCCATTTTTTGTTGGGTGCTGATGCGTATGCCAGATTAAGCCAGCTCGCCTAATCGCATTTTCAGAGCGTCGATTTGTTCCTCCACTGCGTTGATAACATCGGCGCTGTCGCCCCACATATCAAGAAACCCCCATTCGTCATTGGGCGGATCAATCAGTTGGGTCAGTATTGAAATAGCCTGCTCGATCAGGGGTTTGAGTTGTGCCAGATATTCAGTTGGCCATATATAGGGGTTGCCTAGGGTTTGTAATAGATAACAGGCAGCCCTAAAGGCGTCATAACGTTCTTCAGCGGGATCAAACTGGCTGATTTCGTTGATCAAGACCGCAAAATTTTGTTGTTTCCAGAACTCCTGAAACCAGTCCGCGGCTTCATCGTTTTCCCAAGGGTTGTAATTCCAGGCGCCCATTTTTGACTCCTTAGCCACATTTTCCGAAACGTGATGGTTTAGATTTTTCTGTTGCGACCCAGTTGGGGTTTTTGAATAGCTCACGTGTACCGGCAGGCGCTCGAAGGTTGGAGGTTTTCCCGCCGTCTACGCTCCTGCCGCCATTTCGCACAATTTCACTGGCTTCGACCTTGTAGATTTCCTGGGCGGTGGCCCCGTTCATACTGTGTAACTGTACCGAGCTGATTTTGTCAGCCGGCAGTTTTCCAGAGGCGACATGCTGACTCAGTCTTGAGCCGAAGGTTTGATCAGTAGTGGAACCTACGTAGAGCTTGCCATTTTTGTCAGTAAATCGATAAACACCGACTGATTTTGCATCCGAGCCAAGCGCCTCCAGGAGCGCTGGGTTCAGTCCAAGAGGATCGATCCAAGTCAGCGGGTTCGAGGCATAAGCGTAAAGATTCAAACCACCTGCCAGACCTATAGGGTCAGGTGTCGTAAAACGGCCAACGTCGGGGTCGTAATACCGCAAGGTATTGAAATGCAAACCGGTTTCTCGATCAAGATACTGACCCTGGAATCGCAGGTTTTGCTCCTCGATGAAGTACGCTTCTCGCACTTCTTCAAGGGGCGCGCCCCATGCTTCGTAGCGCGCTTGCCAAACTATGAGCCCATCAGTCTCAGTGAGGTACTCTGGCAGTCCGTTCAGGTCATTGTGGTAATACCGTACACACTGGTGTTTCCCCGTACCGTCCACTCGAGCTAGCGGGTCATAGCTGTAATTGTCATATAGATAGAGGCTGGTCTGGCTATGCCGATGTTCCTGTAAAAGACGCAAGCCATCCCAGTCGAAGCGTGTTTCTCCCAGGCAGAGCCCATTGGCATCGTGTTCGGTTTTGCCAACACGCCGCCCCAGAGGGTCGTACACCATCCTCACAATCGTGTTCAGCGCGCCTTTCTGGCTATGCACTTTGATCAGGCGATGCTCGGCATCGTAAGTAAACCGTTGCAACCCGCGCGCCGTGCTGCTTTTCTCGATCATCCGTCCAAGGGTGTCGTACTTGTAACGTTTGTCTTGATAGATGAGCAGGCGGTTATGCCTTACCAGGCCGCCTTGGGTCGGGCCGTCGAGCAAATTGGCGGCAGCATCATAGGCGTAGGTTTCGCTGCGTCCTGCTTGGTGGTTGACGAGGATACGTCCCGTACTGTCGTAGCCCAGAAGCTCTTGACGGTCAGTACGACGACGCCCGATCAGGTTATCGCTTGGGTCGTAGCAGTATTCAGTCTCAACCAACGGTGGCAATTGCCACGGTTGGTCAATACTACGACGCTGTCGCGAGCGAACCCGTCCACTTCGATCATAGGCGGTACTCGTTTTGAGTTGGCCCTGAGTGCGTTGCACTTCGCGGTGCAAACGATCCCGCTCGAAGTCGCTAATGACCTTACCATCGAGATTCAACTGATGCAGGTGGCCACTGCCATAGTACAAGCGATTGAGCCACCGACCATCGGGCAAGCCGGTTTGAATCAGGTTTCCCAGTTCGTCGTAACGATGCTGCACAGAACCGGCCGAGCTTTGTTCCTCTAGGAGCAGCCCCATGGCGTCATAGCTGAAACCGAGTGATTGCTCACTCCCATCAGGCGCTGTGAAAGTGACACCGATCAGTTGGTCGCTCAGGTCGTGGACGTAGCTGGTAGTACCGTCCGCAGTTATTTTGCTGACCAGGCGTCCAACCGGATCTCGCTGAAACTGGTGCGACAATGGAGCCACGGGTTGGCCTTCCGTCCCCGGCAGGTAATCCACGGCGACGACATCAGCCAGCGGATCATAGGTGTAGCGGCGCCGGCTCTGGTCAAGGTCCTGCTGCTGTACCATGCGGTCCGCTGCGTCCCATTCAAAGTGATAGCTCTCTCCGTTCTCATTGGTCAGTTTGCGCAGTCGCCCATAGTCGTCATGGTCGAACATCACGCTGCGGTTATGCGCATCCCACCGTTGGTTGACCAAGCCGCGACTATTATAGGCATAGCGTGTGACGGCGCCGCCGGGATCGATGTGAGCAAGCAGATAACCAGTGGCGCTGCGCTGGAACTGTTCCACGCGACCATCCGGAAGCTGGCACTCCAGCAATAGCCCTCGAGGTCCGTACCGGTAGCGCACCGACTCGCCTTCCGCATTGGTCTGCACCACCAGATTGCCGAACGCATCGTATTGATAACGGGTGGGGTAACCCGAGCAATCTACCGCCTCGACCAACTGGTTCCATTCGTTCCAATGCAGTGTCTTGGTTTTTTCAGTGGCGTCGATGATTTGCACCGGCTGACCGAACCCGTCATACACATAGCGCGTACGGTTTCCCAGTGGGTTGATTTCCTCGACGCAATTGCCACGCTGGTCGTACCGATAATGCCAACTGTTGCCTGCCGGATCGGTTTCCACTTGGGGCAATGCCCAGTGCGCCAGCCATTGCGTGCTACTGGTTCTGGACAGCGGATCGATGACGGCGCTCAGGTTGCCGGACGCGTCATAGTTGAAACGCCACAGGCCTTTTTGCGGATCAATCGCACCGAGCAACTGGCGATCATCGTTCCACTCAAACTGCCACGTATGACCCAGGTTATCGACGTAGCGAGTGATCTGGAACTGCGGGTTCCAATGCCGGATGCTGACCCGCATCAGGCCGTCGGTCACGCGGGTAATGCCGGCGTCCAGGTCGTAATGGAAGCTGTATTCATCACGCGCATCTGTCCAGTGGCGGCTGACGCGCCATTCCGGGCCGCCTGGCCCAGGTACTTCAGCCCATTGGTAGAAGCAGCGCAGGCCACTCGGCAATTGGTGTTCGACCATTCGCCGGTCATTGTCGTAGGCAAAGCGTCGAAGGGTTGTACCTTGCTCGTCCAGCACTTCAGCCAGATCGCCCATGCTGTCGTAGCGATAACTGACGAGCACATCGCTGCGCGCATCGAAATGGTCCTGGCGCAGGTAACGCCGCTCGATGTAGCTCACACGCCTAGGGTGTTCAGCCGAGTAGTTCAGTTCTACATGCATCAAGTCGTGGGTGTCGCGCAGGCGATACAGTCGGCCCTGACTGTCGTAGTCGAGGAAGATCCGCCCCTCATTGCGATCACCCAGCAGATGCAAGCGCATCCGCGAGTTATTCAGCGGGTCGGGCTCGAACAGGCGATACAGGCCGTCGATGCTCTCGATCAATACCGCGCCGTCGCCACTGCGCCTGACTGCAAGGCCTTGGCCCGGATCGAACGCTCCGCCGGACAACGGGATGTAACCGATCTCCAGGCGGCGTCCTTGCTCGTCGATGTAGACCAGGTTTTCGTCCGCTTCTATCTCGATCGACACCTCATACGCGACGCTCCAGCCAGCGCCAAATAGGCCGTCCCGGCGTGTGTCGAGGCTGCTGTAAAAGCGCTGCCAATCTATCGGGAGCAATCCCTGTAACGTGAAGTCCAGTTCCTCATCCCCGCCCAGGATCTTGGCTCCCGTCGCGCTGTGCACTGGATTGGGCGAGCCATTCATGGCGCTCTTGAGCGCGGAGGTGACCTTGCTGGTTGCGTAAGAGACGGCGCCCCCCACCAGCAAACCACCGACCAGGCACGGCAGCTTGGTCCAGAAACATTTCAGGTTGCCGCGCAACGCCATCACCACGGCAATCGCCAGCCCCACCCCCGGCGTTTTCCCGCTACGAATCTCCTGCACCACAATGGTCTCGCCACCAATGCGCACATCCGGCGAAATCAGGCCCTTGGCGGTCCCGATCTTGGCGTCACAGGTACTGCGATCCCCGCTGCGTGCCGCAGGCTGCCCGTTGATGAACACCGAACTGGAACCCTCGGCAATGAACTGCAGCGGCATAGGCGGATGCTTGTTGCATGCTACGGTGTCCAGCGGGCACGGCTCGGTGCCGGGGGCGGGCGAGGCGACGGTTGGGCGCCACATCTGCGAGAAAAACTCCCCGGCCATGTCCAGGAAGCTGGGTGCCGGCGGCTCGCTGGGCGCGACCGGCACGGCGGTCATCTTGCCGGCTGCACGGGCAGCTTTTTTGCCATTGATAAACACGTTGTGCGAGCCGCTGGTGATGAATGCATCGATCACCGGCGGGAACACCCAGTTGGCGGCGGACTCGCACCAACTGGATATCTTCAAGTCCGCCCCCGTGAGGCCAGCGGTAATACCGACGACCGCGCCCACCACCAACACCAGGGCAACGCCACCGGTGGCGATGGTTGCACCAGTCGCGAGGAACACCGCCCCGGCAACGGCCAGGCAGCCCACGGTGGTGAGCGCCGCATAGGCGGCCACTTCCAGCACACCACCGAGAATGTCGGCCATGACCGAGGTGTGCAGCAGTGCGTCGCCTTCGCGGGCGGCCCAAAGATCCTCACTCATTGCTCAGGCTCGACTCAAGGCGTGGCGAGAAAGTTGAGTGTGCTTTTCAGCGTTGCCCAGTGCGCCGCCTCGGCCGGGCCCAGGGGCTGGGCCTTGACGTAACTGAGGGCGATCAAGCGACGCGTGCCCGGTATCTGCATGGCCAGCTGATATTGGTAAATGTTGTCGCTGCCTTTGCTGAAGTGGTTCTGCACTTCAAACGCGTCGATGTCCTGCGCCGGGCCGACCTTGACCGCTTGCGCCGGGGAATAGCGAAGGTCCTGGACCTGCTGTTCAAGCTTTTTCAGCTGGCCTTCGAAATTGCTTTGCAGGCTCTCGCCATCGGCCAAGGGGCTGCGGCTCACCACCAAGGTGGTGCCCAGCTTGGCGAACTTTAGGATATTGATCGAAGTGTCCTGTACCTCGACATCGGGCAGGGTGAATTGGGCTTCGTTGATCAGGTAGTTCATGGTGGCGAAATCTCGTTATTGACCAGCACCGGGCTTACCGGGAAATTTTGATTCGACGGCGGACTTGATCGTGCTTTGCACGCCTTGGGCACCGGGCGATGTGCCCTTATCACTGCCCAGGTTGATGTCCAATTTGCCCTTCGTCTGGATCTTGCTGCTGCCGCTGGAAAACAGGTTGAACGAGCCACAGGTCATGTTGATGTCGCCGCCTGCTTTGAGCTCGATCACGCTGTCACCGCACACCAGGCGAATACTCTCGCCGGCCTCGATGGTGTAACTCGTGGCGGCGCTGTCGGACTTGGCACCGCCCACGATCACCGTGTCGTTGTTGCGCACGACTCGCAGACGGTTACTGCCAATGGTCACCGTCTCGTTATGGCCAATGCTTTTATTGCGGTCATGCCCCACCGAGTGGCTCTCATCCACCTCCACCACGATGTCCTGGTTACGCTCGGCATGGATATACAACTGCTCCAACCCCTTCTTGTCCTCCATGCGGATTTCATTGAAGTTGGCCGGCGAGCCGCCTTTGCTGGAGCGGCTTTTCATGCCGCTCTGGGTGGCGTTCTCTGGCAAATCGTAGGGCACCGTCTGCTCTGCGTTGTAGACGCGGCCGGTGATGATCGGCCGGTCGGGGTCGCCTTCGAGGAAGCTGACGATCACTTCCTGGCCGATGCGTGGAATCTGCATCGAACCCCAGTTCTTGCCGGCCCAGGATTGCGACACACGAATCCAGCACGAGCTGTTCTCGTTGGATTGGTCGTGGCGGTCCCAGTAGAAGTGCACCTTCACGCGGCCATACTGGTCGGTCCAGATTTCCTCGCCCTTGGGGCCCACCACCACCGCGGTCTGCGGGCCTTTGACGATGGGGCGGTGGGTGTTGGCCAGTGGGCGGAAACTCTGTTGGGCGTCGATGCAGGTCAGGCTGCTTTCAAACTGCGCCGAGCCTGAACCGCCACCGCTTTCCAGGCTTTCCTGCACGATGAAGTAGCGGCAACCGACGATCAGGTATTCGCGGTTCTGGTCCTGGCGGCTGAAGCCGGTGAGGCTGAACAGATGGCCCGAGCCCAGGCCGCGCGCGTTGCCGCTGAACTCGATCTGTTCATGCAGGGTTTGCAGGGCTTCGATGCGGGTGCGCGCATAGTGTTCGCCGTCGGCGCTTTGCACGTACGTGCCGGGGTAGTCGTACAGCGGATAGTCACCGGCGGTGTGCGGGCGCGGCATGGCCGAGCGCACATCGATGCTCGCGCTGGGGCGCTGGAAGTCGTAGTCGTTCAGCTCCAGCGAGCCCGGCTGCACCTCCTGCGCCAGGTGCCAGTTGTGCATATGGTCGCGTTCACGCTGTTGCTCGTCCTTGGGGTAGTAAGGGATCGACGCATAGCCGGGCACGCTGGTGTGGGCGCCATAGGCGTCGGCCAGCACCAGCACATGGCGGTCCTGTTCATGGCGGAAGAAGTAGTAGATGCCTTCCTGTTCCATCAGCCGGCTGACGAAATCGAAGCTGGTCTCGCGGTACTGCACGCAGTATTCCCACTCGCGATACGGCCGGCTGAGGGCGTCTTCGAAGTCGGAAAAACCCAGGTCACGGAACACCTGCTTGATGATCTGCGGGATGCTCAGGTTCTGGAAGATGCGGCAGTCGGAGGTTCGGCTGAGCAACCACAGCCATGGGCGCAGGGTGGCCTGATAACTGGCGAACTGGCCTTGGTCGATGTTCTGGCTGCAGCGCGCGACGATGCCATGAAAGTACCGTTCGCCACCGTCGGCCAGTTGCAGGCCGACGCTCATCGGTTTGCCCAGCAACTGGTTGAGGTCGATGTTGGCGTCCAGGGACGTCAGTTGCAGCTCATAGTTGAACAGCCGGCCCAGCTCTTCACCGCCGCCCATTTCATTGAGCAGCAGCACATCCGGCCCGAGGGGGCTGGTGATCTTGGCCAGGCGTGAGGCTTGGTTGAATAGCATCATTTCATCCGTCAGTTTCAACGGTAGGAGCGAGCTTGCTCGCGAAGGTCGTCAACGATGACGCGGGCATTCAGAGTGAACGCGGCGACCTCGGGTTCTTCGCGAGCGAGCTCGCTCCTACAGGTGTCAGGCATTGCGGCGTTTATGCCGCGTCGCTGAAGTCGTAGTGCAATTCATTATCCCGACTGCTGATCCGCACTCCCGCCAATGCCTTGCCTTCCAACATGCGCGTGAGGAACTCGCGGCTCATGTCCGGCAGCAGGCTGTTGGTGAGGATGGTATCGATCATGCGTCCGCCGCTTTCAGTCTCGGTGCAGCGCGAGACGATCAGGTCGACCACGGCGTCGTCATACTCGAACGCGACTTTATGGGTGTTCTCCACACGCTTCTTGATGCGGTTCAGTTGCAGGCGCGTGATCGCCTTGAGCATCTCGTCGCTCAGCGGGTAGTACGGGATGGTCACCAGGCGGCCGAGCAAGGCCGGTGGGAAAATCTCCAGCAGCGGCTGGCGCAGGGCCTTGGCGATTTCCTCGGGCTCGGGGATGTTCGCAGGATCCTTGCAGACGTGTGAGATCAGCTCGGTACCGGCATTGGTGGTCAGCAGGATCAGGGTGTTCTTGAAGTCGATCACCCGGCCTTCGCCGTCTTCCATCACGCCCTTGTCGAACACCTGGAAGAAAATCTCGTGCACGTCCGGGTGGGCTTTCTCCACCTCATCCAGCAGCACCACGCTGTAGGGTTTGCGCCGTACCGCTTCGGTCAGCACACCGCCTTCGCCGTAGCCGATATAGCCCGGAGGTGCGCCCTTGAGCGTGGACACGGTGTGGGCTTCCTGGAACTCGCTCATGTTGATGGTGATGACGTTCTGCTCGCCGCCGTACATGGCTTCGGCCAGAGCCAGGGCGGTTTCGGTCTTGCCCACACCCGAGGTGCCGGCCAGCATGAACACGCCAATCGGCTTGCTCGGGTTGTCGAGGCCGGCGCGGGAGGTCTGGATGCGCTTGGCGATCATCTGCAGGGCATGGTCCTGGCCTATGATGCGTTTCTTCAAGTGCTGGTCGAGGTTGAGCACAGTCTCCAGTTCATTGCGCGCCATGCGGCCCACCGGGATGCCAGTCCAGTCGGCGACCACTGAGGCCACGGCCTGGTAATCCACGGTCGGCAGGATCAACGGGGTTTCGCCTTGCAGGATGGTGAGGCGTTGTTGCAGGTCGACCAATTGCGCACGCAATGCATCGTTGCCGCTGTCCACCACGCCGGCTTTTTCGCGCAAGGTGGCACGGGTGGCGAGCAGTTCATCCACCAAGGCTTTTTCTTCAGCCCAACGGCTTTCCAGGGTCGCCAGGCGCTCGCGCTCGGCGCTCAACAAGGCTTCGCTGTTGCTCTGGCGCGTACCCGTGGCGATGCCGATCGCATGCTCACGGGCGATGATTTGCAGCTCGGTTTCCAGGGCCTCGATACGGCGACGGCTGTCGTCCACTTCCGCTGGCACCGCGTGCAGGCTGATAGCGACGCGGGCACAGGCGGTGTCCAGCAGGCTCACGGATTTGTCCGGCAACTGACGCGCCGGAATGTAGCGGTGGGAGAGCTTCACCGAGGCTTCCAGGGCTTCGTCGAGGATCTGCACCTGGTGGTGTTTTTCCATGGTGGAAGCCACGCCGCGCATCATCAGCAATGCCTTGTCTTCCGACGGTTCGGCAACCTGCACCACCTGGAAGCGGCGGGTCAGGGCCGGGTCTTTCTCGATGTGCTTTTTGTATTCGGCCCAGGTAGTGGCAGCTACGGTACGCAAGGTGCCACGGGCCAGGGCAGGCTTGAGCAGGTTGGCCGCGTCACCGGTGCCGGCAGCGCCACCGGCACCCACCAGGGTATGGGCTTCGTCGATAAACAGGATGATCGGCTTGGGCGAGGCCTGCACGTCTTCGATGACCTGGCGCAGGCGCTGTTCGAACTCGCCTTTCATGCTGGCGCCGGCTTGCAACAGGCCCACGTCGAGGCTGCGCAGCTCCACGTCCTTGAGCGCAGGCGGTACGTCACCGGCAACGATGCGCAGGGCGAAACCTTCGACCACGGCGGTCTTGCCCACCCCGGCCTCACCGGTGAGGATCGGGTTGTTCTGGCGCCGACGCATGAGGATATCCACCAGTTGGCGAATCTCCTCGTCACGGCCCACGATGGGGTCGAGCTTGCCGCTGCGGGCCTGTTCGGTCAGGTCTACAGTGAAACGCTTGAGCGCTTCCTGCTTGCCCATCGCGCTGGGCGCCATGGCCCCGCTGGCCTCGCCAGGGACACCGGCATTGAAGCCATCGCTGGCGCTCAAGGCATTTTCCGGCGAGTCACCGACGTATTCATCAAAACGTTCGCTCAAGGCTTCGGCCTTGATTTTGTCGAACTCGCCGGACAAGCCCAGCAGCGCATGGCGCAGGCTCGGCGTCTTCAAGATGCCCAGCACCAGATAACCGGTGCGCACCTGGCTTTCGCCAAACATCAGGCTGCCATACACCCAGCCGCGTTCTACGGCCTCTTCCACATGGGAGGACAGGTCGGTGATCGACGTGGAACCGCGCGGCAGGCGATCCAGGGCTTCGGTGAGGTCGCGGGCCAGGCGTGCTGGTTCCACATTGAACTGGCGGATGATGCGGTGCAGGTCCGAGTCCTGCAGTTGCAACAACTGGTGAAACCAGTGGGCCAGTTCCACATACGGATTGCCCCGCAATTTGCAGAACACGGTGGCGGCTTCGATGGCCTTGTAGGCCACGCTGTTGAGTTTGCCGAACAGTGCGGCGCGACTGATTTCACCCATGCTCTGGATTCCTTGAGGTGGTGGCGTGGTCGGCGTAATGCCGGGCCAGGATTAGGTCGTTGGCGTCATGCGCAGGTTGGCCGAGCCAGGTGTTGAAGCCCAGGCGGAACTGGCCGTTGAGTTGCAGCGCCGGTACTTCGGGTTGTTGCAAAACCAGGTTCAAGTCCCAGTCCAATTCATGGCCCAGGTACTCGGCCACCCACGCCACCAGCTCGTTGAACGGCTGTTGGCCGGGCAGCATGCCCATGTAGTCATCCAGCGTGAGCGGGCCCAGGCGGATGCGGAATTTGTGCTGGCGGTCCCACACGTGGCTGCCCAGGCAGAAGTCCACGCCCAATTGGTTGGCGCTGACCCCCACCCGGCTGCGTTCGGGCAGTTCAAGCCATTGGCCGACATACTCTTCAATCTCTACCGGCAGGCCGAAGTACTCGCCCAGGATCGCTTTCAAGCCATCCGGGTAGCGGGTTTGCGCCGACAGATGGCCGCTGTAATGCAGCTTTGCGGTATCGGGGATCAGCCCTTGATTGAGCAGGCTCGGCATTCCGCGGCCACTCAGGGCGGCGAGGCGGGCGGACCAGTAGTCATCGTCCGGGCGGTCATGGCTGACGGTAGGCCGCGCCTCGGCCCAGGCCCGATAGAACAGAGTCAGCAGGCGATGGTGGAACACATCCAGGAACTGCTTGCTGGTGCTGTCGGCGTTGTTGCGCTGGCGCTCGCGCACGTACTCGGTGATGTGCAGCGGCAGCGGGCCGTTGGGGCCGCCGAGGCCGAAGAAGAACTGCTCCAACCGCGCCGGCTTGCCATCGCCTCCTGGCTCGACCGAGGCAAGGGTGGCGGGTGCGAAGGTGCAATCGGCCTGCTGCCCCAGGCGCAGCGGATCATCGGCCAGGCGCAGGGAATGGCCCAGGCGTGGCAGCTCGGGCGTTTCGCACTCGATGAGCCGCAATGCCTGGAAGAAGTCATATTCCCAGGGCTCCTGGTGCATCGCGTCCAGGGTTCTCACAGGGTCGGACGCCGTCCGGGCTTGGCTTTCCATCGCATGATCTCACCGCGTTCGGTGGTACGGATCACCGTCTCGGTAAAGCTGTTGATCGACACGTAGCGTGCCAGGAAGCGCTCCAGCACCGCACCGAGCAGGAACACGCCGGTGCCGCGAAACGCGTTTTCATCGAACTCCAGGGTGATTTCCAGGCCGCGGCCAAACACAATCGGGCCCGGCATCGGCAGGCGTCGAGTCACCGCCTTGCTGCTGACTTCGCGCAGGCCTTCGATCTGCAATTGCAGGGCGGCGTCATTGCTGTCGCCGTACAGGCGCAGCAGTTCGCGCAAGGCGCCGGCGCCCTGGCCCTGTTCGCTCAAGGACAGGTAGTTGAGCGACAACTGGCTGATCAGGCGCCAGGCCTTGGCGTCATGCGCATGGCTGGCACGCGGGCGACTTGGCCCGGCGACGCACCGCACGGCCAGTACCGGCGCACTGTCGGCCAGGGTGAAGTCGGTCTTGCCGTTGCCCACGCTCATGAACAGCGGCAGGTCGCGGTTGGTGCACAGCGCCGTCACGCCCAGTTGGCGCAGGTCATGGCGATACGGTGCCTGGCGGCTGTCCACCAGGCTGACGAAGGTTTCACTGCCCACATACGTGGAGCGCGGGCCATTGCGGCGTTGGTCGCTGGACAGCACCCGCGGCTCGCGGCGCACGCTGTAATAGGCCTGGTCGCGGCCATAGCGCGACGGATCGCGCACGGCATAGAACGGCAAGAACGGCTGCTCCGGCCCGGTGCCATGGCCAGTGATGCCGCTCAAGGAATGAATCTCGAAATCCATTGGCCGGGTACGGTCGGCGATCACGTGGTGTTCATTGACCCGGTCGGACAAGTGGATACGGTCCACGCGCTTGGGGAACAGGTTGATGGCGGGCGTGCAGAACGGCAAGAACTGCGCCGCGCCGACACTGCCTTCCAGGCTCGGCTCGTGGCGGTCAAACAGCACGATCAGTTCCAGCTCCTGGGCGTCACAGCGTTTGACCGCACGGCTCAACTCGGCAAATTCAACGAACAGGAAGCGATGGGGCAGGGCAAAGTACTCCTGCAACAGGCGATAGCCCTGGAACGCCCGCGCCACCACCGGCATGGCGGCATCGGCATCGTCGAAGCCCCGCGAGCGCAACGCGCCCTGGGGCAGGCGCTCGACCCAATCGCCACCGGGCTGGCGCGCAAACACCGCGCAGGCATTGCCCAGCAGTTGTTCGTAGAGGCGAAACGGTTGTTCATCGGCGCCGCTCAGGTACAGCGGCAAGGTGTCCAGGTCGAGGCTGTTGAACGGCAGCTCGGCACCGGTGCGCAGGGTCAGGCGCAGACCGGCCTTGGCTTTTGGCTCGCTGGCGGCCAGGCGGCCGAGCACGGCGGCGGGGTTGCCGAAATATTCGGCGTTGCTGACCTGCAACGGCCACAGCGTCACCGGGTGCGCGGTGCGGTACTCGCAGCAGGTCTGGGTTTCACGGCCCAGGGCGGCCCGCAGCACCGTGTCACGGGGCAACGGGAAACCGCCGGCCAAGGAGCCTTCATCGGGGTCGGTCTGCAATTGCACCACGGTCATCGACGGCGTCGGCGCCAGGTAGTGCGGGTAGGCGATTTCCAACAGGTTATGGGTGAAGGTCGGGTACTCGGCGTCGAGCTTGAGCTGCACGCGGGCGGTGAGATAGGCGAAGCCTTCAAGCAAGCGTTCGACGTACGGGTCGGCGCAGTCCATACCGGACAGGGTCAGCCGACTGGCGATCTTCGGGTATTCCTTGGCGAACTCGGCGGCGCTTTCGCGCACGTGGTGCAGTTCCTGGTTGTACAGCTCCAGCAGGCGCGGGTTCATGGGCGTCTCCGCTGGTCGGCATTGAGCACGCGCACATGGCCGGACTCCAGGTCCACGTCGGTCTGCAACAGCAAACGCAACGGCACCGGCTGTGCCCACAGGTCGCCTTCAATCTCGAAACTCAGGGCGTTGTGGTTCATCTCGCCATGGCCCATGCGCGCCTTGACCCGCAATGTGTGGCGCAAAATACGCGGCTCGAAAGTGGCGATGGCCTGGTAAATCAAGGCTTCCAGGGCTTTGATATCAACGCTCGAAGCGCTGTTGCCCGCCAGTGCCGGCAGGCCGTAATTGACCACCGACGTACCGGCCGGGGTGTGCAGCGTGGCATCGGTATCGAGTAACGAGGTGGTGTTAAGCAACCACGCCAGGTCACGCAGCACCGAGGCCTTCAATTGGGTCAGGGACAGCACGCGTTTGTCGGCGCTTTCCTTGGGGTTGGTCGGGTCGTCGTCGGTCAACCGGTCCAACAGGGACGGTTGCAGACGGTCGCGGGAAGCGATTTCAGTTACCACCAAAGCAGCTCCACGGACAAGTTGCGAGAGGGACACAATGGCCGTGGCACCGGGCCACGGCCACAAGGGCTATCAGCGTTTGGTGTTGGAACGGATGTTCCAGCCGAACTTGATCGCGCCGCCGTCTTTGGTGCCGTCGGCTTTCTGCGGCTGGTAGTCGACCATCACTTGGGCGAAGTTCAGGGTGACGTTTTCGGTCAGGCGATCATCGCTGCCCGAACCGCCGGTGCTCAAGGAGGTGACCAGCACTTCTTCCAGGTTGATCACCATGTACTCGACCTGGCTCTCGCCACCGGCCTTGCGCACGGTCAGCTTGACCTTGTCGATGTGCTTGCCGCTGGCGCAGTGCATCATCAGGTTGGGCGAAGCCTTGTCGACGTATTTGGTCAGCGACAGGTCCTGGATATTCACCTTGCCCGCACCACCGCCACCGCCGACGTGCATGTTGCCGGACTGGGACATGCCCCAGCTCCAGTTCAACACATCGATTTCGTCCTTGTGGGCCTTGTCCATGGACTCGCCCTTGATGTCGCCGATCTTGATGAAAATATCAACAGCCATGTTTTCTCCCTGTGTGGCTCAGGCCACGAATGTGTTGACGTCCCCGACCCCTGTAGGAGCGAGCTTGCTCGCGAAGGTCGTTAACGATGACGCTGGCATCCTGAATGAGCGCGGCGTCTTTAAGTTTTTCGCGAGCAAGCTCGCTCCTACAGGAAGCGAGCCGGTCCGGTTAATTAGGCGCTTTTTGCCGAAGGCAGCTTCGATACCAAACGCAACGACACCGTCAGCCCTTCAAGCTGATAGTGCGGGCGCAGGTAGAACTTGGAGTTGTAATACCCCGGGTTGCCTTCGACTTCTTCCACGATCACTTCGGCGGCTGCCAACGGGTGCTGGGCCTTGGTGGTTTCGGTGGAGTGTGCCGGGTCGCCGTCGACGTAGTTGAGGATCCAGTCCTGCAACCAGCGCTGCATTTCGTCCTTCTCTTTGAAGGAGCCGACCTTGTCGCGCACGATGCACTTCAAGTAGTGAGCGAAACGGCACGTGGCGAACAGGTACGGCAGGCGCGCGGCCAGGTTGGCGTTGGCGGTGGCGTCCGGGTCGTCGTATTCGGCAGGTTTCTGCAGCGACTGGGCGCCAATGAACGCGGCGAAGTCGGTGTTTTTCTTGTGCAGCAGCGGCATGAAACCGTTCTTCGCCAGTTCCGCTTCACGGCGGTCGCTGATGGCGATTTCGGTCGGGCACTTCATGTCCACGCCACCGTCATCGGTAGGGAACGTGTGGGCCGGCAGGTTTTCCACTTCACCGCCAGACTCGATGCCACGGATACGCGAGCACCAGCCGTAGTGCTTGAACGAACGGTTAATGTTCACCGCCATGGCGTAGGCGGCGTTGGCCCAGGTGTACTTGGAGCTGTCGGCGCCGTCGGTGTTTTCTTCGAAAGCGAAGGCTTCCACCGGATCGGTCTTGGCGCCGTACGGCAGGCGTGCCAGGAAGCGCGGCATGGTCAGGCCGATGTAGCGCGAGTCTTCCGATTCACGCAGCGAGCGCCAGCCGGCGTATTCCGGGGTGGTGAAGATCTTGGTCAGGTCGCGTGGGTTCGACAGTTCCTGCCACGAGCCCATGCCCATCACAGTCGGCGAGGCCGCAGCGATGAACGGCGAGTGCATGGCGGCGCAGACTTTCGACAGCTCGCCCAGCAGTTCCACATCGGGCGGCGACTGGTCGAAGTAGTAGTCACCCACCAGGCAGCCGTAAGGCTCGCCACCGAACTGGCCGTATTCTTCTTCGTACATCTTCTTGAAGATCGGGCTCTGGTCCCATGCAGTGCCCTTGAATTTCTTCAGGGTCTTGTGCAGGTCTGGCTTGGAGATGTTGAGCACGCGAATCTTCAGTTGCTCATCGCTCTCGGTGTTATTGACCAGGTAATGCAGGCCACGCCAGGCGCTTTCCAGTTGTTGGAAATCCTGGTGGTGGATGATCTGGTTGACCTGGGCGGTGAGCTTGGCGTCGATGGCGGCGATGATTGATTCGATCGACTTGATCGCGTCGTTGGACACCAGGTCGGTTTGCGCCAGGGCCTGTTCAGCCAGGGTGCGCACCGCGGTTTCAACGGCTTCGCGGGCACGCTCGGTCTTGGGTTTGAATTCTTGCAGCAGCAGGTTCGCGAACTCGCTGGCTTCTTCGGTGGTACCCAGGATCTGGCTGCCTTCGCGGGCGGTATTGTCCGTCATGATTACTGCTCCCCTGCAGGCTTGGGCGCACTGGCAAGTGCCTGAAGCAATGCCGGGTCCTTGATCGCCTTCATGATGATTTCTTCAGCGCCAGTCTTGCCGTCCATGTAGGTCAGCAGGTTGGCCAATTGGGTGCGGGCTTCGAGCAGCTGGTTCAGGGAATCGACCTTGCGCGCCACAGCGGCCGGGCTGAAGTCGTCCATGCTTTCGAAGGTGATGTCCAGGCTCAGGTTGCCTTCGCCGGTCAGCTCATTGGGTACGTGGAACGCGACGCGTGGCTGCATGGCCTTGAGGCGCGAGTCGAAGTTGTCGACGTCCACCTCAAGGAACTTGCGGTCGGCCACGGGTGCCAGCGGCTCGGCAGGCTTGCCGGCGAGGTCGGCCATCACGCCCATTACGAAGGGCAGCTGGACCTTTTTCTCGGCGCCGTAAAGCTCGACGTCGTACTCGATCTGCACTCGAGGCGCACGGTTGCGCGCGATGAATTTCTGAGAACTTTGCTTCGCCACGTTGCTGCTCCTGGTCGCTTGAGCGACGGTGTTGTTACTGCACGGTCCGGCGGCTTACTCGCTGTCGGGGCCGCGCAGGTTTTCAAATTGGGACATGCCATCGGGAATCAGATTGCGCACGATGGCCGCAAAGTCGGCATGCACCAGATTCTTGGCTCGGTTCAACAACACCGGCAGCGGGCTCGAAGGCTCGTGGCGGGTGTAGTACGCGAGGATTTTGTCGAGGCTGCGCAGCACATCGTCGCGGGTGGCGATGTCGCCAGAAGGGCGAGGGGCTGCGGGCGCGGCGGCGTTATCGACCGAGGGGGCATTGTCTTCACTGACGGCCTCGGGATCGCTGCTGCTGTCGGTGCCTGGCACCGCTTGGTTGAGCAGTTGCAGGGCCTGTTTGAGCGGCTGCTTCAAGGCGCTGAGGTCCACGCCCTGGGCGGAACCGACTTGGTCATTGACCTGTTGCTCAATGGCCTCGCACGCCGCACGCGCCGCGCTCAAGGCGTCACGGGTGGCTTGCAGTTGTTCGGGGTCGCTGTCCAGGAACGCGGCATTGAGTTGCTGGTTGCCCAACTGCTCATCGGCAAAACTTTGCAGGCCGCTGGCGTTGAGCGCTGCGCGCAGGGTCACGGGCCCGAAGGTGCGCGAGCGTGTGAGGATGCTTTCGCGCAGCAGACGGATATTGGTCTCGCAGGTCAGGCCGGTAAGGGCGTTGATGCGCACGGTGGGGTCGTTGTCATCGTCGGCATCCAGGCGCGGGTGCAGCTCGGCCCAGTATTGGCGCAACAAGGCGTCGATCAGCGTGAGGACTTCGGCCAGCCCGGCCACACCTTGGAGGGCGAGGGTGCTTTGCAGCAGAAAGTGGGTGATGCGCAGGTCTTTGCTGCGCTGCAACAGGTCGAGGCTTTGCTGCTGGATGCTGCGCCACTCGGGCGGCTCAGCGGGCAGGATCGAGTCGCCCATGCTGCGTTCGGGTTGGCCCTTGGCATCACGTTCCAACTGCAGAAATTGCGCGTCATATTCCATGTCCTCGCCACAGGGCGACGTCGCGGAAACGGCGGTGAGCAGCAACGGCACATCCACTGAATTCGATCTCCTTATCGGCCCGCTGGACGGCGGGCAATGCATGCACTAGTTGCGTAATGAACTTTGCATGTTTTCTTGGTCATATACTCAGCGTGCCACTACTGCGCCATCACTGATGTTCAAGAAGTTGTGCATTTTTGGTGTAGTAGTTATGGCTTGTCAAGGTAAGCTATTCGCCCTCTGTGACAGATGTGCGGTGTTTAACAACCTGCGCGACTGGCGGGTCGAAAGGCGCGCCCAGAGCGGATTTTTGTCATGGAAGCCAGTTAAGATCAGCGATCATGCTGGTAAAAGCAGATTTTGGCGGTCGTTTGTACGACAGGACGGGACTCTCCAGGGTGGCACTGCCTCCTGGGTAGACTGCGCGCGATGTATCAGCAAGGAGGCAAGATGTCGCTGTGTTTGACTATCACTAGTTATCACAAGATCACCCCTGGGCAATGCCCCGAAAAGTCCATGGATCAGGGCGTGATGGCTATTGGCCGCAGTTCTGAGAATGACTGGGTATTGCCCGACCCCGAGCGTCTCGTCTCTTCGCAACATTGCGTTATTCAATACAAAGATGGCCGTTACTACTTAACCGATAACAGCACCAATGGTGTGGAATTGGTCAAGGCGGGTATTCGTATGCGTCGCGGTAACAGCGAGCCGTTGCAAGACGGTGAGTTGATCCGCATCGGTGATTACGAAATCCAGGCGCGTATCGATTTCAACGTGCAGGCCATCGACAGCCAGCCATTTGCCGGTGACTCACCCAACAGCTTTGAAGCGCTGATGGGCGCCGTGGTGAGCCAGCCTGCGCCCACGCCGATGATCGCCCCGCAATTCCAGGGCGCCTCGGCCATGGAAACCCTGCCCGACCTGTTCGACTTCCTCAGCCCCACCGCCGTGCCGCCGCCCACCGTGGCGGACCATGTGCCGTCCGAGCAACACGATTTTCGCCCCCCGGCTCCGGTGGCCGTACCGGCACCCGAAAGGCCGGCGGTGCAAGGCTCGGTGATTCCCGAAGACTGGGACCTGTTCGGCGACGCGCCCGCGCCCGTGGTCAATGCTGCGCCCGCCCCAGACCCGATCATCCCGCCGCCACCTGTGGTCGAGCCTGTTGCGCTCCCCGTGGCCAATGCCGAGCCACAACCGGACCTCCTGCAAGCCTTCCTACGGGGTGCGGGCCTGGACCAGTTGCGCCTGGACAAAGCCGACGCCTGCGCGCAGATGGAAAGCATCGGCCGCAGCTACCGGTTGATGGTCGAGGGCTTGATCGACGTATTGCGTGCCCGTGCCAGCCTCAAGGGCGAGTTCCGCATGCAGCAGACGATGATCCGCCCCGCCGAAAACAACCCGTTGAAATTCGCCCCGAATGCCGATGAAGCGTTACTGCTGTTGCTGCGTCATGGCAACCAGGCGTTCATGGCGCCGGACCTCGCCGTACGTGACAGTTTCGACGACCTTCGCGCCCACCAGTTGGCCGTGATGGCTGGCGTGGAAGCGGCGATCAAACACCTGCTCACGCGCTTTGAACCGGCGCAATTGGAGGAGCGCATGGGCAAGCCCGGCGGCCTCTCCAGTCTGTTCAACGGTTCGCGTCAGGCCCAGTACTGGCAGCAGTTTACCGAGCTCTACAGCAACATTTCCCGCGAGGCCCAGGACGATTTCCAGGACCTGTTCGGTCGCGAATTCAGCCGGGCCTACGAAGAACACAGTGCACGACAGCGAGGCTGAAAACGCCTCGCACTAATGGATAAAACGGATAGCTAAATACGTCATTGAGGACGCAGGATGATTCCCAGGTTTTTACTCGCCGCCGCTACCGCGCTGCTGCTGACGGCGTGTGCCAACGACGCGGTCAAACCCCAGGCGGCTGCCGAGGCCGAAGCCGACACGGCCGCCGTCGAATTGCACTTTCACGCGATTGCCGGGCTTAACCCCGGTGCCAACGGCCAGGCCGCGCCGGTGCGGGTGCGCATTTTCGAATTGAAAAACGCCGCTACCTTTTCACGCTCCGATTACTTCGCCCTGGCGGACCGGGCGCAATCCACCCTGGGCCTGGACCTGCTGGACCAGGACGAAGTGATGGTGCAGCCCGGCCAACAACTGAGCGTGCAGCGCGACCTCGACCCGTCCACGCGCCAGATCGGCCTGCTGGTGGGCTACCGCGAGTTGGACCGTGCGCAATGGCGCACGGTCATCAACGTGCCGCCGCGCCAATACAGCGAATACCAGATCAGCCTCGACGTGCATGCCGTGCGCGCCGACGTCGTGGCTTCCCCATCCAGCCCAGCCCAATAACAAGCAATCGGAGCCCCCATGTCCTGGAACAATCGCGTGGTCTGGTCGGAAGGCATGTTCATCGGAACGCAGCACTTCCAGCAGCATGACCGTTACCTGGAAAACCTGATCGACGCCCGCAGCCGCCCGTTATCGGCGGGTGCCTGGGGTTTCTCCGAGCTGTTGATCGACCAAGGCCTGCTGGCCCAGGGCAAGCTGGCGATTGTGTCGGCCCGCGGCCTGTTGCCCGATGGCACGCCGTTCAATATTCCCCAGGACGACCTGGCGCCGAGCCCGTTGAACATCGACGACAACCTGCGCGACGGCCTGGTGTACCTGGCCCTGCCGCTCAAGCGCGCCGGTGCCCGTGACACGGTGGACGAGGGTGAAGCCCTGGAAGCGGCGCGCTACGTGAGCCAGGTGCGCGAAGTGCGCGACGACAACGCCCTGTTCGAAAACCGTGCACCGGTGGCAGTGGGGTCGCGGGCATTGCGCCTGCTGACAGCGCAGGATGGCATCAGCGACTACGCCGCCATCGGCCTGGTACGCATCAAGGAAAAACGCGCCGACCGCGCATTGGTGCTCGATGACACCTACATCCCGCCGGTGCTGGACGTGGCTGCGAGCAAACCGCTGACGGCCTTTCGCAGCGAACTGCTGGGCCTGTTGCACCAGCGTGGCGAAGCGCTGGCCGGTCGCGTGGTGGCTTCGGGTGCCGGTGGTGCCTCGGAGATCGCCGACTTCATGCTGCTGCAACTGGTCAACCGCGCCCAGCCGCTGATCCAGCACTTCAGCCAGTTGAGCCCGTTGCACCCGGAGCGCTTTTTTAGCGAACTGGTCAGTCTGGCCGGTGAATTTTCCACCTTCTCAACCTCCGGCCGCCGTCCCCACGAATACCCGCAGTACCAGCACGACGACCTGGCCCTGAGCTTTATGCCGGTGATGGCGGCTCTGCGTGAAGCGCTGTCGATGCTGATCGACAGCAAGGCCACGCCGATCCCGATCGTGGAGAAAGCCTACGGCATCCATGTGGCGATGCTGGCCGACAAGACCCTGCTCGACAACGCCAGTTTCATCCTCGTGGTGCGCGCCGATGTGCCCGGCGAAACCCTGCGTGCGCGTTTCGGCCAGCAGAGCAAGGTTGGCTCGGTGGAGCACATCCGCGACATGGTCAACCTGCAACTGCCGGGCATCGGCCTGCTGCCATTGCCGGTGGCGCCACGCCAATTGCCTTACCACGCCGGCAGCACCTACTACGAGCTGGACCGTGGCAGCGAGTACTGGCAGCAGCTGAATAATTCCGGCGGTTTCGCCTTCCATATCGCCGGGCAGTTCCCGGGCTTGAACCTGGCCTTCTGGGCGATCCGAGGATAATTGGCGATGCATCCCAATGATGATGACCGCACCCAGTTCATGCCGCGCCCGGGTGGCCGAGAGCCTGCACCCTCGCGTGCCGAACCTGCGCCGCTGTCGATGCCGGCTGCGCCGATCCTCACCGGCAAGAGCCAGGGCCTCAACCCGCTGGAAAGCGCCGCCGGCCCGTTGCTGGCGTTGTTGACGCGGCTGCGCAACACCATCGCCCACCCCGCGCCGGCCAGCCTGCGTGCGCAGTTGCTGGCGTACCTGCGCCAGTTCGAAGAACGCGCCGAAGCCGCCGGTGTGGCACGCAATGAAGTGCTGTTGGCCCGTTACGCGCTGTGCACCGCCTTGGATGAAGCGGTGCTGAGCACGCCGTGGGGCAGCACCAGCGATTGGGGTAAACAGAGCCTGCTGATCACCGTGCACAACGAAGCCTGGGGTGGCGAAAAGGTTTTCCAGTTGCTTGACCACTGCCTGCAAAGCCCACGGGAGCGTCTGTACCTGCTGGAGCTGTTGTACCTGTGCATGTGCCTGGGTTTTGAAGGGCGTTACCGCGTGATGACTGACGGGCGCAGCCAGTTGGAAACCTTGCGCGAGCGCACCGCCGCGGCGATTCGCAGCGCCCGTGGCGAACACGAGCGTGAGCTGTCACCGCACTGGCGCGGTGTGACCGTGGCCCGTGATCGCCTGGCGCAATTCATGCCGCCGTGGATCGCCGTGGCGATTGGCTTGGCGCTGCTGTTGGCGTTGCTGTTCGGTCTGCGCCTGAAGCTGGCCTCGGACGCCGAGCCGGTGTTCAAGAACATCCATGCCCTGGGCGAGATCCCGGTGCAGGCCATCGACCGTCCGGTGGTTCAGCCCAAAGTGATCGACCGCCCGCGCCTGGCTGGGTTCCTGGCCGACGACATCAAGGCCGGCCGCGTGGCGGTGGAAGACAAGGTTGACCGCTCTGTCGTGACCATCCGTGGCGATGAGCTGTTCGCCTCGGCCAGCTCCAGCATCGTCGATGACTACCAGCCGCTGATGCTGCGCATCGCTGATGCCATCCGCAAGGTCAAGGGCCAGGTGCGTGTCACCGGGCACAGCGACAATCGCCCGATTGCCACGTTGCGCTTCCCGTCCAACTGGGCGTTGTCCGAAGCCCGGGCCAAGTCGGTGCTGGAAATTCTGGCGGCCAAGACCGGCCAGGCCGAGCGCTTCAGTGCCGAAGGCCGCAGCGACACCGAGCCGCTGGCCACCAACAGTACTGCCGAAGGCCGTGCCCGCAATGGTCGGGTTGAAATCACCGTATTGGCGGAGGGCGTCGAGTGAAGGCGTTTTTCAGTTTCATGATTCGCTGGGTGATCCCCGTGCTGGGCCTGATTGCCCTGAGCCTGATCATCTGGTTTGTTGGCCCGCTGCTGGACGTGCTGGTGCCCGAAGGGCGCCGTTGGGCGCTGATCGTGCTGGTGTTTGCGCTGTGGGTGGCCTACCGCGTGTTCCGCATCATCCAGGCCCGTCGCCAGGCCGCCGAAGTGATGCGCAGCCTGGCCGCAGAAACCCCGGTCGACCCCAACAGCGTCGCGACCGCCGAAGAGCTGTCCACCCTGCGCCAGCGCATGGACGAAGCCTTGGCACTGCTGAAAAAAGCCAAGCTGGGCGGCGACGAGCGCCGCAACCTCTATGAGTTGCCGTGGTACGTGATCATCGGCCCACCGGGTTCGGGCAAGACCACCGCGCTGGTCAATTCCGGGCTGCATTTCCCGCTGGCGGCGCAATTGGGCGCCGGTGCGGTGCGGGGTGTGGGGGGCACGCGCAACTGCGACTGGTGGTTTACCGACCAGGCCGTATTGCTCGACACCGCGGGCCGCTATACCACACAGGACAGCAACTCCACGGTGGATAAAGCCGCCTGGCTGGGCTTTCTCGACCTGCTGAAAAAGCAGCGTGCGCGCCGGCCTATCGACGGTGCGTTTATCGCCATCAGCCTCTCGGATCTGCTGCTGGGCACCGACGCCGAGCGCGCTGCCCATGCCGCCGCGATTCGCTTGCGCATCCAGGAGCTGTATACGCAGCTGGGCGTGCGTTTCCCCATCTACCTGATGCTCACCAAGCTCGACCTGGTGCCAGGCTTCATGGAGTTCTTCGACAACCTGAGCAAGGAAGAGCGCGCCCAGGTGTGGGGCATGACCTTTGCCCTGGACGACGGCAAAAACAGCGACAGCCCGCTGGCGCACCTGCAAAGCGAATTCGCCGGCCTGGAGCAGCGCCTCAACGAACGCCTGGTCGAGCGCTTGCAACAGGAACGCGACCCGGCACGGCGCGACCTGATCTACGGCTTCCCGCAGCAGTTCGGCGCGTTGAAAGATTGCCTGCAAAGCTTCCTGGAAGGCGTGTTCAAACCCAATGCCTTTGAAGAACGCGTGTTGCTGCGTGGCGTGTACTTCACCAGCGGCACCCAGGAAGGCAGCCCGATTGACCGCCTGATCGGTGCCATGGCCCAGAGCATGAACCTGGACCGCCAGCACCTGGCGCGCCAGAGCGGCACCGGGCGCAGTTACTTCATCGAAAAACTCTTCACCGCCGTGGCCTTTGCAGAGCGCGGCCTGGTGGGGGTGAACCCGAAAGTCGAGCGGCGCCGCAAGTGGATCGCCCGTGGCGTTTTGGCGGCCACCGTCGCGCTGGTGGTGGTGGTCAGCAGCCTGTGGTGGGTGAGCTATCGCGCCAACCAGGCGTATATCGCCCAGGTCGATCAGAAGGTCGCGCCCCTGGGCCAGACCGTCCAGAACCTGAGCCCGGCACAGCGGGAAGTGCTCGCCGTGCTGCCGTTGCTCAACGCCGTGAAGAACCTGGCGGGGGATTCGCCGAGCTGGTCCGAAGGGCTGGGGCTGTACCAGGGCGATATGCTCGAAGCCGAGTCCGCCAGCGTGTACCGCAAACTGTTGATCGCCGTGTTCGCGCCACGCCTGGTGACGCGCATCGAAGAGCAACTGCACGGCGGCGGCAACTCGGACTTTCTCTACGAGGGCCTCAAGGCTTACCTGATGCTCGCCGACACCGAGCATTACGACCCGGACTTCATCAAGGCCTGGATCGCCCTGGACTGGGACCGCAACCTGCCCCGCGACCTGCCGGCCGACCAGCGCCAGGCCCTGGCCGGGCACTTGCAGGCGCTGTTCGAACGCCACCCGCCGAGCGCACGCCTGGACCCGCGCCTGATCGACGACCTGCGTCGGCAGTTGCAGCAACTGCCGGTGGCCCAGCGCGTGTACGACCGGGTCAAGCGCCAGAAACTGCCCGAAGGTATTCCGGACTTTCGCCTCAACGACGCCGCCGGTCGCGATGCCGCGCTGGTGTTCAGCCGCAAGAGCGGCAAGCCGTTGGGCGAACCGTTGAGTGGCTTCTTCACCGCCAAGGGCTATCGCCAGGCGTTCTTGCTCAGCAGCCTGAACCAGACCGGCACCCTGGCCGAAGAGCAATGGGTGCTGGGCCATGAACAGGCCGACCAGCAGAACGTGGTGAGCCTGGCCGCTGACGTGCGCCGCTTGTACTTCCAGGATTACCAGCGCCAGTGGGACGCGTTGCTCGCTGACATCGACTTTGTGCCGATCACCAGCGTGGCCCAGGCCGCCGATGTGCTGCGGGTGATTTCCGGGCCGACTTCGCCGCTGAAAAAACTACTGGTGGCGGTCGCCAGGGAAACCGACCTGCAAGCCGAAGAGCGCCAATTGGCCGCCAAAGGCGTGCCGGTGGAAGGCGGCGTGGACAAGCTCAAGGAGCGCCTCGGCAGCTTGCTGGGCGAGGCGCAACCGACGGCGAATGCCCCGGCGCCGGCGGATGATCCAGTGACTGCGCACTTTGCCGAACTCAACAGCATCGTGAGTAAAAACGAAGGCGAACCGGCAGCCATCGACGGCCTGCTGTCGGACATGAATGCACTGTATGTGCAGGTCAGCGCCATGGTCGGTGCCAGCGGCGATGCCTTGCTCGGCGAGGCCAAGAACCAGGCGGCGGCTGCGGCCACGCGGGTCAGCCTGAACGCCGAGCGCCAGCCGCCGCTGGTGCAGGGCATGGTCAAGTCGGTGGTCAATTCCACCACCAACAGCATGATGGGCGGGGTACGTAATCAGCTGAACGCCGCCTGGGTCAGTGAAGTGGTCAACGTGTATCGCCAGTCATTGGCCGGGCGTTACCCGATGTCGCCGGGCAGTGCGCGGGACGCCACCCTGGATGACTTCGGCCAGTTCTTCGGCGTGGGCGGGGTGATGGACAACTACTTCCGCAAATACCTGCAACCCTATGTGGACACGTCGGCACAGACCTGGCGCTGGCAACCGGGGGCGGCGCAGAAGCTGGGGATTGCCCCTGGCGTGCTGCAAACCTTCCAGCGTGCGGCGACGATTCGGGACGCGTTCTTCCGCTCCGGTGGCACCCAGCCCATCGTGCGTTTCGAGCTCAAGCCGGTGTCGATGGACCCCACCATCACCCAATTCCTGCTCGACCTGGACGGCCAGCAATTGAGCTACGACCACGGCCCGAGCCGCCCGGTGGCGATGCAATGGCCGAACCCCGGCAGCATTGGCGTGGTGCGTATCTCCATCATGCCGCCGGCGGCCAGTGGTCGCTCCGGCATCACCCTGGACGGCCCGTGGGCCTGGTTCCGCCTGCTGGAGCAGTCGGACCTCACCGCAGGCAACTCGCCGGACCGTTTCAACCTGCGCCTGCGGGTCGATGGCGCGAGCATCGCCTACGAGTTGCGCGCCAACAGTGCCTTCAACCCGTTCAAGAGCCGCGTGCTCAGCGGCTTCAGCCTGCCGGAGCGGCTATGACGACTCTGGGTTTTTACGGCAAGTTGGCCAGCCGCGGCGACTTTGTCAGCCGCGCCTTGCCCCAGAGTTTTATTGGCCCGTGGGACAGCTGGCTGGCGGCGGGTTTGCTCGCCAGCCAGAACAGCCTCGGCGCTGACTGGCTGAATGCGTACCTGGTCAGCCCGTTGTGGCGCTTTGTGCTGGCGCCGGGCGTGTGCGGGCCGGATGCGGCGGCAGGCGTGGTGATGCCGAGCATTGACCGGGTCGGGCGGTACTTTCCGCTGGCGGTGGTGACTTTGCTGGATCACGACACCAACCCGGCGTCGCTGGTGGGCGGTTCGGACGCCTGGTTCGAGCAGGCTGAAACCTTGTTGCTTAGCACCCTGGACAGTGGCGCGACCTTCGAAGGCTTCAATGCCGGGCTCGACGAGCTGGGTGTGCCGGCCAGCGAACCGCGAGCGGTGGACAGCCGTTTCGCCGGCCTGCAAAGGGTGGCAGCCACCGTGCCGCACCAGCGTATGACCGCGCTGGCCGAACAGGCGTGCGAGGGCGCAAGCCTGTGGTGGGGGCGAGGTTCGCAGCGTATCTCTCCCGGTTTATTACGGTGCCAGGGCTTGCCTGCCGCCAGCGATTTTGCGCAGTTTTTGCTCGGACAAGAAGGTGTGGTGTAGATGGGCGTGACGTACGAATCCGCGAGCAAAAGCCATGTGGGCATGGTTCGCCAAGTCAACGAAGATGCCTTTCTGGACCTGCCGGAAAACCGCCTGTGGGTGGTGGCCGATGGCATGGGCGGGCACGCGGCGGGGGACTATGTCAGCAGCTTGATCGTCGACAGCCTGCGCCATGTGCCGCTGGGCCGTTCCCTGGACGAATACTCGGCGGCGCTGCGCAACGACCTGCTGCGCATCAACGCGGCTGTGCGCGAAGAAACCGCCAACCGTGGCGTGACCATGATGGGCAGCACCGTGGTGGTATTTGCCGCGCGCGGTTTGCGCGGGGTGTGCCTGTGGGCCGGCGACAGCCGCCTGTACCGCCTGCGCGACGGCGTGCTGGAGAGCATTTCCCGCGACCACAGCTACGTGCAAGACCTGCAAGACAGCGGCCTGCTCAGCGAAGCCGACGCCCGCACCCACCCGCGCTCCAATATCGTCACCCGTGCCATCGGCGTGGAGGCCCAGTTGGATGTCGCTTCAGTGGACCTGTTGATCGCGCCCGGCGACAGCTATTTGCTGTGCAGCGATGGCCTCAACAAAACCGTCGAAGACCACGAAATCCGCGACGTGCTCAGCCATAACGCGCCGGATGAAATCGTGCGCAGCCTGGTGCACCTGGGGCTCAATCGCGGCGCACCCGACAACATCACCACCCTCGTCGTGAAGGTCTCGTCATGAACATCGTCATCCCGGGTTATGACATCGAAGGCGAGATTGGCGAAGGCGCCATGGCCAGCGTGTACCTGGCGACCCAGCGCTCGTTGGAGCGCAAGGTGGCGCTGAAGGTGATGGCGGCGGCGCTGGCAGCCGACCCGAGTTTCTGCGAACGCTTCCTGCGCGAGGGCAAGACCCTGGCGCGCTTGTCGCACCCGCACACGGTGACCATCCATGACATCGGCAACGTCGGTGAGCTGTATTACATGGCCATGGAATACCTGCCCAACGGCACGCTCAAGGAGCGCATTGCCGCCGGGCTGACCCCGGAGCAGGGCGTGACGCTGATCCGCCAGATTGCCTCGGCCCTGGGCTATGCCCATGCCCAAGGGCTGGTGCACCGCGACGTCAAGCCGGCGAACATTCTGTTTCGTGCCGATGGCACGGCCGTGCTGTCGGACTTCGGGATTGCCAAGTCGCTGGACGATCGCACCCAATTCACCCAGGCCGGGTTTGCCGTGGGCACGCCGAGCTACATGAGCCCGGAGCAGGCGCGGGGCCAGGAGATCGATGGCCGCGCCGACCTCTACGCGCTGGGCGTGGTGCTGTATGAAATCCTCGTCGGCAAGCTGCCTTATAACGGCACCGATGCGCTTTCCACGGCGCTGGCGCACCTGACCGAACCCTTGCCGGAATTGCCGGTGCACCATGGGCGCTATCAGGGCGTGCTGCGCAAGTTGCTGGCCAAGGACCCAGCGGACCGTTATCCGGATGCGGCAGCGTTGTTGTTGGCGCTGGATCAACTGCCGGCTGATGATTCGGATGCCACGCTGGTGCGGCCGCTGCCGATTCCATTGAGTTTTGATCTGGCGGGCATGACCCCTGTCACCATCGACATTCCGACGGATAAACCGCAGCCGCAGCCAATAGTGCGTCAACCGGTGGTCACGCCGACGCAGCACAATGCCCCGTCCGAGCAGCGCCGTGGGCCGGTATTGGCCTTGGCCGCCGTGGCGGTCGCCGTCGCGTTGGCCATTGGTGGCGCCAGCTACTGGTGGTTGAGCGACGGCGATGAACCGGCCCAGCCGCCAGCCGCCGTGGTGCCCAAGGTGACGCCACCGGTGGCTGTCGCTGAAGTGGATGGCGGTCAACGCCCGTTGCTGATGGCAGGCAAGAAAACCTTGTTCCAGCGCGTACTCAGCAAACCCGGCGCCCAGCTTTCAGCGGACGCAGGGAGCTCGCCGGGTAAAGCGCTGCCGGCGTTTTCCGTGCTCTACGTGTACCAGCGCAAAGACGTCGACGGCAGCCCGTGGGTACGCGTCGGCGCCGCCACCGATGGTCGCAGCGACGGTTGGCTGCCAGCCTCCCAGGTCAGCGACTGGAAACAAAGCCTGGTGCTCAAGTTCACCGAGCGCTCGGGGCGGGCGCCCGTAATGTTCCTGCGCCAGCCCGCAGAGGTGGAAAAACTGCTGGCCGACCCTGCCGCTGCGAAAAGCGTGTTGGCCAAGGCGCAGAGCAACCGTGAGAACAACCAGCAAGTCCTGGCCCTGGAACCCACCGCCAGCGCGGTGCCGCAAAACCAGTTCTACCTGTTGCCGATTTTCGACTCCAAAGAAAGCTTCGACGACAACGGCCAGCCGGTGCAGTTGCTCAACGTGGCCTCCATCGACCCAGGCAGCAGCGCCGCTGCCAAACCTGCCAGCCCGACGCTCAGCGCCCATGCCGATGCGTTCCGCACGGCGGTGGTGCTGGTGGTGGACACCACTGTGTCGATGCAGCCCTACATTGACCAGATTCGCGACGTGGTGCACGAGCTGCAAACCCGCATTGCCGAGCGTGGCGAACTGGACAGCGTCAGCTTCGGCATGGTCGGCTTTCGCAGCAGCATCCAGAAAACCCCGGGCCTTGAGTATGTCGCCAAGACCCTGATCAGTCTCGACCAAGGCCGCGATCCGCAACGCTTTCTGGATATGGCGCGCCAGGTCAAAGCGTCGACGGTGTCCAGCCACTCGTTCAACGAAGATGCGTTTGCCGGGGTGATGCAGGCGGTGGACGGCATGGATTGGTCCGGCTACGGCGGGCGCATCATCCTGCTGGTCTCCGATGCCGGCGCGCTGCGCAAGAACGACCCGTTCGCCGCCACCCAGATGAACGAAGCCGAAGTGCGCCAGGCGGCGCTGGGCAAGCAGATCAAAATCTACGCGCTGCACCTGCGCACCGACGCCGGCAAGAAAACCCATGCCGGCGCCGAGAGCCAGTATCGCGTCCTCACCGCCGACGCCAACCCGCAGATCGGCGACCTGTACACGCCAGTGCCAGGCGGCGATGTGCGCAAGCTGGGTGAGCGTGTCGATGAGATCGGCACGGTGTTCGCCAACCTGGTGCATCAGGTGCGCAGCAACACGCCGCAGCCCGTGCCGTTGCTCAGTGCCGCGCCGAGTCTGGCGGACAAGTCAGCCGCCGTCGGCTATGCCATGCACATGGACTTTCTCGGGCGCAAAACCGCGAGCCAGGCGCCGCAACTGGTCAGCGCCTGGACCGCTGATCGTGACCTGACCAACCCGGCGCTGCCAGCGTTCCAGGTGTGCGTGATGCTGACCAAGCTGCAACTCAACGATCTGCAGCAATCGCTGAAGTTGATCGTGGATGCGGCGCGCAAAACCCAAAGCTCGCCCAAGGATTTCTTCCAGGAAATCGCCAGTGCCTCGGCCTATATGAGCCGTGACCCGCAGGCCCTGCGCAAGGGCGGCAACCTGGCTGACGGCGGCCTGCTCGGTGAATACCTGGAGGGCCTGCCGTACCGCAGCAAGTCGCTGAACATGACCCAGGACCTGTGGTTGTCGTTGAGCGTGGCCGAGCAGGAAGACTTTATCGACGAGCTGGATTCGAAAATCCGCCTGTATGAAACCTTCCATAACGACGTGGCCAACTGGGTCCGGTTCGGTGATGCCGAACCGGGCGATGCGTTGTACCGCGTGCCACTGTCGACGCTGCCGTAATGCTGAACCTGAGCGCGGTGCACAAGAGCCGGGGCGTCGGTAGCCAGCGCTACAGCCTGGTGATCCCGGCATTGCAGCTGGGTGCGGGTGAACAACTGGCGATTGTCGGCCCCAGTGGTTGCGGCAAGAGCACTTTGCTGGACGTGCTGGCGCTGGTGTTGGCGCCGGATCAGGTGGGGCAGTTTGCGTTCAACCAACAGGACATCGGCGCGCTGTGGTGTGCTGACCGGCAATCGGCGCTCGCCGCGTTGCGCAGTCAGCACCTGGGCTATGTGCCGCAGACCGGAGGCTTGCTGGGGTTTCTGGATGTGCGCGGCAATATCGCGCTGTCGCGCCAACTGCTGGGCTTGCAGGACGACGGCCACGTGGCGCGCCTGGCTGAGCAGTTGCAGATCAGCGATCAGTTGGCCAAGCGCCCGGCGGCGTTGTCGGTGGGCCAACGCCAGCGGGTCAGCTGCGCGCGGGCCCTGGCCCATGGGCCGCAACTGGTGCTGGCTGATGAGCCGACGGCGTCCCTGGACCCGCTCAACGCCGAGCGCGTGATGCAGGCGTTGCTGGCCCAGGCCCGCGAACACCGTGCGGCCTGTGTGATCGCCACCCATGATGAACCGCTGGCTCGCGCCAGTGGCTTGCAGGTGCGGCGTATCCGTTGCCAGCGCGACCCAGACGGCGGCGTCACCGCAACCCTCGGGGAGGCGTGCTGATGCGCATCGGCCTGGTTGCCTCGCTCGCCTGGCAGGACTACCGCAACGATGGGTGGCTGTCGGCCTGCTCGGTGTTGGCACTGGTAGCGGTTATCGCGCCATTGCTGGTGTTATTCGGGCTGAAATTTGGACTGGTTAGCAGTTTGACCGAACGCTTGGAGACCGACCCCGCCAGCCGTGAAATCATCCCGTTGGGCGGTGGTCGATTCAGCGCGGCGTTTATCGCGCAACTGGGTGAGCGCAGCGATGTGGCCTTTGCTGTGCCGCGCACACGGCAGATTGCGGCCACGGCGCAGGTGGGCACCTTGACCCTGGAAATGCTGCCGACTGCCGCAGGCGACCCGTTGTTGGCAGGCTTGCCGCTGCCCCACGGCCTGGACCAGATCGTGCTCAGCCATACCGCCGCCGAAAAGCTCGCGGCAAGGCCCGGGGACTGGCTGGAAACCCGCTTTGCGCGGCAGGTGGCGGGGCGCGTCGAGACCCAGCGCACGCGGTTGCAGGTGCTGGCGGTGTTGCCGCTGGAAGCCTTCGCTCGCGAGGGCCTGTTTGCCGATCTGGCGCTGCTGGAAGCGGCAGAAGATTACCGCGATGGCCGTGCCGTGCCGGCATTGAGTTGGGCCGGTGACGCGGCGAGCGTGAGCGAACAGCGTATCTACCCGGCGTTTCGCCTGTATGCGCGCAGCCTCAGTGATGTGGAACCGTTGCGGGTGTATTTCGCCGGGCAGAACCTGTTGGTTTCAACCCAGGCGCACACCATCGCTCAAGTGCAATCGTTGAGCCGCAACCTGTCGATTGTGTTCTGGATCATCGCCGGGCTGGCGTTGGCCGGGGCGTTTGCGGCGATCTTCGCGGGCACCCTGGCGGCGGTGGCGCGCAAGCATCGGGAACTCTCGGTGTTGCGCCTGCTGGGGTTTTCCACCGCCGCGTTGTTGCTGTTTGTGCTGCTGCAAGCGCTCTACAGCGCGGGTTTTGCCGCTGTGCTCAGCGTTGGGCTGTATGGCCTGGCCGAGGCCGCGTTGAACAAGCTTTTTGTGCAGGTGCCGGGCGAGTACGCCAGCCACCTGTTGGCGCGCCATTACGGCCTGGCCCTGGTGGCGGTGCTCGGCGTCAGTGCCGTGGCGGCCGCCTGTGGTGGTTGGCGGGTGGCACGTATCCAGGCTTCTGAAGGAATCAGAGATGTATAAATTACTGGGCGCCTGCGTGGCGCTGAGCCTGGCCTCGCTGGCCTGGGCCGATGAGGCAAGTGACAAGCTCGACAACCCCAAGCCGTTGCCGGACGACGTAAGCCTGCCGCTGCCCTGCGAAGGCAACATGGTGTTCCGCTACGCCTACATCCTGGCCCAGGGCACCCTGGATGACCGTGAAATCAACCTGGGCTACCCCTTTGCCGAAGGCGAGGCGGGTTATCAGCAGTCGTTTATTTCCGGCTACCGCCGCGACTTCATCAACGGCCAGTTCACGCTCAAGGACTTGCCCAAAGACTGGAGCAAGGTCATCGCGCCGCAGATGCCGAAGACCGACGCAAAAACTCCGCTCAAGCCGATGCTGTACTTCATCGGCAAGTACGAAGTGACCGCCCGCCAATACGCCCAGGTGATGGCCCAGGCGCAATCCTTGGCCAGCGGTGAACCGGCGCCGGCGTGTGACGCACCCACTGGCATGGCCGGGCGTTTGCCCAAGGTGAAATTGTCGCGCTTTGAAGCCGAGCGTTTTTCGGCGGTGTACAGCGCCTGGCTGATGAAATACCACCGCGAACTGCTGCCTGTGAGCGGGCGCGGTGCGTCGGCCGAAGACGGCGGCCTGGGCTTTGTGCGCCTGCCCACCGAAGTGGAGTGGGAGTACGCCGCACGCGGTGGCCAGGCGGTGAGCCGCCAGGACCTCGAAGGCCGCCTGTATCCACGGCGCGCCGAGGGCAGTGAAAGCGATGGCCCGCTGGCCGATTACGCGGTGTTCAACCAGGTGGCCGGCGGCACCGGCCAGGCGGCGCGGTTGATGCCCATCGGCACCAAATTGCCTAACCCTATCGGCATGTTCGACGTGATCGGCAATGCTGCGGAAATGGTCCAGGAATCCTTCCAGTTGGTCCACGCCGGCCGCCGCCAGGGCACCTACGGCGGTTTTGTGGTCAAGGGCGGCAATTACCTGGAAGGCGAGGGCACGTTGTTCACCGGCATGCGCCGCGAATACCCGCTGTTTGCCGCTGATGGCACCGAGCAAAGCAACGAGACCACCGGTTTTCGCGTGGCGATTGGCGCGTTGTCGGCGCCGCGCTCGCGTTACAAGGAATTGTTCGCCCAATGGCAGAAGGAAGGCCGCCTGGCCTCCCTGACCGACGCCATCGACGACGCCCAGGACCCGACCAAACGCCTGGACAGCATCATCGCCGCCAGTGTCGATCCCAAGCTGCAAGCCGAACTGGGCCTGGTCAACGAAGAGCTCAAGCGCAACGTGTCGCTGATCGCCCAGCAACGCGAAGAAGCGGCGGGCAATTTGATCCAGTCGGCGGCGTTGGTGGCCGAGACCATCAGCAACTACAACATCCGCCTGGCCAACCTGCAGAAGAGTCGCCAGCAGGCGGTGGACAGCAAGGACGAGGCCAGCACGCAGCTGTTCGACATGGCCATCACCAATGGACGCAGCGCGTTGGACGGCGCGGTGGCGATTTACATCGACAACCTGGCCACCGGCACGCGCTACACCGATGCGGTGATCCAGGCGCAGTTTCAACGGGTCAAGGAAGAGTTGGATCGCAAGCCAGTGCTCGGCAAGAGCCTGGTGACGCGCGCGACACTGTTCGTTCGCCATGTCGGCAACTACCGCAAGCAACAGCGGGCCGACCCGGCAACGATCTTGAAGGAATTGCTCGCAGCGAGCGGTCAGCGGTCTTGATCGTTGGCTGTCTAGCGAGCTTGGAAGGGACTCAGGCGGCGGTGGGCCGTGCTGGGCAAGTCAAACTTAACAGAGATCACATCTATGCTTTTTTCCCGTAAGGCGGTTTCCAAGCGTCACCTGCTGCTGATCGCAGCTGGTTTCAGCACCGTGTTGACTGGTTGCGCTACGTCGCCTGCGTCCAAGGTAGCGTCGAGCACCAAGGTCGAGTACTACCCCAACTGCTACGAGCCGGTGCAGCACCTGCGCGCCACCGATTCGGACATGACCAAGTCGGTCGTCACCGGTGCAGCCCTCGGCGCGGCTGGCGGTGCCCTGCTGGGCGCCCTGACCGGCGACAAGGACAGCCGTGGCCGCAATGCCGCAATCGGTGCCGCAGGCGGCGCCCTGGCTGGCGGCGCGGCGGGTTACTACACCGAGCGCCAGAAGCAGATCACCGATGACAACCAGCGCATCGCGTCTTACTCCACCGACTTCAACAAAAGCGCCTCGGACATCGACCGCAGCACCGCCTATGCCAAGGCCTCGCAGCAGTGCTACCAGAGCGCATTCACCAAGCTGGTGGCTGATCGCAAGGCCAAGACCGTCAACGACACCGAAGGCCGCAAGCGCCTGGCGGAAATCGTCGCGGGCCTGAAGGAATCCAATGACCTGATCGTGACGGTCAACGGCAAAGCCAGCGAAGACCTGAACAACTACACCCAGGCGTACGAGAAAGATCTGCAACAGGTCGGCGTACAGCGCAGCGATGTGGTGACCGTGGCCACCGCCGATACCACGCCAGTGGTCGCTCCGGCCAAGGGTAAAAAAGCCGTCAAGCCTGCCAAGAAGCCAGTGCTGCCAACAGTGCCAAAAGAAGCGGTAACCACCGAGCGCAGCATCCAGACCGTGCAGGCCAAGCAAGCTGAAAGCAAGCAGGTCGCCACTGCGGGCAAAACCCAGATCGAAGCAACCTGCCGCAATCCAAACCTGGCCGACTGGGCGCCAGTGCCTTGCCCTAACGTTTAAGTACTTGTTGCTATAAGCGTTAAACGCCAACCGATCTGCGCCTAAAGCGCGAGATCGGTGGCGTTCTTTTTGCAAATCGTTACACTGCTGCGGCCACTCCAATAAATACACCGAGGCCGTGTGCATGAAATTTCGTCTTCTACTGTGGGTGCTTGGCCTGATGATGGGCAAAGCCAGCCGCACCAACCCCGCCTTCCAGCAGCAACTGGGTGACAAAGACCTGGCCTTCCAGCTGCAGACCCTCGACGGCAAGGTTGCCCGTCACTTCATCGTCAAAGACCAGCGCATCACCAGCCGCTCAGGTGTCCACCCGGCGCCGGCTTTCGCGATTGCCTTCAAGGATGCCGCCTACGGCTTCGCCACGATGCAGGCGAAGAACAAGCAACTGGCGTTCATGACGGGGATTCAGGACAAGTCGATCCAGATCAAGGGCAACCCGGCACTGGTGATCTGGTTCCAGGGGCTGACCAAGTATCTGCAGCCGAAGAAAAAGAAGTAACACCTGTAGGAGCGAGCTTGCTCGCGAAAAACGTCAACGATGACGCGGGGTGCCTGGCGCCCTGCGGTGTTCTCAGGTTTTTCGCGAGCAAGCTCGCTCCTACATTGAGGGGGGGTCAGGTAGACCGAGTTGGATTCATCGCAGGCAAGCCAGCTCCCACAGTGACCGCGTTCCAACTTGGAAATACGGTCAATTGGGGGAGCTGGCTTGCCTGCGATAGCGGTGTCACAGGCGCCAGATTTACCCCTGGCTGAACTGCGAAGCCAATTCGCGCAACAGCACTTCGGCATCCAGCACTTTACCCACCACATCTTCCGCCTTCTCGCGGCTCAGGCCCAGGCGCTCCAGCAACGCGTCCGGAATGGATTCATCCGGCCCGGAGCCAATCCCCCGGCTGCGCAACAGGCGCACCGCCAGGCACACCAGGTTCGGGTATTCGGCGTATTGCCCGTCATACGTGGGGTCGTGCTGGAAGCGCAGGGCGGTGCACAGTTCGTCCGGCATGTCCCAGTAGCGCATCAGCCAGGCGCCGATCTGTTCGCGGCTGATGCCCAGCAAGTGTTGCTCGACATAGCTGTGGCACAGGTGCGGGTTGACCTCCAGGTGCCGGCAGATCAGCGAGAAGTGCGGCGGAAACACGTGGGCCAGCAGCAGGTAACCGAAGTTGTGCAGCAAACCTGCCAGGTAGGTCAGGCCAGCTTCCGGGCGCTGGGCACGGGGCATGGCGCGGGTCAGGCCCTCGATGACGGCGGCGGTGTAGATCGACTGGTGCCAGTACGGCGTGGACAGGTGCGGGCGGTCCTTGGGCAGGCTCAGGGTTTTGCCCAAGGCCAGGCCCAGCGCTAGGTTGATCACAAGATCAAAGCCCAACACGCGCACGATGGCGTCTTCCACTGAGCGGATCTTGCCCGGCGAGGCGTAGTAGGGCGACGCGGCCCAACTGACGACCTGGGCGGCAAGGGCTGGGTCGGTTTCCACCACGCCAGTGATGTCGTCGATGGTGGCGTTGGGGTCGACACGCAGCTTGATGATCTTCTGCGCGGTGTCGGCCAGCGGCGGAATCTCGATGGTCGCTTCCAGGCGTTGCTGGATACGGCGCGCAGTGAACGCTTGCATCGCCTGGGTGATTTCCTCGCGGTCATCATTGGGGCGGTCGAGGTTCGGGCGGATGTTGCTCAAGGGTTCGCCAAACTGCGCGGCGCTGGCCTTGGTGAGCAGGCTCTTGAAGGCGTCGGTGGGAATTTCCAGCAACAGCCCGGCTTCGCCCGAATGCACCAGCAGGCTGGGTTCATTGAGCAAGCGGCCTTCGTACAGGCACGGCGAACTGGTCAGGGGCGGCAAGCCTGGCAGCAGGCTCAGGTCATGCTTGCCCAACATGCGCTCGACACGCTCGGGGGCCACGGCCGTGAGGCGGCGACCGGTGAGTTCGGCGAGGCGGTTGAGGTCCAGCAACTGGCTTTGGGGGAACAGCACCATGAGCGCGCCAACCGCATCCTCAAGCAACACCGCCTGGACCTTTCGGGCAGGGTTCAGGCCAGGCTGTTCCATGACTTCCGTGTAGGGGATGGCGAGCTTTGCGAGCAGCGCCCGAATGACCGGCGGGGCGGTCAGTGGGGCTGTGGCGAGGGCAACTTCTGACATGGCCTGATCCAATTTCTTACATTCATTGGAGTATAACCAGCTTGATACGGGTGTTGGTCGGATAAGTGTTCTTTGTGACGAGGTTGGCTGTGCGCCGATCCCGCTGTAGGAGCGAGCTTGCTCGCGAAGAGCTTCCTGACAGCGCGATCACCCAGAATGTCCGCGTTATCGTTGGCGTTCTTCGCGAGCAAGCTCGCTCCTACAGGGTGCGGGTCAGACTTGGCCGTATTGCTGGCCGTGGCGCAGCCAGCGGTTGAGCAAGGGGCTGACGTGATCGGGCCAACGCTCAAGCAAGGCTTGCGCAGCATCGCGTACGGCGGGCAGCAGGTCGGCATCGCGCATCAGGTCGGCAACCTTGAATTGCAGCAGGCCGGTCTGGCGCGTGCCGAGCATTTCACCTGGGCCGCGCAGTTCCAGGTCTTTTTCGGCGATGACAAAACCGTCGTTGGTTTCGCGCATGATGCCCAGGCGCTGGCGACCGATCTGCGACAGCGGCGGGTGATAGAGCAGCACGCAGTGGCTGGCGGCGCTGCCCCGACCAACCCGCCCGCGCAGCTGGTGCAGTTGCGCCAGGCCCAGGCGCTCGGGGTTTTCGATGATCATCAGGCTGGCGTTGGGGACGTCCACGCCCACTTCAATCACGGTGGTAGCCACCAGTAATTGCAGGTTGCCGGCCTTGAACTCGGCCATCACCGCGGCTTTTTCCGCCGGCTTCATACGGCCATGGATCAACCCGACCTTGAGCTCACCCAAGGCGCTGGTGAGGTCTTCATAGGTAGTTTCGGCGGCCTGGCAGGTCAGTTCTTCGGACTCTTCGATCAGTGTGCACACCCAGTACGCCTGGCGGCCTTCGGCGCAGGCACCGCGCACGCGCTCGATCACTTCGACCCGCCGCGTGTCGGTGACCAGCACGGTGTTGACCGGCGTTCGCCCTGGCGGCAGTTCGTCGAGGATCGAGGTGTCGAGGTCGGCGTAGGCGCTCATGGCCAGGGTGCGTGGGATCGGCGTGGCGGTCATGATCAACTGGTGCGGGTTCATGCGCCCGCCCACGCCTTTCTGGCGCAGGGCCAGGCGTTGTTGCACGCCAAAGCGGTGCTGTTCGTCAATGATCACCAGCGCGAGGTTCTTGAACTGCACTTCGTCCTGGAACAGTGCATGGGTGCCCACCACCATCGGTGCGCCGGCAGCGATCTGTTCCAGGGCGGCCACGCGGTTCTTGCCTTTGAGCTTGCCAGCCAGCCACGCCACTTCCAGACCCAGGGGTTCGAGCCAGCGCTTGAAGGTGATGAAGTGTTGTTCGGCGAGGATTTCCGTGGGTGCCATCAGCGCCACCTGATAGCCAGCTTCCAGGGCTTGCAGGGCGGCGAGGGCGGCCACCACGGTCTTGCCGGCGCCTACGTCACCCTGGATCAACCGCAGCATCGGTTCTTGCTGGCTGAGGTCGTAGGCGATTTCATTGCCCACGCGCTGTTGCGCGCCGGTGGGTGCAAAGCCGAGGTTGGCCAGGTATTGCGCAGGCAGCCGCGTGGCCTTGGGCATCGCCGGGGCGCGCAGGGAACGCATGCTTTCGCGCAGGCGTTGCTGGGACAGCTGATGCGTGAGCAGTTCTTCAAAGGCCAGTCGATGCTGGGCCCAATGATGGCCGAGGGCGAGTTCGTCCACATCGGCATCGGCGGGCGGGTGATGCAAATACCGAATCGCATCGGCCAGGGGCGCCAATTGATAGTCGCGGGCCAGCTCCAGGGGCAGCCAATCGGGCAGGCTTTGCGGGCCGAGCATGGTCAGGGTCTGCATGCACAACTGGCGCAGACGTTGCTGGGTCAGGCCCTCGGTCAGCGGGTAGATCGGCGTGAGCGTGGTGTCCACCGGTGGCGGCTCATCGCCGGTAATGGCGCGGTATTCCGGGTGGTAGATTTCCAGGCCAGAGGCGCCTGGGCGTGCCTCGCCGTAACAGCGCACGCGGGTGCCACGCTTGAGGCCTTCCTTCTGTGCGTTGCTGAAGTGGTAGAAGCGCAGGCTCAAGCCACCGGTACCATCCTGCAGACGCACCACCAGGCTGCGGCGCTTGCCCATCACCACGTCGGCGCCGCTGACGGTGCCTTCGATCACCGCGTCCTGCCCAGGGCGCAAATGGCCGATAGGCACCACGCGGGTGCGGTCCTGGTAGCGCAGGGGCAGGTGGAACAGCACGTCCTGAAGGTTCTCCAGGCCGACCTTGGCCAGCTTCTCGGCCATGGCCTCCCCGACACCCTTGAGTGCCGTCACCGACACCTGCGACAGCTCAGTCATACCGTGGCTTAGCTCGCAACGGGCGGCTTGGCCACCGAACACAGACGGATCGAGTCCGCGAGGATCTCAATCGCTTTGGGGCGCGGGAAGCTGGCGCGCCAGGCAATCGCCACGGTACGGAACGGCACCGGCGGCGTGAGTGGGCGCACTTCGATCACGCCCTGGGCGTAGTGATGGCTGTCTACCGCAGACAGCGGCAGGATCGAGATGCCCAGGCCGGACGCGACCATATGGCGAATGGTTTCCAGCGAGCTGGATTCCACCGTGGTGTGCTTGGCGCCGTCGTTGCCCTTGGTCAGGGTCGGGCAGGCTTCCAGCACCTGGTCGCGGAAGCAGTGGCCTTCACCGAGCAGCAGCAGGCTCTTGTCATTGAGCAGGCCGGCGTCGATGGTGTCCTTCTTGGTCCACGGGTGGGAGGCCGGCATCAGCACGTAGAACGGCTCGTCGTAGAGCGGCAGGGTCAGCACGTCCGCCTCGTTGAAGGGCAGGGCGATGATGATCGCGTCCAGCTCGCCGTTGCGCAGTTTATCGCGCAGCACGTGGGTGAAGTTTTCTTCGATATACAGCGGCATCTGCGGCGCGACGCGGTGCAGTTGCGGAATCAGGTGCGGGAACAGGTAGGGGCCGACTGTGTAGATCGCGCCAACCTTGAGCGGTGCGGTCAGCTGGTTCTTGCCGGCCTGGGCCAGTTCGCGAATGCTTTGCGCTTGTTCCAGGACCTTCTGGGCCTGGGCAACGATGCCTTCGCCCACCGGGGTGAGGCGCACGGCGCTTTTGCTGCGCTCGAAAATCAGCACACCGAGTTCGTCTTCAAGCTTTTTCACACCCACCGACAGCGTCGGCTGGCTGACGTGGCAACGTTCGGCTGCATGGCCGAAGTGTTGTTCTTGGGCGAGGGTCACGATGTAGCGTAATTCTGTAAGAGTCATAGCGGGCGTCCATGAGGTTGCGGGCCAAGCATACCGGCTGCAATCGATAGACGCACGTTATCAGAACTTTGCTGTGGATTGAGTGGGGAATGTCGGAATTTTGCTGAGGTAATAAAGCACATGCGGGAGGGAGCAAGTCCCTCCCACAGTGCTCTGTCAGCGGCGACGCTTGTCGATGTTGTAAACAAACGGTGCGACCAGTTCGACGCTGCCGTTTTTCAACAGGTCGGCCGGCGGCTTGGGCAACGGCTGAGCCTTGCGGATCATCTCAAGGGTCGCACGGTCCAGGTCGGCGTTGCCGGAGCGGCCTTCCAGCTCGTAGGACAGCACATTGCCTTCGCCATCGACCACGAAGCGCAAGCGGTTCATACCTTCCTTGCCACTGCGTTGGGCGCCAGGCGGGTACTTCTTGTACTTCTGCAGATGCGCCAGCAACGTGCTTTGCCAGGAAGCCTGGGCGGCCAGCTGCTGTGCCGATGGGCCCGGCGTAGGTTGTGCGGACTTCTGCGCAGGTGCGTTGCTCGGCGGCGTTTCGCTCGGTGGCTCCTCGGAAGGTTTCTCCTTGGGCGGCTCGGGCTTCTTCTCCACCGGCTTTGGCGGTTGTGGCTTAGGCTTGGGCTTGACCGGCTTGGGCACCTGGATCGTTGGCTTGGGCGCCTCGGCCAGCTTTGGCAGGGGCAGCTCTTCGACCGGTGGTGGCGGCGGCGCAACGACCTTGGGCGGTGCTGGAGGCGGCGGTGGCGCTGGCAGCGGCGCCAGGTCGATGACCATGGCGGCGGGTGGCAGCTGGATCGCCTGCGGCGCGGACCATTGGAGCGCGATGATGATCGCGACGGCATGCACGCCCAGCACGACGGCGAGGCTGGTGCCATAACGCGTCAGTTTGTGGCGCGTCGTGATCATTTCTTGGCTGCCGTCTCAAGTCCGACCAGGCCTACCTTGAGGTAGCCGGCTGCCCGCAGGGCATCCATCACGCTCATCAGGTCGCCGTAGTCCACGCCTTTGTCGGCCTGGAAGAAGATTGTCGTGTCTTTCTTGCCTTGGGTCTTGGCATCCAGCACCGGCCCCAGGGTCTCAGCCTTGACTTCTTCTTCGCCCAGGAACAGGCGTTGGTCCGCCTTGACGCTGAGGAAGATCGGTTTCTCTGGCCGCGGCGCCGGCTTGGCGCTGGACGCAGGCAGGTCCACTTTGATGTCCACGGTCGCCAGCGGTGCGGCCACCATGAAGATGATCAGCAGCACCAGCATCACGTCGATAAACGGCGTGACGTTGATTTCGTGGTTCTCGACGAGTTCGTCGTCGCCTTGATTCAAATGCAGGCCCATGGCCGATTACCCCACTTTCACCATGTGCGGTTGCGAGCTGCGCTCGGTAGGCAGGTGATCGAGGTCACGGCTGACCAGCAGCAGGACTTCTGCCGACGCATCCGATACCTGGGCCTTGTAGCCGGCAATCGAACGGGCGAAGACGTTGTAGATGACCACCGCAGGAATCGCGGCAACCAGGCCTAGGGCGGTCGCCAGCAGGGCTTCGGCGATGCCGGGGGCAACGACGGCGAGGTTGGTGGTCTGGGTTTTGGCGATGCCGATGAAGCTGTTCATGATGCCCCACACGGTACCGAACAAGCCGACGAAGGGCGCGGTGGAACCGATGGTGGCGAGTACGCCGGTGCCGCTGCTCATGTTACGGCCACAGGCGGCAACCAGGCGCTCCAGGCGGAAGCTGACGCGTTCCTTGATGCCTTCTTTTTCGCGGGTGTTGGCCGACAGGCGCATTTCTTCCAGCGCGTCGTGCACCAGCAGGTTGGCCAGGGTGCCCTTCTTGGTCGCGGTTTCGCTCGCTTCCTTGAGGGTGGTGGCTTTTTTCAGGTGGACGATTTCAGCACGCAGACGACGCTTGGCGCCCAACAGCTCGAAGCCTTTGGCAATCCAGATGGCCCAGGTAATGATCGAGGCAATGGCCAGGCCGATCATGACGGCTTTCACCACCACGTCAGCATTCTGGTACATGCCCCATGGCGACAAGTCGTGGGCCATGCCCAGGGTGTTGTCTTCTTCCAGCACCACGCCGGTTTCGTCGGCAGGTGCGGCAGCGCCGGCGGCCTGGGCCGGGTCGGTGGCCACTGGCGCGACGGCAGGCGCTGCCGGGGTCGCGGCATTTTGCTCGGCGGCTGCTGGAGCGGCGGGAGCGGTGGCGTCAGCGAATGCGGCGGTCGGTGCCAGCAGTACGCTGAACAGCATCGCAGCAATCGCACGCCAGGCGCGGGAGGGACTGTGAAGCTTGGTTGGCGAAGCGGGGGTTGTATGACGTGTCATGCTGGCCGGACCTGAGAAAAAAAATGGGTGATCGTCCTTCCAGACCCAAAGGGTCGAGGACAAATGGGCGGTCATTATTGCAAGTAATTCTTGTTAACAGAAGTAATACAGTAACTTTATTTGTGCTTTTTCTGGCCGTTGGTCATCTCTGGCGGCTAATCTGCGCCTTTAAGAATGGAGTTTTGTAATGTCTGCGCCTTCTGTTGTGATTGCCGGTTGCGGTGATGTGGGTAGTCGGCTGGCTAGCCAATTGCTGGCCTCGGAATGGGAGGTCCACGGCCTGCGCCGCGATATTTCACGCCTGCCCGACGGGGTGATCGGCATCGCCGGCGACCTGTTCAAAAAGGACTGCCCTGATACCTGGCCCATCGGCGGGGTGGATTATCTGGTGTACTGCGCCGCTGCCACTGACCACGACGAAGCCGGCTATCGCGCCGCCTACGTGCAAGGGTTGCTGCATGTGTTGGAGTGGCTGGAAGACTACGGCCAGACGCCCAAGCATTTGCTGTTTGTTTCCAGCAGCAGTGTGTATGGGCAGCAGACCGGCGAGTGGGTCGACGAAACGTCCGAGACGCAAGCGAAGGGCTATTCCGGGCAGGTGATGCTGGAAGCTGAGCAAGTGGCGCTCAATAGCGGTATTCCATCCACCATCGTGCGCTTGACCGGCATCTACGGCCCTGGCCGTGAATGGCTGCTGACCCAGGTGCGTCAAGGCTACCGCGTAGCGGTTGATCCGCCGTTGTATGGCAACCGTATCCACGCCGATGACGCCGCGGGCCTGCTCGCCTTTTTGCTGCGGCATGTGGAAAAGGGCGGCTCGCTGGACAAGGTCTATATCGGCGTTGACGATGCGCCGGCACCGCTGGCCGAGGTGGTGGCCTGGTTGCGCGAGTACCTGGGTGTGACTGAGTGGGCCGAGGACGCCAGTGTGCGCCGTGCTGGCAGCAAACAATGCAGTAATGCGCGTATCAAGGCGTTGGGCTGGGTGCCGACATACCCGACCTACCGGGAAGGCTATGCGGCGATCCTGAAAGGCTGAAACACGTTCAAAACTGTGGGAGCTGGCTTGCCTGCGATGGCCATAGGTATCTATACAACTGTGCAGTTCGCTGCAGCCACCGGTAACCACGATGCGAAGCGAGTCGCTCTTGCTCTTGATCTGCTTTTGATCTTAGGCGCCCCGTTAAACCACGCTGGCCGTAATTCGACAGGGATTTGGGGGGTAAACCGGCAGGGATGCCGGTTTAGCCGCCCCGCGCCATGGATGGCGCGTGGCGGCGGCCCCCCAAATCACTGGCGGATTACGGGCACACCCGAGCCTAAGCGAGGTGCCGAGTGGTGGGGCAAGAGCGTTTTGCTTACTTTTGCGCTTTTCAAAAGTGAGCCGCCGTCAGGGCGGAACCCTAAGTGGCTGTTACCTAAATAACGGATATGTACGCGGTCGAATCCAACATCCTGGTCGGCTGTCAGGCCGTCTTCGCAGGCAAGCCAGCTCCCACATTTTGATCAAGTGAGGCTTTTCTTACTTTTCAAGCAACCATTGGCGAGGGCCAGGCGTGAACTGGGGCACTTCATCGGCCTGCGCAGTATTGATCGCCTGGAAGATCTCCAGTTGCTCACCCTTGCGCGCGAAGATCCAAGGGTTGCCCTGGCCGTTCAGTTGCAGCCAGATGCTGTCATAGCCGCCGCTCATGGAGGCGCAGTCGCCTGCCAGGCAGAGTGAATAGCGATCAACTCCCGGCAGGCCGGCGACCTTGCCGTCTGCCTGGAACTGCACCGTGGCGCCGCTGCCGGTGCCGTCGCTGATCTTCCAGTCGCCGCCCATGTAGGCCGCGTACAGTGCGCGTTCGAAGTTGGCGCCCAGTGGCGCGCCTTCTGGGGCCGGGTCTTTGGCGCGGGCAAACAGCTGCTCGGGCTCATTGTCGTTGGCCACTTGCAGCAGTTGCTTGCCTTTGCGCTTGAGTTCGGTGGCAGAGCTGCCATAGAAGTCCACGTTCCACGCGCCGGGTTTTTCACCCGACAACTTGCCTTCCGCTACTTCAAAACCGTTGTAGTAGCGCGCCTGCAAGGCCTTGGTGTTGACCTCCCACTCAAGGTTGGGGCCATAGGACTGCAGGGCTTCACGCAAAGGGCCGCCTTTGGCTGCCGCGTCGATGGCGGCCTGGTTGATCCAGGTGCCGCTCACATCCAGGTCGGCGGGGTTGCTGGCACAGCCGCCGAGCAGCAGGGCGAGCAACGAGGAGGCTACAAGCGCTTTGCGCATTACGAAATCCTTCTGAAACGAAGTCGGCGCAGCCTGTTGGAGCTGCGCCGGGTGTTTTACTCGATGACCAGAATGGCGTCCATCTCAACCTGTGCGCCCTTTGGCAAGGCGGCAACGCCGATGGCGGCGCGGGCTGGGTAAGGTTGTTCGAAGTACTTGCCCATGATCTCGTTGACCTTGGCGAAGTGGCTGAGGTCGGTGAGGAAGATGTTCAGCTTGACGATGTCCTTGAACGAACCACCGGCAGCTTCAGCCACGGACTTGAGGTTTTCAAAGACCTGTACGGTCTGGGCTTCGAAGCCTTCAACCAGTTCCATGGTCTTTGGGTCCAGCGGGATCTGGCCGGACATGTAGACGGTGTTGCCCGCCTTGATCGCCTGGGAATAAGTGCCGATGGCAGCTGGAGCTTTATCGCTGGTGATAACTGTCTTGGTCATGAATGACTCCTTGTAATGGATCGGTTATGCACGCATGCGGGTGATGCGGATCACACCGGTCAAGGCGCGCAGTTTTTTGATCACGCGGGCCAGGTGCACGCGGTCGTGCACGCTGACCACCAGTTGGACCACGCTGATGCGACCATCGCGTTCGTCCATGCTGATTTTCTCGATATTGCCGTCGGCGGCGTTGACGCTGCTGGCCAGCAGGGCGATCAGGCCGCGCTGGTGTTCCAACTCCACCCGCAGCTCGACATTGAATTCGCCGGTGACATCCTTGGCCCACGAGAGCTGGATGCATTTTTCCGGGTTGTGGCGGATTTCGGTGATGTTGCGGCAGTTGTCCAGGTGCACCACCATGCCTTTGCCTGCAGACAAGTGGCCGACAATCGGGTCGCCCGGGATCGGCGTGCAACATTTGGCGTAGCTGAGTACCAGGCCCTCGGTGCCGCGAATCGCCAGCGGGCCTTCAGGGCTCGGCAGCTGTTCGCCTTCGCCCAGCAGGCGGCGCGCAACCACGTAGGCCATGCGGTTGCCCAGGCCGATATCTTCCAGCAGGTCTTCGATGGTTTCCTGGCGGTACTCGTGGAGCATCGCTTGCACGCGCTCTTGCGGGATCTTGTCCAGGGCGCTGTCGAAGCCGTTGAGTACCTTGTTCAGCAGGCGTTCGCCCAGGCTGATGGACTCGGAGCGGCGCTGCAATTTGAGGGCGTGGCGAATATGCGTACGCGCCTTGCCGGTGACCACGAAGTTGAGCCAGGCCGGGTTCGGGCGAGCGCCCGGTGCGCTGACGATCTCCACCGTGGAGCCGCTTTGCAGCGGTTCGGACAGCGGGGCCAGGCGCCGGTTGATGCGACAGGCGATGCAACTGTTACCGACATCGGTGTGCACCGCGTAGGCAAAGTCGACCGCCGTGGAGCCTTTGGGCAGCTCCATGATCCGGCCTTTGGGCGTGAACACGTAGACCTCGTCCGGGAACAGGTCGATCTTCACGCTTTCGATAAATTCCAGGGAGTTACCGGCACGTTGCTGCATTTCCAGCACGCCCTTGACCCATTGGCGTGCACGGGCATGGGTGCCTTTGGGCTGTTCGTCGCCGCTGGACTTGTACAGCCAATGGGCGGCGATGCCGTTGTTGGCCATCTCTTCCATTTCGCGGGTGCGGATCTGGATCTCGATCGGCACCCCGTGCATGCCAAACAGGGTGGTATGCAGCGACTGGTAGCCGTTGGCCTTGGGAATTGCGATGTAGTCCTTGAAGCGGCCCGGCAGCGGCTTGTACAAATTATGTACAGCGCCCAGCACGCGGTAGCAGGTATCGACCTTGTCGACGATGATCCGGAACGCATACACGTCCATGATCTCGTTGAAGGCCCGACGCTTGCCGCGCATCTTCTTGTAGATGCCGTAGATGTGCTTCTGCCGTCCGCTGACCTCGCCCTCGATCTCGTCGATCGCCAGGCAATGGCTCAGGGACTCTTCGATCTTGTTGACGATTTCCTTGCGGTTGCCCCGTGCGCGCTTGACCGCCTGGTAGATGCGCGCCGAGCGCATGGGGTGCATGGCTTTAAAGCCAAGGTCTTCGAATTCGATACGAATGGCGTGCATGCCCAGCCGGTTGGCGATGGGCGCATAGATTTCCAGGGTTTCCTTGGCGATGCGCCGGCGTTTTTCGCCGGACAGCACTTCCAGCGTGCGCATGTTGTGCAGCCGGTCGGCCAGCTTGACCAGGATCACCCGAATGTCTCGGGCCATGGCCATGGCCATCTTCTGGAAGTTTTCCGCCTGGGCTTCGGCCTTGGTCTCGAAGTTCATCTGGGTCAGCTTGCTGACCCCATCGACCAGTTCGGCCACGGTTTCGCCAAATTGCGCACTGAGCGCTTCCTTGGCAATGCCGGTGTCTTCGATCACGTCATGCAGCATCGCGGCCATCAGGCTCTGATGGTCCATGTGCATGTCGGCAAGAATATTGGCCACCGCAAGAGGATGGGTGACATACGCCTCACCGCTACGGCGGCGTTGGCCGTCGTGGGCTTGTTCGGCGTAGAAATACGCTCGGCGAACCAGGTTGACCTGGTCGGCGCCGAGGTAGGCCGATAAGCGATCGGCGAGGGCGTCTATGCTCGGCAAAGTGTGAACTCCTGCCGATGGCTGTGACCCCGCGCCGTGCTACGTCGACCAGGCATAGGCTTAGACGTCCTCGTTGGACTCGCCTTCGAACGCTGCAAACAGCGGTTCGTCTTCAACGATTTCGGCGTTGGCGATGAACTCGTAGCTCATCAGGCCTTCAGCGATTTCACGCAGGGCTACAACGGTAGGCTTGTCGTTTTCCCACTGGACCAGGGGCTCTTTGCCGCCAGTGGCCAGTTGACGGGCACGCTTGGTAGAGAGCATGACCAGCTCAAAGCGGTTATCCACGTGTTCTAGGCAGTCTTCAACGGTTACGCGGGCCATGGTATTCCTCGGAGCGAATGCAAGATGCGCGCTGCCCGGTTGGGCGAGCGGACTGAGCAGTTTAAAAAATCACCAGCGTTTAGGGAAGCGCTGATTTTTCGCAGGCCTTCGCAAAACCGCTACAAGTGCCAATGTAAGGCCCTTGCAGCCGTTTTGGGAAGAGCCAATCAGCCGAGCAATTCGGCGAGTAATTTGCCGAAACGTTGCTGTTGGCGCTTTTGCTGCAGTTGGTTGGCGCGGAAAATCGCCTTCAAATCGTCCAGTGCGTGGGCAAAGTCGTCATTGATGATCAGGTAGTCGTAGTCGACGTAGTGGCTCATTTCGCTGACGGCCTCACGCATGCGGCCCTCGATGATCTCATCGCTGTCCTGGCCGCGGTTGGTCAGGCGCTGGTGCAGGGCTTGGAGCGAGGGCGGCAGGATGAAGATGGAGCGCGCCTTGGGCATCAGCTGGCGCACTTGCTCGGCGCCCTGCCAGTCGATTTCCAGGATCAGGTCGTGGCCTTCGTCCAGGGTCTGTTGCAGGTGGCTTTGCGAGGTGCCATAGAGGTTGCCGAACACTTCGGCGCGCTCCAGGAAGTCACCATGCTCGATCATCTTGACGAACTCGGTACGCTCTACGAAGTGATAGTGCACGCCGTCCACTTCGCCCGGGCGCATGGCGCGGGTGGTGTGGGAGACCGAAATGCGGATCTGCTCGTCGGCGTCGGTCAAAGCCTTGACCAGGCTGCTTTTGCCCGCGCCCGAAGGGGCGGAAATGATGTAAAGGGTGCCGGTGCTGTGGGTCATGGAGGGTGCCTTACTCAATGTTCTGTACTTGTTCGCGCATTTGCTCGATCAACACTTTGAGGTTGACCGCCGCCGTGGTGCTGCGCGGGTCGAACGCCTTGGAGCCCAGTGTATTGGCTTCGCGGTTGAGTTCCTGCATCAGGAAGTCCAGGCGCCGACCGGCGGCACCGCCCGACTTGAGTACGCGGCGCACTTCAAGGATATGGGTGCTCAGGCGGTCGAGTTCTTCGGCCACGTCGCTCTTCTGCGCGAGCAGGACCATTTCCTGTTCCAGGCGCGTCGGGTCGAGGTCGGCTTTCATGTCGGTAAAGCGGTCGAGGACCTTCTGGCGCTGGGTGGCGAGCATCTGCGGTACCAGTTCGCGCAGGGTCACCACGTCGGCTTCGATCGACGTCAGCCGCTCGTTGATCAGGCGCGCCAGCTCGGCGCCTTCGCGCTCGCGGCCGGCCTTGAGTTCCTTAAGGCCCTGGTTGAACAGGGCGAGGGCTTCGGCATTCAGGGCCTGCGGGTCGGCCGCGTCGGCCACCAGCACGCCGGGCCAGGCCAATACTTCCAGAGGGTTCAATGCGGCCGGCTGCTTGATCAGGCCAGCGATGGTTTCGGCCGCGGCCACCAGTTGGGCGGCGCGGTCGCGGTCAACCTGCAGCGGCTTGCCGGTGGTTTCTTCGGTAAAGCGCAAGGTGCATTCCAGCTTGCCACGGGAGATGCCCTGGCGCAGCGCTTCACGCACCGCTCCTTCGAGGTCGCGGAACGACTCTGGCAGGCGCAGGTGCGGCTCCAGGTAACGGCTGTTGACCGAGCGCAGTTCCCAGCTGAGGGTGCCTTGGGCCCCGGCTTTTTCGACACGGGCGAAGGCGGTCATGCTGTGCACCATGGAGGTACCTCGCGTTGGATAAATAGAAAGTGACCAGGCCGACCTGTAGGAGCGAGCTGGCTGGCGAAGAACGCAAGGGCACCGCGTTGAATCAGGAAGGCCCCGTAATCGTTGACGTTTTTCGCGAGCAGGCTCGCTCCTACCGTCTGGAGGCGCAGGATTGTAGCGCAGTGGGAGGGGGTCGCCCAAACCCGGGCATTGGTAACCGGATTTTTTAGAAGTGCCCCGAACCGGTTCGCGGCTCTATAATGCTCGGCAGTTTTTCGTCCTCAGTACAGGTATCCCCTATGAAACGTCCAAGTGGTCGCGCTGCCGATCAGCTCCGCTCGATCCGCATCACCCGCAACTACACCAAACACGCCGAGGGATCTGTACTGGTCGAGTTTGGCGATACCAAGGTCATCTGCACGGTCAGCGTCGAAAACGGCGTGCCGCGCTTCCTCAAGGGCCAGGGCCAGGGTTGGTTGACCGCTGAATACGGCATGCTGCCGCGCGCCACTGGTGAGCGTAACCAGCGTGAAGCCAGCCGTGGCAAGCAAGGCGGGCGCACCCTGGAAATCCAGCGCCTGATCGGCCGTTCCCTACGTGCCGCTCTGGATATGTCCAAGCTGGGTGACGTCACCCTCTGCGTCGATTGCGACGTGATCCAGGCAGATGGCGGCACCCGCACGGCGTCCATCACCGGCGCCATGGTGGCCCTGGTCGACGCGCTGAAAGTGATCAAAAAACGCGGTGGCCTGAAAGCGGGTGACCCGCTCAAGCAGATGATCGCCGCTGTATCGGTCGGTATGTACCAGGGCGAGCCTGTGCTGGACCTGGACTACCTGGAAGACTCGGCTGCCGAGACCGATCTCAATGTGGTCATGACCAGCACCGGTGGTTTCATCGAAGTGCAGGGCACTGCCGAAGGCGCGCCATTCCAGCCGGCTGAGCTGAACGCCATGCTGGCCTTGGCCCAGAAGGGCATGACCGAAATCTTTGAATTGCAGAACGCCGCGCTGGCTGACTGAGCCGGCCCCAAGGAGAAGCACCATGAATGACAGCCAGTTGCCAGTTCCGGCACCGTCCAAGGAAGTACGCCAGTGGGCAATGTTGTGTCATTTCGCGGCATTCCTGGGGTTGGTATTTCCCTTCGGCAGCCTGCTGGGGCCGTTGATCCTGTGGCAGTTCAAGAAGGACATGGACCCGCTCGTCGATGACCAGGGCAAGGAAGCGCTGAATTTCCAGATCACCGTGGCGATCGCCTGGCTGGTGTGCCTGTTGTTGGGCTTTGTGGTGGTCGGCTTCTTGCTGATGACCGTGCTGGTGATGGGTGCGTTGATTCTGACGATCATCGCCGGTATCAAGGCCAACAAAGGCATTGCCTATCGCTATCCGTGGACCTGGCGCCTGGTCAAGTAACCGAGCGGCCACAAAAAAACCGACATCACTGTCGGTTTTTTTGTGCCTGGAGAATGACCTCAGATGGTCAATGTCCAATCGTAGTCCACGATCAGCGGCGCGTGCTGCGAGAAGCGCGGCTGGCGCGGCAGGCGTGCGCTACGTACGAACCGGCGCAGGCCAGGGGTCAGTAGCTGGTAGTCGAAACGCCAGCCAAGGTTGAGCATCTCGGCCTGTTCGTTATCCGGCCACCAGCTGTACTGGTCGCCTTCGCGGCTGACTTCGCGCAGGGCATCGACATAGCCCATGTTGCCGACAATCTCGTCCATCCAGGCGCGTTCCGGCGCCAGGAAGCCTGGGGATTGCTGGCTGTCGCGCCAGTTCTTGATATCCAGCTTCTGTTGCGCCACGTACAGCGAGCCACAATAAATGTACTCGCGACGTTTGCGTCGCTGTTTATCCAAGTAACGGGCGAAATCGTCCATTAGCTTGAATTTCTGGTTCAAGTCTTCATCGCCGTTCTGCCCGGAAGGAAGCAGCAAGGTCGCGATGCTGACCTTGTCGAAATCGGCTTGCAGGTAACGCCCGTAGCGGTCGGCTGTCTCGAAGCCGAGGCCGCTGATGACCGCCTTGGGTTGCAACCGCGAGTACAAAGCCACGCCACCTTGGGTGGGCACTTCGGCATCGCAGGCATAAAGGAAGTAGCCATCCAGTTGGAAGGCTGGGTCGTCCAGTTCAAAGGCGGAGGCACGGGTGTCCTGCAGGCAGATGACGTCGGCATTCTGTGCTTGCAGCCAACTGAGCAAACCACGCTCGACTGCAGCCTGAATACCATTAACGTTCACACTGATGATCCGCATAAATGGCCCCAAAAATCGCGTGCGTGTATGATACACGCCGTCCACCCAATTAGCTAAATCCGTGGTATCTGAGGCTTTTTTCATGCAGGCGTATCAGCGCGATTTCATTCGTTTTGCCATCGATCGCGGCGTTTTACGCTTCGGTGAGTTCACCCTCAAGTCCGGGCGCACCAGCCCGTACTTCTTCAATGCGGGCCTGTTCAATTCAGGTTCGGCCCTGGCTCAGCTGGGCCGTTTCTATGCGGCAGCCATCGTTGAGAGCGGTATTTCCTTCGACGTACTCTTTGGCCCGGCCTACAAGGGTATTCCCCTGGCTGCGGCGACGGCGGTCGCTCTGGCGGAGCATCACGGGCAGGACCTGCCGTGGTGTTTCAACCGTAAGGAAGCCAAGGCCCATGGTGAAGGCGGCAGCCTGGTCGGCGCGCCATTGACCGGCGATGTGCTGATCATCGATGACGTGATCACCGCCGGCACCGCGATCCGTGAAGTGATGCAGATTATCGCTTCCCAAGACGGCGCCAAGGCTGCCGGCGTGCTGATCGCCCTGAACCGCCAGGAGCGCGGCAACGGTGAGTTGTCGGCCATCCAGGAAGTGGAGCGCGATTTCGGCATTCCGGTGGTGAGCATCGTGTCGTTGAACCAGGTGTTGCAGTTCCTGGAAGATGACCCGCAGCTCAAGCAGCATTTGCCAGCTGTGCGTGCATACCGCGAGCAGTTCGGCGTCTGACGCCGCTCTCCCTGTAGGAGCGAGCTTGTGTGGGAGCGGGCTTGCTCGCGAATACGGTGGGTCAGCAACCTAATCAGTGACTGACACTGCGCATTCGCGAGCAAGCCCGCTCCCACAGTGGATCTCCATTGTCCTCACGCTCTATGCAAAAAAGCCCCGCTCAATTCAATTGAGCGGGGCTTTTTTGTTTGCAGCGATTAAGGCCGCTTGCGGTTACTGATCAGCGTGCCCATACCGGTATCCGTGAAGATTTCCAGCAGTACCGCATTCGGCACGCGGCCATCGATGATCAGCGAGCTGCCGACGCCGCCCTGCACCGCTTCCAGCGCGCAGCGGATCTTGGGCAGCATGCCGCCGTAGATGGTGCCGTCGGCGATCAGGTCGTCCACCTGTTGGGTGGTCAAGCCGGTCAGTACCTTGCCTTCCTTGTCCATCAGGCCGGCGATGTTGGTCAGCAGCATCAGCTTTTCAGCTTTCAACGCTTCCGCCACTTTGCCCGCCACCAGGTCGGCGTTGATGTTGTACGACTCGCCATTGGCGCCCACGCCGATCGGCGCGATCACCGGGATGAAGTCACCCTTGACCAGCAGGTTGAGCAGGTCGGTGTTCACGCCCACCACTTCACCCACCTGGCCGATATCGATGATTTCCGGCTGGGTCATTTCAGGTGTCTTGCGGGTAACGGTGAGCTTTTTCGCACGGATCAGCTCCGCATCCTTGCCGGTCAGGCCGATGGCGCTGCCGCCGTGGCGGTTGATCAGGTTGACGATGTCTTTGTTGACCTGGCCACCGAGGACCATTTCCACCACGTCCATGGTTTGCGCGTCAGTGACGCGCATGCCATCGATGAAGTGACTCTCGATCGACAAACGCTTGAGCAGGTCGCCGATTTGCGGGCCGCCGCCGTGGACGACCACGGGGTTGATCCCCACGGCCTTCATCAGCACGATGTCGCGGGCAAAGCCGGTTTTCAGCTCATCGCTTTCCATGGCATTGCCGCCGTACTTGATCACCAGCGTCTTGCCGACGTAGCGTCGAATATAAGGCAACGCTTCGGACAGGACCTTGGCGGTGTTGGCAGCGGCTTCGCGTTCGAGGGTCATTCAGGGCTCCGGGCAAAAATCAGAACGGTAATTGGAGATCAGGGGCAACACGTTTCAACTGGGCGTGGAACACGTCCTTGATGCGCTGCAACTCCGCTTCGGTATCCGCCTCGAAACGCAGGACCAGCACCGGTGTGGTGTTGGACGCGCGAACCAGGCCCCAGCCTTTGGCGTAATCGACTCGCACACCATCAATGGTGGTCAGGTTGGCGCCTTCACCCCATTGCGCATCGTGCAATGCGTCAATGATGCTGAATTTGCTCTCCTCGGTCACATGGATATTGATCTCAGGCGTAGAAATATCATTCGGGAAGGTCTGAAACAGCTCTTGCGCCGTGGATTTCTCCTTGCTGAGGATCTCCAGCAGACGAGCGGCGCTGTAAATACCGTCGTCAAACCCGAACCAGCGCTCCTTGAAGAAGACGTGGCCGCTCATTTCACCGGCCAACAGCGCGCCGGTTTCCTTCATTTTCTTTTTGATCAACGAGTGACCGGTCTTCCACATTAGCGGGCGACCGCCGTATTCCTTGATCAATGGCGTGAGGCGACGCGTGCATTTCACGTCGAAGATGATCTCGGCGTTGGGGTTGCGCGCCACTACGTCACGGGCGAACAGCATCAGCAGGCGGTCCGGGAACACGATCTCGCCGGTTTCGGTCACCACGCCTACACGGTCGCCGTCGCCATCGAAGGCCAGGCCGACGTCGGCGCCCACTTCCTTGACCTTGGCGATCAGGTCCACCAGGTTTTCCGGCTTGCCTGGGTCTGGGTGATGATTGGGGAAGTTGCCGTCCACTTCGCCGAACAGTGGGATCACTTCGCAGTTCAGGGCTTCGAGCAGTTGCGGGGCAATCACGCCGGCTGCGCCGTTGCCGCAGTCCACCACGACTTTCAGGCGGCGCGCGAGCTTGACGTCACGGGTGATTTCATCGGAGTAGCGCTGGAGGATATCGACCTTAGTGATGCTGCCGGTGCCACTGGTCAGGTCGTTGGTCTTCAGGCGGGTGTGCAGGGCCTGGATCTGTTCATTGGCCAGGGTGTCGCCAGCGATGACGATCTTGAAGCCGTTGTAGTCCGACGGGTTGTGGCTGCCGGTGAGCATGACCCCGGATTTGCCCGCCAGTACGTTGGCGGCGTAGTACAGCGCGGGGGTTGGGACCAGGCCGACGTCGCTGACGTGGCAGCCGCTGTCAGCCAGGCCCTGGATCAGTTGCTCGACCAACTCCGGGCCGGACAAGCGGCCGTCACGGCCTACCGAAACGTTGGGTTCGCCCTGGGCCAGGCTCTGGGAGCCGATGGCGCGGCCGATCCAGTAGGCGGTTTCGGCGGTCAAGGTCTTGGGGACCACGCCACGGATGTCATAGGCGCGAAAAATGCTGTCGGGAAAGGTCGGGGCTACGCGGGCTGCGGTACTCATCGCGGGGGAAACTCCATCTGAAAGGGGGCAAGGCTGGCCTGATGTGGCTGGCCGGCAGGCTCAAACTGAAGGGTATGACGGCGTTTTCGGCAGAGAGTTCGTGGTGTAAAAATGCCATCGGCGCTCTGGCTTTAGCATTATTTTTACGTAGTCCTTTGATTTCATTAGAGAAATCTCGATGATTATTTCCGCGCATTCTTCATCCTGAAAAGCCGGGCGGTGGCGCGTGGCCGGACGATGGCGTCCGGCCACGTTCAGCTTAGTCAGTGACTGCCGGAATGCCCAAAACCGCCTGCGCCGCGTTGGGTTTCGTCAAATTCCTGCACCAATTCAAAATGCGCCTGCACCACCGGCACCAGAACCAGTTGGGCGATGCGCTCGCCGATGGCGATGTTGAAAGCAGTCTGGCCACGGTTCCAGCACGACACCATCAACTCGCCCTGGTAGTCCGAATCGATCAGGCCGACCAGGTTGCCGAGCACGATGCCATGTTTGTGGCCCAGGCCGGAGCGCGGCAGGATCAACGCCGCCAAGCCTGGATCGCCGACATAGATCGACAGGCCAGTAGGAATCAAGATGGTCTGGCCCGGCTCAAGGACGGTGTCCTCCTTGAGCATGGCGCGCAGGTCCAGGCCGGCGGAGCCGGGTGTTGCGTAGGCCGGCAGGGGGAATTCGTTGCCGAGGCGTGGATCGAGGATCTTGGCTTGCAAAGCGTGCATGGAGATTAAACCTGGTTCAGCCGTTGGGCGATAAAAGAGATCAGTTGGCGGGCAATCTTGCCCTTGCTGGTCTGGGCGAAAAGGGTGGCGTGCAGTTCGCGGTCGATCACGCTGCACGCATTTTCCTCGCTGTTGAAGCCGATGCTCGGGTTGGCGACATCATTGGCAACGATCAGGTCGAGGTTTTTGTCTTTCAGTTTGCGTGCGGCGTAGTCCAGCAGGTGCTCGGTCTCGGCAGCGAAGCCGACGCTGAACGGACGGTCTGGACGGGTAGCGATGGTGGCCAGGATGTCTGGATTACGCACCATTTGCAGGAGCAGGCCGTCGCCGCTCGTAGGGTCTTTCTTGAGCTTCTGCGGGGCGACGACTTCCGGGCGGTAATCCGCAACCGCTGCCGAGGCGATAAACAGGTCGCAGGGAATGGCAGCTTCGCAGGCCGCCAACATGTCCCGGGCGCTGACTACGTCGATTCGCGTGACGCGATCAGGGGTTGGCAAATGCACGGGGCCTGTGATCAGCGTGACCCGTGCGCCTGCCTCGACCGCGGCTTCTGCCAACGCAAAGCCCATTTTTCCTGAGCTATGGTTGGTGATGTAGCGCACCGGGTCGATGTTTTCCTGGGTTGGGCCGGCGGTGATCAGCACGTGCTTGCCGGTCAGGGCCAGGTGCTGGAAGCACTCGGCGGCGCATTGCGCGAGGTCGGTGGCTTCGAGCATGCGGCCCAGGCCGACGTCGCCGCAGGCCTGGCTGCCGGACGCCGGGCCGAACACCTTGAGGCCGCGGGTTTGCAGGAGTTGGGTATTGGCCTGGGTGGCCGGGTCGCGCCACATGGCCTGGTTCATGGCCGGTGCGATAGCGACGGTGGCGTCGGTGGCCAATACCAGGGTGGTGAGCAGGTCATCGGCAATGCCCTGGGCCAGACGGGCGATCAGGTCGGCGGTGGCCGGGGCGATCAGCACCAGGTCGGCCCATTTGGCCAGTTCGATATGGCCCATGGCGGCTTCTGCTGCCGGGTCCAGCAGGTCGAGGTGAACCGGGTGGCCGGACAGGGCCTGCATGGTCAGCGGGGTGATGAACTCGCTACCACCACGGGTCATGACCACGCGCACTTCGGCGCCCTGGTCCAGGAGCCTGCGAACCAACTCTGCGCTCTTGTAGGCGGCAATGCCGCCGCCGACGCCGAGAACGATGCGTTTCCGATACAGACGCTGCATTGGTTTGCCTTTCCAGTTCAGTGATGCCAGTTCAGTGACGCCTGCGATGACCCCTCCCCAGGTGAAATCGCCGGCAAAAAAGAGGGCCCTACGATAACACAGCGCCCGCCGGGCAACAGCGGAGCAGATACAGGGAGGTGGGATGAGTATTCGTGATTGGCCCGTGGCGGAGCGTCCGCGGGAGAAGTTATTGGACGGTGGCGCGGCGAGCCTGTCCGATGCCGAGCTGTTGGCGATCTTCCTGCGTACGGGAGTTGCCGGCCGAAGTGCAGTCGACTTGGCGCGCCATCTGTTGGCGCAATTCGGTGGCCTGCGCCCGTTATTGGAGGCCAGCCAGACGCTGTTCAGCCAGCATCTGGGGCTGGGGCCGGCGAAGTTCGCTCAACTGCAGGCGGTGCTGGAAATGTCCCGGCGCCACCTGGCCGAGCGCTTGCGGGCTGACTCGGTGCTGGAGAGCCCGTTGGCCGTGCGCGAGTACCTCAAGGCGCTGCTGCGCCATGAGCCCCATGAGATCTTCGGCTGCCTGTTCCTGGACTCAAAGCATCGGGTGCTGGGGTTCGAGGTCATGTCCCAGGGCACCATCGACGCTGCGATTGTCTATCCGCGACAAGTGGTCAAGCGCGCCTTGGCGTACAACGCGGCGGCGTTGATCCTGTGTCACAACCACCCGTCGGGGAGCGCGGAGCCCAGCGCGGCTGATCGAAAATTGACCAAATTGCTGCAAAAGGCGCTGGATGTGGTGGATGTGCGTGTGCTGGACCACATCATCGTGGGCGATGGTGATCCGTTGTCGATGGCTGAATACGGTTGGCTGTAATAACCCCGCCTCTGTCTGTAGGAGCGAGCTTGCTCGCGAAAAACTTGAGAACCCCGCGGGGCGTCAGGCTTGCCGCGTCATCGTTGTCGATTTTCGCGAGCAAGCTCGCTCCTACAGGTGGTGGGGCTTAGGGCTTGAGGCTGACCTTCGAGTAGTCCTGGCGGCCGAACGGGCTTACCTGGTACCCATCGATGTTCTTGCGGGTCAAGGCAAACGCCGTTGGGTGCGCCAGCGGTAACCACAGCGCTTGTTGCTGGATCTGCGCCTGGGCCTGTTGATACAGCTTGCTGCGCACACCTTGCTCGCTGGTGGTTTTGCCGGCACTGATCAACTTATCCAGGGTGGGGTCGCAATAGCGGGCGAAGTTGGTACCGGACTTCACCGCAGCGCAGGAGAACTGCGGCGTCAGGAAGTTATCCGGGTCGCCGTTGTCGCCGGCCCAGCCCATGAACAGCAAGTCGTGCTCGCCGGCCTTGGCGCGGCGGATCAACTCGCCCCATTCGATCACGCGAATCTCGGCCTGGATGCCAACCTTGGCCAGGTCGGCCTGCAACAGTTGGGCGCCGAGGTTCGGGTTGGGGTTGAGCAGGCTGCCGGTAGGGCGTGTCCATATCGTAGTCTTGAAGCCGTCCTTGAGCCCGGCGCGGCCCAGCAGCGCCTTGGCTTTGGTGAGGTCCTGCGGGTAGCCTGGCAACTCTTTGGCATAGCTCCAGGTGTTCGGCGGGTAGACACCGTTGGCCGCTTCGGCGGTGCCTTCGAACACGGCCTTGAGGTAGCTGCCCTTATCAAAGGCCAGGTTGATTGCCTGGCGTACTTCGGGCTTGTCCAGCGGCGGGTGCTGGCTGTTGATGGCGACGAATGCGGTCATGAACGCAGCGGTTTTCTCGACTTTCAGTGCCGGGTCCTTTTCCGCTTCGCCCACATCCAGGGGCTTGGGCGACAGGGCGATCTGGCACTCATCGCGGTGCAGCTTCTGCAGGCGTACGTTGGCGTCCGGGGTGATGGCGAAAATCAGGTTATCCACCGCCGGTTTGCCGGCGAAGTAGTCCGGGTTGGCCTTGTAACGCACCACGGCGTCTTTCTGGAAACGCACGAACACAAACGGGCCGGTACCGATGGGCTGGCTGTTGAGCTTCTCGGGTGTGCCGGCCTTGAGCAATTTGTCGGCATATTCGGCCGGGTAGATCGAGGCAAAGCCCATGCTCAGTGCCGGCAGGAAGGTGGAGTCGGCGTGGTCGAGGGTGAAGCGCACGGTCAGCGGGTCAAGGGCGTCGATTTTCTTGACCAGTGTGGGCAATTGCAGGGATTGGGCGTGAGGAAAACCGCTCTGGGCGATCTTGTGCCACGGGTTGGCCGGGTCGAGCATGCGCTCGAAGCTGAAACGCACGTCTTCGGCGGTCAAGGTGCGGCTAGGGCTGAAATAGCTGGTGCGATGAAATTTCACATCGGGGTGCAGCTTGAAGGTGTACGTGAGCCCATCGGGCGACACTTCCCAGCTGTCTGCAAGGCTGGGTACCAACTTGCCACTGGCCGCGTCGAATTCCACCAGGCGGTTCATCAGCACATCGGCCGAGGCGTTGGTGGTGGTCAGCGAATTGTACTGCACCACATCGAACCCTTCGGGGCTGGCCTCGGTGCAAACGCTCAAATTGGTGGCGGCAACGGCCACTGGCGCAATAAAGAGAGGGGCAAGCAATAGCGGTAGGGCAGCGAGGCGCATATTCGGTTTCCTGTGCAGATCGAAGGCCCATCTGCGAGTGCAGTCTGGAAAAAGCCTACCGTAGAGGTCTGATTGATAAATGACTAGCCCATTTTTGCCTGTGCTTTTGGCCAAAATGCTGTTTTGATGGCGCCTGCGCGTGTTGCGCCGTGCACTTCCCTGTGACCGCAGGCGTTGTAAATCATTCTGTGCGACGAGCGGTCGGCTGTTACAGCGGCCCATCCTGGCAGCGGTTCAGGCGCTTGTGGTCACGATTTACGCTGCTAAAAGTACACAGGTTGTTGTTGCACTGGGGTCTTTCTGGTATAAAGCAGCGCTCTTTTCTAGGGGCCCGGTTCCTTCACTGTAGGTGTAGCCGGTAAGACCCTAAAGAAACGCGGCGCCTGGCGCCAAATGACTGAGAGATTAAGCGGCCAACCCATGCCGGGTTGGGCATGTGGTTTTAGAGGGCTGAGGCATGTCGAGAGTCTGTCAAGTTACCGGTAAGGGTCCGGTGACTGGGAATAACATTTCCCACGCAAATAACAAAACCCGTCGTCGTTTCCTGCCGAACCTGCAGCATCACCGCTTCTGGGTTGAAGAAGAGAAACGTTTTGTTCGCCTGCGTGTATCTGCTAAAGGCATGCGTATTATCGACAAGCGTGGCATCACTGTCGTGCTGGCCGAAATCCGTGCCGCTGGCAAGATCTAAGGAGCTCTATCATGCGTGAATTGATTCGAATGATCTCTAGCGCCGGTACTGGTCACTTCTACACTACCGACAAGAACAAGCGTACTACCCCGGACAAGCTCGAAAAGAAAATGTTCGACCCGCGCGTTCGCAAGCACGTGATCTACAAAGAAGGCAAAATCAAGTAATTGATTTTCTTCCTTGTGAAAAAAAGCCCGTATCTCACGATGCGGGCTTTTTTTTGCCTGGAGTTTGGTGATCAGGCTTTCTCTTCGAACACCACGTAGATCTTGCGGCACGCTTCCAGCACTTCCCAGGTACCGCTGAAACCGGCAGGGATCACAAAGCGGTCGCCGGCCCGCAGGGTCTTGGCATTCCCCTCGGCATCGCGCAACACCGACACGCCTTGCACGATCTCGCAGTACTCATGCTCGGTGTAGTTGACTTTCCACTGGCCCACTTCACCTTCCCAGACGCCGGCGTTCATCTGGCCGCATGGGCTGTTGTAGTGGTTGTAGAGTGTCTGCTCGGGATCGCCCTTGAGGATTTTCTCGGCGGCAGGGCGGTAACGTTCGGGGGCGGTGTTGGCTTGGCTGAAATCGACGATGTCCTGGATGCTCATGTGCATTTCCCGTCTGGCCTGCGGTTGGAGAGCCCAAAGTCTATGTTTATTAAAATGAACATCGCAAGGGCGTTTGCCACCGTTATGTCAAATATATTGAAACATCCCCAGCCGCTGGTTTAGGGTGGCAGCTGCCTTGAGCCGAACCGCAGGCTGGTCGGGCAAGCATTCGTGATGGCGCCGGGATAAACCTCCCAGGCCCTTGTATTCAATAAGAGGAGGACACTCGCATGACCACCCTGACCCGTGCCGACTGGGAACAACGCGCCAAGGCTCTGAAGATCGAAGGCCGCGCCTATATCAATGGCGAATACACCGCCGCCGTTTCCGGCGACACCTTCGAATGCATCAGCCCGGTGGATGGACGCTTGCTGGCCACTGTCGCCAGCTGTGATGCCAGCGACGCCCAGCGCGCCGTAGAAAATGCGCGTGCCACTTTCAATTCCGGCGTGTGGTCGCGCCTGGCGCCGGCCAAGCGCAAGTCCGTCATGATCCGTTTCGCCGCGCTGCTCAAGGCCAACGCCGAAGAGCTGGCGCTGCTCGAAACCCTGGACATGGGCAAGCCCATCAGCGACTCCCTGAACATCGACGTCCCCGGCGCGGCGCAAGCCCTGAGCTGGAGCGGCGAGGCGATCGACAAGATCTACGACGAAGTCGCCGCCACGCCTCACGATCAACTGGGCCTGGTGACCCGCGAGCCCGTCGGCGTCGTTGGCGCCATCGTGCCGTGGAACTTCCCGTTGATGATGGCCTGCTGGAAGCTCGGCCCGGCGCTGTCCACCGGTAACTCTGTCATCCTGAAGCCGTCCGAAAAATCCCCGCTGACTGCCATCCGCATTGCCGCGTTGGCCGTTGAGGCTGGTATTCCAAAAGGCGTGTTCAACGTGCTGCCTGGCTATGGCCACACCGTGGGTAACGCCCTGGCGGTGCATATGGACGTCGACACCCTGGTGTTCACGGGCTCCACCAAGATCGCCAAGCAACTGTTGATCCGCTCCGGCGAGTCGAACATGAAGCGTGTCTGGCTGGAAGCCGGTGGCAAGAGCCCGAACATCGTGTTTGCCGATGCGCCGAACCTGCAAGCGGCCGCCGAATCCGCCGCCAGCGCCATTGCCTTCAACCAGGGCGAAGTCTGCACCGCTGGCTCGCGCCTGCTGGTCGAGCGTTCGATCAAGGACACCTTCCTGCCGCTGGTGATCGAGGCCCTCAAGGGCTGGAAGCCTGGCAACCCGCTCGACCCAGCCACCACGGTCGGTGCCTTGGTGGATACGCAGCAGATGAACACCGTGCTGTCGTACATTGAAGCCGGCCACGCCGACGGCGCCAAGCTGGTCGCAGGTGGCAAGCGCACCCTGGAAGAGTCCGGCGGCACCTACGTCGAGCCGACGATTTTCGACGGCGTGACCAATGCCATGAAGATCGCCCAGGAAGAGATCTTTGGCCCAGTCCTGTCGGTGATCACTTTCGACAGCGCCGAAGAGGCCATCGCCATCGCCAACGACACCCAATACGGCCTGGCCGCAGCGGTGTGGACGGCGGATATCTCCAAGGCACACCTGACGGCCAAGGCTCTGCGTGCCGGTAGCGTGTGGGTTAACCAGTACGACGGCGGCGACATGACCGCACCGTTCGGTGGTTTCAAGCAGTCGGGTAATGGCCGCGACAAGTCGCTGCATGCGTTCGACAAGTACACCGAACTGAAAGCGACCTGGATCAAGCTCTAAGCAACACCGCTGATCCCCCTGTAGGAGCGAGCTTGCTCGCGAAGAACCTGAAGGCGCCGCGTTTATCCAGCATGAACGCGTCATCGTTAACGTTTTTCGCGAGCAAGCTCGCTCCTACAGTTCGTTTTGCAAACCAGAATTATCCACAGGAGCGTGGCAATGCGTTGGGCGACTTATTTCGCCGTGCTGGCCTCGGTACTCAGCGTTGGCCTGGCCCTGGGGGTCAGTATGCCGTTGGTATCCCTGCGCCTGGAAGGCTGGGGTTATGGCAGTTTCGCCATTGGCGTGATGGCGGCGATGCCGGCGTTCGGCGTGCTGCTGGGGGCCAAGATCTCCAGCCGCATGGCGTCCTGGCTCGGCACTGCCAACCTGATGCGCCTGTGCCTGTGGGCTGGTGCGGTGTCCATCGGCTTGCTGGCGATCCTGCCCAGCTACCCGGTGTGGCTGGTGCTCAGGCTGATGATCGGGGTGATCCTGACCATCGTATTCATCCTTGGCGAAAGCTGGATCAACCAACTGGTGGTCGAACAGTGGCGTGGCCGGCTGGTGGCGCTGTATGGCTGCAGTTATGCCTTGAGCCAGCTGTCGGGACCGTTGCTGCTGGGCCTGATTGGCACCGACCATGACTACGGCTTCTGGGTCGGCGCGGGCCTTTTGGTGGTGGCGCCGCTGCTGTTGCTGGGACGCACCGGGGCGCCGACGGCGGATTCGTTCAGCGTGACGTTTGGCGACCTGTGGCGCTTTTGCCTGGGCCTGCCAGCGATTGCCTGGGCCGTGGCGTTGTTCGCTGCCTTCGAAGCGATGATTCTGACGTTGTTGCCGGTGTACTGCCTGCAACAGGGTTTTACCGCCGAGATCGCCTTGGCGATGGTCAGTACGGTGGTGGTGGGCGATGCGTTGCTGCAATTGCCCATTGGCGCACTGGCCGACTACCTGCCGCGACGGACCCTGTTCCTGGCCTGTGCGCTGCTGTTGCTGGCGTCGAGCCTGGCGGTGCCGGTATTGATGCACACGTTGCTGATCTGGCCGGTGTGGGTGGTGTTCGGTGCGAGTGCCGGTGGGTTGTTTACCTTGTCGCTGATTTTGATTGGCGAGCGCTACCGCGACGATGCGTTGGTGCGTGCTAACGCTCACGTGGCGCAGCTGTGGGGCATTGGCTGCCTGATCGGGCCGCTAGTGGCGGGAGCGGGCAGCCAGTGGATCAGCGGGCATGCGCTGCCGCTGCTGATGGCGGCTGGGGCGTTGGGGTTGGTGGTGCTGTTGCTGCGCCAAGGTGCATTCGGTGCCGCGCAGCCGGCCTGACCTCGAAATGCAACCCATTGTAGGAGCGAGCTTGCTCGCGAAAAACCGGAGGGCGCCGCGTTAAACCAGATGCGCTGCGTTATCGTTGGCGTTTTCGCGAGCAAGCTCGCTCCTACAGGGTTTTTAGAGCATGCGTTCCAGGCCAACACTGGTGGCGAACCAGGCGTTGAACCGCCGCCACCAACTGCCCGGTTCGCGGGTCAGGGTGTGCATCTGGCCGTTGTCTTCTGTCACCCACACCAACTGGCCGTCCTGCAGTTTGGCCTCATAGCTCAACGCTGGCGCCATACCTTGCAGCGCGAGGTTGCGTACGTGTTCGGCCAGCTCGGGGCTGTCCACCAGTACGCCGACTTCGGTGTTCCACAGCACTGAGCGCGGGTCGAAATTGAATGAGCCGATAAACGACTTTTCTCGATCAAAAATCATCGCCTTGCTGTGCAGGCTGGAGTCCGAGCCGCGCCAGCTGCCATGCCGAAACAGGCGCGGGCCGCTGCTTGCGCTGGGGTCGCCGGGTTGCCTGCGCAGTTCATAGAGCTTCACCCCGTGCTCCAGCAACGCCTTGCGATACGGTGCGTAACCACCATGCACGGCCGGCACGTCGGTGGCTTCGAGGGCGTTGGTCAGCAGGCGCACCGAAACACCCGCATCGGCGCGCCCTGTAAGGTAGACCAGCCCAGGTTGGCCCGGCACGAAGTAAGCCGAAATCATGATCAGTTCATGGCTGACCCCCGCAAGCTCTGGCGCCAGCTGAGTGGTCAGCAGCAGTCGTGGGTCGGGGTCGGCCTTGGCCAGTACCTTGCTCGGTGCGTCCCACAGCGCCTGGTTCCAGGCCCAGATCAACTCGCGGCGCCAGATGTCCATGCGGGGTTGGGTCTGGTACGTGCGCAGGCGGTTATACAGCGCGTGGTTCTGCTGACGGGATTGGGCGAGGGAGGCCTCAAGGCGCCCGCGGGCGACGGCGAGGTCGACCTTGGAGGGTTTGTTCGAGACAAAGTCATCGATCGGCTTGCTCAGGGCGCTGTTCCAGTACTGGTCGAAGCTGTGACCCAATTGCTCGGCCACCGGCCCGACGCTGAGCATGTCGATGTCGGTGAAATTCAGATTGGGTTCGGCGTCGAAATACTCGTCGCCCAGGTTGCGCCCGCCCACGATGGCCACGCTGTTATCGGCCAGCCACAGTTTGTTATGCATGCGCCGGTGTTGCAGTGACAGGTTGAATACCCGGCCCATGGCGCGTGTAACGCCGGTGCTGCGCCCTAGGTGCAGCGGGTTGAACAGGCGTATCTGCACCTTGGGGTGGGCGGCGAGGGTGGCAATGATCTGGTCGAGGCCATCGCTGGTGGTGTCGTCCAACAGAATGCGCACGCGCACGCCGCGGTCGGCGGCTTTGAGCAGTTCGTCCACGAGCATGCGTGTGCTGATGCCGTCGTGCACGATGTAGTACTGCAAGTCGAGGCTGGTCTGGGCGTTGCGGATCAACTCGGCGCGCGCCATGAAGGCCTCACTGCTGTTGGGCAGCAAGCGAAAGCCCGAGCGCCCTTGGTAGGGGGCGGCCTGGGCCTGGATCGAGCGACCGAACGACGATTGCGCGGCCGGCAGAGCCTGGCTTGGTTGGCGCATGGATTCAACGTTGGCGCAGCCGACCAGAGGCAGCGCAAGTACCAAAGCCAGTAGAAGGGGCAGGCTAAGTCTCAAAGTGCGGTGCCTCGGGTGGGGGGACGTTGCTGCATGGTACGGAATCGGACCACAGCAAGCTCGAAAGATCCCACATGCGATTTGTGGAGCCGATTACTAGGAAGGGTGACGCTTCCTACGCTTCGGTTGGATTATTCCTGTGTGTTGCTCTTTCAAGATTCGAAATGATCGGTGTGCACTGGATCCGTAGGGAGACGCTTTTGATCTTGTGTATTTCAACCACTTTCACTTTGGTATTTCTATGAAAAAGCAACTCCTGAGCGTCACGCTGCTCGCTGCCATGACACCCTTTGCAGCACAGGCGGCAAGCGTTGATCTGCTCGTGACCGGCACGGTTATTCCGACTTCCTGCGTTCCGTCATTCAACGGTGGTTCGACCGTTGACCTGGGGCGTATTCATTCCGCGGCTTTGAGCCCGACTGCACAAAATAATCTGCCGACACGTAACGTCACGCTGAGGATCCAGTGTGACGCCCCGGCTGCGGTTGAAGTGTCGGTGGTGGATAACCGCTTTGCCACCAAAGCACCAGGGCTGATCTTCAATAATCAGACGTCTGATGCCAATTATTATGGGTTGGGTAACGTTCAAGGCGTGGGCATTGGTGGTTTTGCCCTACTGGCCAACAGGGCTTATGCCGGTGGCTACCCGCATGAACTCCTCGTGCGTAGCTCGCTTAATCCCGTGTGGGGGGTTGCAAGCAATGGTTTGGTGCTGGGGGCTCCACTCTCCTATTCGTGGGGTGTGAACGCTACACAAGGCCCCGTCGCAGTAACCCAGCACGCACTGGAAATGAGAGTGGCGGCAGTTATCCGTCCCACCTCCCAGCTACCAGCCGTTACTGACGAGTACAAGCTCGACGGTTCGGTCACCTTCGAAATGAAGTATCTGTGAGCCCACGTACTGCGTGGAGCTTTAGATTCTGATTTGACCGGGATGCCTCGCACGGAGGTTCTCGGCTCGTGATCAACGCATCACTGGGCGTCGTCCGGCGTGAGTTTGCACACGGCGGACGAGGCCCTCTCGGAGAGTGGCATGCACTGTCTTATTTCTTTACGCGCACTCGTCGCCATGACGTTGTCGTGCCTGGCTTTTGTTACCAGCTCTAGCGCGTGCGCTGTTGGCATGGTGCCGGAAACACCCATTGTGATTGTCGACGAGGGCTTGGGAGAAGCCACGTTGAATGTGAAAAACAGCGACGATCAACCCGCCTTGCTTTATAGCACCCTCGAACATATTGCCGAGGATAGCGAACCGTTGGTGCTGCTGGCTCCTCCTGTTGCAAGGGTCGAGCCGGGCAAGAGCCAGCAGGTCAGATTTATCATGCGCGCTACTGCGCCACTCAAAACAGAGCGGCTCAAGCGTGTGGTGTTCGAGGGCATCAAGCCGAGCCAGGACGGCACGGGCGCGCGTATCAGCCTTGGGGTCAGACAGAATATTCCGCTCATTGTGCGTCCAGCCAATCTGGCGGTTGATCGCACACCTTGGAGGCGGTTGGTCTGGAGCGTCGTGGGCGACAAGGTGGAGGTCAGTAACCCCAGCCCGTATGTGGTCCGTCTGGCCAAGTCCGTGACCTTGCTCCCCGGCGGCGCTGTCCTGGACCTGGGCCGCACCTATATCTTGCCCGATGAGCGCTTGGTGCTTGAAGCAAGCTCGTTGCTGGGGACGCATGTAAGGCTTTCCCCCGCAAGTGCCTACGGATTTGCCGTCGGCAGTTACGACGCCCCACTGAGCCGTCATTAATGCTCAAGGGGGTGAGTCAGCTCATTATTCGCTGCGCTTTACGCGTGGGCGTGACCGCACAGATGACTGTCGCTGGAAACGCTTGGGGTCAGGAATGGATCAATTTTGATTCGGCAGTGCTTGAAGCGCGGGGGCTAAGTCCACAAGTGGCCGAGTACTTTCGGGCAGCACCACGGTTCGACGCCGGGCCAAATCAGGTGGAGTTGATAGTCAATGGTGCTTCCGTCGGGCAGGTATTGGCCCTTTTTGATGACGAGGGGCATCTATGTCTCGATGCGCAGTTGCTTCAACAAGCCGGCATCGAGGCTCCGGTATCGGCAGTGCCTGGGGCATTGGGCAAGGCTCGGTGTCCGCGTTTGGCCCAGCATTTTACTGATGTGTTGGTGCGTCCAGATCCTGGCACGCAGCAGGTCTCATTGCTGGTGCCTGTAGATTGGCTGACCAAGTCCTCGCCATTACAGCGCACCTGGTCCCGTGGTGGTGTAGCCGGGGTCTTGAATTACAGCGCATTAGCGGTTGCGGTATCTGGCCCTTCAACGTCAAACCAGTATCGCCACATCAATACGGAAGTCGGTTTGAACGCTGGCGATTGGGTATTGCGCAGTCGACAGAATTACACCCAGTCGGATAACCACTCCCGGTTTGAAAACGTCTACACCCAGGCATCGAGGACGTGGGAGCGTTATCAGGCCAATGTGCAATTGGGGCAGCTCACTTTGCGTTCTTCGTTATTTGGGGGCGGTGCCTTCAGCGGGGTTCAAGTGCTGCCTGATACCGGGCTTACGTCCAGGAACGGCGGGTTGCTTGGCTCGGGATCCGCTGTGGAAGGGGTGGCGTATGGGCCGTCGCGTATTGAGCTGCGACAGAATGGTGCGTTGATTTACACCACGTTGGTGCCCAGCGGCCCCTTTACCTTGCGTGATTTGCCACTTTTGAGCCTGCAGCTGGACCTTGAAGTGACGATCATCGAGGAAGGCGCCGAGCCGCGTAAATTCTGGGTGCCTGCGGCCAATTTGCGTCCGGCGGGTGTAGTGAACACACCAGGATTCGCTTTGGCGGGGGGGCAAGTGCGCAGGTTTTCCAACGATAAGCGTGATCGTCCGAATTTCGTTGCCGGGACTAAGGAGTGGCAGTGGGACACGGCGACATTGTTCACTGCCGGAGCGATGGCGGCCACCGATTATCACGTGCTGGGCCTAGGGTTGGAGCATGCGTTGACGCGCTATTTGAGGGGTAATGTTCAACAATTGAGTTCTTCCGCTGCGTCGACTGGAATAGGTCAAAGCACTCAGGTTGGTTTGAATGTTTCTGTCGGGCCTAAGCTTTCCGCCAACCTCACGGCGATTCGCCGCAGCAAGCAATTCAGAACCTTGGACGACACCGACGCCGACGTCCCGATCGATAACCCCTTCGCCCGGACAGAACGCCAGTGGAGTGCCTCGTTGAGCTACGCAGACCCTTATTGGGGCGCACTGAGCAGTTCGTTTTCGCGTTACGACGGCGGCAGCGCAGGCGGTATATCGAGAGTGGGGGCGGGTTGGTCGCGCTCGTTCCAGGGGGTAAATCTGTCATTGAGCATGGACCGCGACAGCGGCGCCAATGCGCGGGGCCTTGGGGTTTACGCGACGTTGAGCGTGCCGTTGGGGCAGAGTCGCAACTTGAGTGTCTACGCTCGCCGCGATGACCATCGCGGAGCTCGCACGGGGGCTCGCTACAGTGAGCAACTCAGCGACACCGCGCGGTACAGCCTTGCCACCGACCGCACCGAGACTGGCCAGGCGGACTTCAATGCGCGGCTCGGCCTGGTGCCGCGCTACGCCAGTGTCGATGTCGGGCATTCCCGTAGCAGTAGAGGCAACCGTAGTTATGATCTGACCGTGGAAGGCGGTTTGGCTATTCATGACCAGGGTGTGACTGCATCGCCTTATGCGCTGCAGGACACTTTTGGTCTGATCAAGGTCGGAGATGCCGCTGGCGTCAAGGTCCGTACGCCTCAAGGGCCGGTCTGGACAGACCGTGCCGGACGCGCTGTTGCACCTAGCCTGCCGGCCTACCAACTGAGCCGGCTGGAAGTTGACCATGCCAGCCTAGGGAGCAAAACGCAGGTCCTCAACGGTTTTCAGCAAGTTGAAGCAGGACGTGGCGCAGTGCCAAGGCTCGATTTTGCCGTCAGCAATCACCGACCGCTGATGTTGAATGTGCGTACCGACACCGGAGAGTGGGTACCCAAGGGAGGGGGGGTGTACGACCGCAATGGTCGCTACTTGACCACGGTGGTTGATACCGGTGTGGTGTACCTGGACGATGCGCCTGAGCCCATTGTCGTATTGCACCTGCCATTACCTGGTGAGCGCCGCTGTATTGTCGAATTGGACACGCGCCAGCCTGCGCAAACCAATGCGCCCTACCAGACGGCTGATGCCAGTTGTCGGGTGATTGACCTTTGACCGACAGGATAGCCATGAAAAGAATTTTTTTACTGACCACGCTGGTGTGTGCCAGCGCTGCGAACGCGAACGGCGATTGCACGCTGGCGCTCAGTCCCTCCTCAGTGAGTTATGAGGCACGCACGCTCAATATGCTGCAAGTTTCCGGGCATGGCGCAGCGTTGAGTTTCGGCGAGCGGCGCGTGAGATTGAGTGTGGACTGCCCGCGCATGCAGGCGCTCGAAGTGCGCTTCGATGCGCCGGCGGCAAGTCGGGATACTTATCGGTTTGGTCCGGGTGAGTTGCAGTTGCGAGTGGTCTCTGCTCGGCTCGATGGGAGAATGATCGAATGGTCACGGGAGCCTGGCGGCGTGCGTAACGCTTCACTGTTGCGGCCGGGCGACCGTCTTCGGCCAGGGCTAAACGCAGCGTTGACCCAGGGTCAGCAATGGCAGGTTGAGATGATCGTTGAGCCTATCGTCAAACGGCAGGCCGTGAGTATTACTGATTTGAGCCAGTTCCAGGCCCTGGGCAGCTTCCGGCTTGAATAGGCTCAAGCTTCTGCAAGCAATGCCGCAGCGGCTGCACCCACCTTGCGCACGGCCTCTTCAATCTGCGCCGTTGGCTTGGCAGCGTAGTTCATGCGCAAGCAGTTACGGTACTTGCCGGAGGCGGAGAAGATACTGCCCACCGCCACCTGTACGCCTTGTTCCAACAGCACGCGGTTGAGCTTCAAGGTGTCGAACCCTTCAGGCAGTTCGATCCACAGCATGAAGCTGCCCTGGGGCCGGCTGGCGCGCGTGCCAGCGGGGAAATAACGGCTGACCCAATCAAGCATCAAGTCGCGATTACGCTGGTATTGGGCGCGCATCCTGCGTAAATGCGGCTCGAAATGCCCGCCTTTGAGGAATTCGGCAATGGCGATCTGCGGCTGTGTGGCCGTAGAACCGGTGCTGATGTATTTCATGTGCAGCACCCGTTCCAGGTAGCGTCCCGGTGCGACCCAACCAATGCGCAGGCCGGGCGCCAGGGTTTTGGAGAAGGAGCTGCACAGCAGCACACGGCCGTCTTCATCGAAGGATTTGATGGTGCGCGGGCGCGGGTAGCTGTAGGCCAGTTCGCCATACACATCGTCTTCAATAATCGCCACGTCAAAGCGCTGTGCCAGGGTCAGCAAGGCGCGTTTGCGCGCTTCCGGCATGATGTAGCCCAAGGGGTTGTTGCAGTTTGGGGTGAGCTGGATGACTTTGATCGGCCACTGTTCCAGCGCCAGTTCCAGGGCTTCGAGGCTGATGCCGGTGAGCGGGTCGGTGGGGATTTCCAGGGCTTTCATGCCCAGGCCCTTGAGGGTCTGCATGGCGCCGTGGAAGCTGGGCGAATCCACCGCAACGATATCGCCGGGCTCACAAATCGCGTGAATGCTGGCGGAGAGGGCTTCGTGGCAACCGGTGGTGATCACGATGTCTTCGGCGCTCAGTTGGCAGCCAGAATCTAATGACAGCCGGGCAATTTGCTCACGCAGTTCCATACAGCCGAGGATGTTGTCGTAATACAGCCCCGGCAGGTCTTGGCGGCGGCTGACACGGGCGAGGCTACGCAGCAGCGGCTTCAAGGTAGGCGACAGTACATCCGGCATGCCCCGACCCATCTGTATGACGTCTTTGCGCGGCACCGCACGAATCAGTTCCAGCACCAGGTCCCACTGGGAGATCTCCACTGGCCGTTGGGCCGGGCGGCCTATTTCGGGCAGCGCCGGCAGTTCACGGCCCACCGGCACAAAATAGCCCGACTTGGGCTTGGGCGTCGCCAAACCGTTGTCTTCGAGCAACCGATACGCCTGCTGCACGGTGCTCAGGCTCACCCCATGCTCCACGCTCAAAGCCCGCACTGAAGGCAGCCGATCGCCCGGCCGATAGAAGCCCTGTTCGATGCGGGTGCCGAGCAATTCGGCGAGGTTGACGTAAAGGGTCATGGTGCTCACTCCCGAGGACCAGTACAGATAGAGGCAAAATACAGGATTCAGCCGCGCAGAGGGAGTATCTGTATGGGTTTAATAAAAGTTTGCTGAATCTGTCATGGTTCTGGCCGCCCGCGCATGCTGGTCACTCAAGGCAACAGGCCAATGAGGGGCAGTCAAATGAGCGGCATGAGCGATGTACGGCTGGCGTTACGCAGTCAGGAACTGGAAATGGCGCAGGAACAGGTGATCACTGCCCCTGCGCCTGGCCGCTGGAGTCTGTTCTGGCGCCGTCGTCATACGCGCAAGGCCCTGCTGGACCTGAGCCGCGAGCAGTTACGCGACATCGGGCTGACCGCCGAGCAGGCGCGCCGTGAGGGTTTGAAACCCTTCTGGCGCGATTGATCAGAGCAGTTCTTTGAGACGGTGCCAGAGCATCCCCAGGGCCAGCAGCGGCGAACGCAGGTGTTTGCCGCCGGGAAAGGTGATGTGAGGCACTTGGGCGAACAGATCGAAGCGCCCCTGTTGCTCGCCGCTGATGGCCTCGGCCAACAGCTTGCCCGCCAGGTGCGTGGCGTTGAGGCCATGGCCGGCATAGGCCTGGGCGTAATACACGTTGGGTTGATCGGCCAGGCGGCCAATTTGCGGCAGGCGGTTGGCGCCGATGCCGATCATGCCGCCCCATTGGTAGTCGATTTTCACGTCAGCCAATTGGGGGAATACCTGCAGCATCTTCGGCCGCATGTAGGCGCCGATATCCTTGGGGTCTCGACCGGAGTAGTGGCAGGCGCCGCCGAACAACAGACGACGGTCGGCGGACAGGCGGAAGTAATCCACCGTCACGCGCTGGTCACACACGGCCATGTTCTGCGGTAACAGGCTGGTGGCCTGCGCTTGGCTCAAGGGCTCGGTGGCAATGATGTAACTGCCGGCGGGCAGCACCTTGCCGCTCAGTTGCGGGTTGAGCCCGTTCAGGTAGGCGTTGCAGGCCAGTACCAGGGTTTTGGCGCGCACAGTGCCTTGGGCGGTATGCACCTTGACCTCAGGGCCATAGTCGATGCGGGTCACTTGGGATTGCTCGTACAGCGCCACGCCCAACTGCTGGGCGACGGCAGCCTCACCCAGTGCCAGGTTCAGCGGGTGCAGGTGGCCGGAACCCATGTCGATCATGCCGCCTACATAGCGATCAGAGCCGATTACCGTGCCCATCTCGCTGGCTTGCAACAGGCGCACGTCGTGGCGGTAACCCAGGCTGCGAAGCTCTTCGGCATCCTCGGCCAAGCCCTGCAGGTCGCGGGGTTTGTTGGCCAGGTCGCAGTAGCCCCAGGTCAGGTCGCAGGGGATCTGGAAGCGCTCGACACGCTCGCGCACGATCTCCACGGCTTCCAGGCCCATCAGCTTCATCTGGCGCACGCCGTCGCTGCCGCTCACCCGGGTGAACTGATCCAGCCCGTGGCCGACACCGCGAATCAACTGGCCGCCATTGCGCCCGCTGGCGCCCCAGCCGATCTTGCGCGCCTCCAGCAACACCACGCGAAAGCCGCGCTCGGCCAATTCCAGGGCGGTGTTGAGCCCGGAGAACCCTCCGCCGATCACACAGACATCGGCGTTCACCTCACCCGTCAGCGTCGGGTAATCCGGTTGCGGCACGCTGCTGGCAGCGTAGTAGGAAGCGGTGTGCCGGGCGCTGGCGGTCATGGGGAACCTCCCTGTCTGGAAAATTTGACGCAGGATACAGTGGTCGCACGACGCTGTCTGCGCGGGGCGTTTTGCGTCAGAATCCACGTCTATTCGCCGTTCGGTATGGGTTTCGATGAGTTGCAACAGTCAGAAAATCAGCGCGCTGCGTCGCCAGATTCCTTCGTTTGAGTGCGTCCCGGGTTGCCACGACTGCTGTGGGCCGGTGACCACCTCGCCCGAGGAAATGTCGCGCCTGCCGCGCAAGACCGCCGCGGAGCAAGAGGCGGCGATGGACGAGCTGAACTGCGTGCACCTGGGGCCCAAGGGCTGCACGGTGTATGACGAGCGGCCGCTGATCTGTCGCCTGTTCGGCACCACCAAGACCTTGCCGTGCCCTAATGGCCGCCGGCCGGTGGAGCTGATTCATCCGCGGGTGGAGAAGCAGATTCACGAGTACATGGCGAGTACCCGGCAGGTGCTGGTCTGACGCGATCATCTTGTAGGAGCGAGCTTGCTCGCGAAGGCCGTCAACGGTAACGCAGCGCCTCTGGTTTAACGTGGCGCCCTCGGGTTTTTCGCGAGCAAGCTCGCTCCTACAGGGGTTGAATTCAGTCCGGAATCGGCAGGTTCAGGCTCTCTTTCACCTCTTCCATCACGATATAGCTCTTGGATTCGCGCACATGAGGGAGCTTGAGCAGGATATCGCCCAGCAATTTGCGGTACGACGCCATCTCGGAAATACGCGCTTTCACCAGGTAGTCGAAATCCCCCGACACCAGGTGGCACTCAAGCACATGGGGTAGTTTCAGCACCGCGCGACGAAATTCTTCAAAGGTGTCACCCGACTTGTAATCCAGGCTGATCTCGACAAATACCAGCAAACTTCCCTTCAAATGCTGGGGATTGAGCCGTGCGTTGTAGCCCATGATGATCCCTTCGCGCTCCAGGCGCCGCACGCGCTCGGTGCAGGGCGTGGTGGACAGCCCGACCTTTTCCCCCAGCTCCGTGAACGAGATACGCCCGTCGGTTTGCAGGATGCGCAGGATATTGCGGTCGATCTTGTCCAGCTCCCGCTTGGTCTGGGTGTTGGTACGCATAGGGGATACGCCTCTGTCAAAAGGGTTTTTGCCAAGAATTGTCGCCAAATATAGGCATTTATATAGTGAAATGCACTGCCGATTGTTTTTTACACTGCGCCCATCATTGCTCGAATAACACACGTCAGCGGCCAAGCCCGCGATGAGGATATAAAAATGCGCGTTCTGGTCTTGGGTAGCGGCGTCATTGGGGTGACCAGTGCCTACTATTTGGCGCGGGCCGGCTTCGACGTTGTGGTGGTTGATCGTCAGCCTGCCGCTGCCATGGAAACCAGTTTCGCCAACGCCGGCCAGGTGTCCCCTGGCTACGCCTCGCCATGGGCCGCGCCGGGTGTGCCGCTCAAGGCCATCAAATGGCTGCTTCAGCGCCACGCGCCGCTGGCGATCAAGGCCACTGCCGATATCGATCAATACTTGTGGATGGCGCAGATGCTGCGCAACTGCACGGCCAGCCGCTATGCGGTGAACAAGGAGCGAATGGTGCGCCTGTCCGAGTACAGCCGCGACTGCCTCGACGAACTGCGCGCCGAGACCGGCATTGCCTACGAAGGCCGCAGCCTCGGGACCACACAATTGTTCCGCACCCAGGCCCAGCTCGATGGCGCCGCCAAGGACATCGCCGTGCTGAAAGAGTCCGGTGTGCCGTTCGAATTGCTCGACCGTGCCGGCATTGCGCGGGTTGAACCGGCGCTGGCCAGCGTCACCGATATCCTCGCCGGGGCCCTGCGCCTGCCCAACGATCAGACGGGCGATTGCCAGATGTTCACCACGCGCCTGGTCGACATGTGCAAACAATTGGGCGTGGAATTCCGCTTCGAACAAGACATCCAGCGCCTGGACTACGCAGGCGACCGCATCAACGGTGTGCTGATCGACGGCAAGCTGGAAACCGCCGACCGCTATGTCCTGGCCCTCGGCAGTTACTCGCCCAAGCTGCTCAAGCCACTCGGGATCAAGGCGCCGGTGTACCCGCTCAAGGGTTATTCGCTGACTGTGCCGATCACCAACCCGGCAATGGCGCCGACCTCGACCATTCTCGATGAGACCTACAAAGTCGCGATCACCCGTTTCGACAACCGCATTCGCGTCGGTGGCATGGCTGAAATAGCCGGTTTTGACCTGTCGCTGAACCCGCGGCGACGCGAAACCCTGGAGATGATCGTCAACGACCTTTATCCTCAGGGCGGCGATCTGGCCCAAGCCAGTTTCTGGACCGGCCTGCGCCCGACCACCCCGGACGGCACACCGATTGTGGGTGCCACGCCGTTCAAGAACCTGTTCTTGAACACAGGCCACGGTACCCTCGGTTGGACCATGGCTTGTGGTTCCGGTCGCTTGCTGGCCGACCTGATGGCGAAAAAAACGCCGCAGATCAGCGCCGCAGGCCTCGATATTTCCCGTTATGGCAACCACCAGGAGTCCGCACAACATGTCAATCCAGCGCCAGCTCACCAATGAGCGCATGAGCCAGATCGTTGTCCACAGCGGTACCGTGTATCTGGCAGGGCAAGTCGGCGACGATATGAGCGCCGGGATTGAACAACAGACCGGTGAAACCCTGGCCAATATCGAGCGCTTGCTGGACCTTGCCGGTACCGACAAGACCAAGTTGCTGTCGGTGACGATCTATCTGAAGGATATTGACGCCGACTTCGCCCTGATGAACGCGGTATGGGACAAATGGCTGCCCAAAGGCGTCGCCCCGGCCCGCGCCACCGTGCAAGCCAAGCTGTGCGAACCCGAGATTCTGGTAGAGCTGTCTGTCGTGGCTGCGCTGCCTTAACAACGATCCCTCTCCCGGTGCCGAGGTTGTTGGTCGGCACCGGTTTTTTTTACTTTGCTGCCTAGAAGCCTGCCGCCATGCGTCCAGCCCGTGCCCTGATCGACCTCCAAGCCCTGCGCCATAACTACCAACTGGCCCGAGAAGTCACCGGGGCCAAGGCCCTTGCCGTGATCAAGGCCGATGCCTACGGCCATGGTGCGGTGCCCGTGGCCCAGGCGCTGGAAGCCGAAGCTGACGGGTTTGCCGTGGCGTGCATCGAGGAAGCGCTGGAACTGCGAGCCGCCGGCATTCGTGCGCCGGTGTTGCTGCTGGAAGGTTTTTTCGAAGCCGACGAGTTGCCGCTGATCATCGAGCAGGATTTGTGGTGCGTGGTGCATTCGTTGTGGCAGTTGGAGGCCATCGAACAGGCGCGCCTGAGCAAACCGCTCACAGTGTGGCTGAAGCTGGATTCGGGCATGCACCGTGTGGGCCTGCACCCCAAGGATTACCAGGAGGCCTATCAGCGCCTGCTGGCCAGCGGCAAAGTGGCGAAAATTGTGTTGATGAGCCATTTTGCCCGCGCCGATGAGCTCGATTGCGTCAGCAGCAACGAACAAGTAACGGTCTTCGAGGCGGCGCGTCAGGGGCTGGCGGCTGAAGTCAGCCTGCGCAACTCACCCTCTGTATTGGGCTGGCCGAGCGTGTCCAGTGACTGGGTGCGCCCCGGCATCATGCTGTACGGCGCAACGCCCTTTGGCGAAGACCAGGCCCTCGCCGCGCGCTTGCAGCCGGTGATGACCCTGGAGTCCAAAGTGATCTGCGTGCGCGAATTGCCAGCCGGTGAGCCGGTGGGCTACGGCGCCAGGTTCGTCACGCCCAAGCCGATGCGCGTCGGTGTGGTTGCCATGGGCTATGCCGATGGTTACCCGCGCCATGCGCCGACCGGCACACCGGTGCTGGTGGCTGGCCAGCGCAGCCGGTTGCTGGGGCGCGTGTCCATGGACATGCTGTGTGTCGACCTCACCGACTTGCCCCAAGCGGGCCTCGGTTCCACTGTGGAACTGTGGGGCAAGCACATCCTCGCCAGTGACGTTGCCGTCGCCGCCGAGACCATCCCCTATCAGATTTTTTGCAACCTGCGCCGAGTGCCAAGGCTCTATTGCGGCGCTTAGCCGCCGGCAACGAACCGAGCAGGCCGGGATTTAGGCCCAAGTGTTGTAAATACTGAACGCTGTCGCCATGATAACGCTCAATTACAACAAAGCCTGAATCCTAGGAGGCTCCTGCATTGGACGTCGGCGAACGACTGCAATCCATCCGTAAACTCAAAGGTCTTTCCCAGCGTGAGCTCGCCAAGCGTGCGGGTGTCACCAACAGCACCATTTCGATGATCGAGAAAAACAGCGTCAGCCCCTCGATCAGCTCCCTGCGCAAGGTGCTGGGCGGTATCCCCATGTCCATGGTCGAGTTCTTCTCCGAGGAAGTCCTCCAGGAAATACCGACGCAGATCGTCTATAAAGCCAATGAGCTGATCGACATCTCTGACGGTGCCGTCACCATGAAACTGGTGGGCCGGGCGCGCCCGAGCCGGGCCATCGCGTTTCTCACCGAGATCTACCCGCCAGGTGCCGACACGGGCGAAGAAATGCTCACCCATGAAGGCGAAGAAACCGGGATTCTGGTGGAAGGTCGCCTGGAATTGGTGGTCGGTCTTGAAACTTTTGTGCTCGAGGCGGGCGATAGCTACTACTTTGAAAGTACCAAGCCCCATCGTTTTCGCAATCCGTTCGACGTGCCGGCGCGACTAATCAGCGCAGCCACCCCCGCGAACTTTTAAGAATAGAGGCGCCCTGCCAGCGTTGCAGAGGTTCCCGCAGTTGTACACCGTGAGGCCGAATCTCCCTTTATTTAATAGGGTTGTTTCGGCCAAGCGGGCTAACCGTTATACTTTCGCCGCCTGCGAAACCGTGGCCGCAGGCGTGAATAGCCACCATTGAGGGTGAACGCGTGAACCTAATTATGAAAATGCTGGCTGCACCAGCAACCGTACTGGCCCTATGGGCTGTCAGCGCTCAAGCTGCGACCAACGACGACATTGCCAAGCGCCTGGAGCCTGTGGGCCAGGTTTGCGTCCAGGGCCAGGAATGCAAGGGCATGGAAGTCGCCGTGGCAGCGGGCGGCGGTGGCGCGAAAACCCCGGACGAGATCATCGCCAAGCACTGTAATGCCTGCCACAGCACGGGCTTGTTGGGTGCGCCGAAAATTGGCGACACCGCCGCATGGAAAGAACGCGCCGACCATCAAGGTGGCCTTGATGGCATCCTGGCCAAGGCCATCACCGGTATCAACGCCATGCCGCCTAAAGGCACCTGCGCTGATTGCTCGGATGACGACCTCAAGGGTGCGATCAAGAAGATGTCCGGGCTGTAATCGGCCGATCTTCGCCAAAAATGCCGCTTACGAGCGGCTTTTTTGTGCCTGCGATTTATGTATTGAGGCTGTTCATTGCAGCAAAGACCCGGCAAGCTCGGTCCAACTCCAATTCATGGAATGTTCGGGAGCAGTCGGATGGTGCAGTTGTGTTCAATCGAGCAAGCAGTTGACGACGTACTGGAGCGCCTGCCGGCGCATATCCACATGGGCATGCCCTTGGGCCTGGGCAAGCCCAATTTGTTCGTAAACGCGCTGTACCGGCGCATCGCCAAGTTGCCGGAGCGGGCGCTGACTATCTACACCGCGTTGAGCCTGGGTCGCCCGACCATGGGGGATGGCTTGCAGAAACGCTTTCTCGAACCCTTTATCGAACGGGTGTTTGGCGACTACCCCGAACTAGACTTTCTCGCCGACCTGCACAAGGGCAGCCTGCCGAAGAACATCCGTGTGCAGCAATTCTTCATGCAGCCTGGCAGCCTGCTCCACAGCGCCGCGGCGCAGCAGGATTACGTCAGCAGCAACTACAGCCATGCGGCGCGCGACATCAATGCCGCCGGCCTGAACCTGGTGGCGCAACTGGTTGCCAGTAGCAGCGAGCATCCCGACCGCCTGAGCCTGAGCTGCAACCCGGATATCACCCTCGACCTGATGCCCATGATCGCCAAGCGCCGCGCGGCCGGGGAGACCATCCTGGTCGTTGGCCAGGTCCATAGCGACTTGCCCTACATGCCCGGTGATGCCGAGCTGGGCATGGATGAGTTCGACTACCTGCTGGATGAAAAAGACAGCACCACGTTGTTCTCCACGCCGAATATGCCGGTGGGCTTTCAGGACCATTTTATCGGCCTGCATGCCAGTACCCTGGTGCGTGATGGCGGTACGTTGCAGATTGGTATCGGCTCCATGGGCGATGCGCTGACCGCTGCCTTGCTGGCGCGCCAGGCCGACAACGAGGCCTATCGCCTGTTGCTCACCGACCTGGATGTGTACCAGTGGGCGCCGTTGATCAGCCGCGAAGGCGGTGTCGAGCCGTTTGCCCGTGGCCTTTACGGTTGCAGCGAGATGTTCGTCAACGGCCTGCTGGTATTGGCCGATGCCGGTATTGTGCGGCGCAAGGTCTACCCGGATGTGGCGACCCAGACGCAGGCCAACGCGGGCACCCTGGACGACGCCGCGCAACCCGACGGCGTGGCGATCCATGGCGGTTTCTTCCTGGGGCCGCGCAGTTTTTACCAGCGCTTGCAGGAGATGCCCCACGCCAAGCGCCAGGCATTCAACATGACCCGCATCAGCTACATCAACGAGCTGTACGGTCAGGAAGAACTCAAGCGCCTGCAGCGCCTGGATGCGCGGTTTATCAACAGCGCGATCATGGTCACCTTGCTCGGCGCTGGCGTGGCCGATCAGTTGGAAGACGGTCGAGTGCTCAGTGGCGTCGGCGGGCAATACAATTTCGTAGCCCAGGGGCATGCGCTGGAAGGCGCACGCTCAATCCTGATTTTGCGCAGCTGGCGTGAGTCGGCGGGAGAGGTCAGTTCCAATATTGTCTGGGAGTACGGGCACTGCACCATTCCCCGGCACCTGCGGGATATTGTCATTACCGAATACGGCATTGCCGACTTGCGCGGCCAGACGGATGCCAAGGTGATCGAAGCGCTGCTGAACATCACCGACTCCAGGTTCCAGCGCGACTTGATTGAACAGGCGCAAAAGGCCGGCAAATTGCCCAAGGATTTCCAACTGGATCCGCGTTTTGCCGACAACACGCCAGAGCGGCTTCAGGCGATTCAGGCCAGGCATCGTCGCCTGTTCCCGGAATACCCCTTGGGCAGCGACTTCACGGATGAGGAGCGGGATTTGTTGCGGGCGCTGAACTGGCTCAAGAGCAAATTCAAGCTCACCGAGATTCTGGAGTTGGGCAAGGCGGCACTCGACGCGCCGGAGCCGGAGGCCTTTCCCAAGCATTTGCAGCGCATGCGCTTGGCTAAGCCGGAGGGCATCAAGGAAGACCTGTACCAACGCTTGCTGCTGGCTGGCCTGCAGGCCACCGCCCACTGATAGGCCAACGCAAAACCCAATGTGGGAGCTGGCTTGCCTGCGATGAGGGGCTTTCAGTCGACACCTCTGTCGCCTGATACACCGCTATCGCAGGCAAGCCAGCTCCCACATTTAGTTAGTGACTACTCGATAAAGGTCACGACACCACCGGCCAGCGACTTCACCCGCGCCAGCGACTCAACCCGATAACCCTGAGCATCCAGTTCCGCACGCCCACCCTGGAACGACTTCTCGATCACAATGCCCAGGCCGGCTACGGTCGCGCCGGCCTGCTTGATGATCGAGATCAGTGCCTGGGACGCCTTGCCGTTGGCCAAAAAGTCATCGATCACCAGCACGCGGTCGCTGCTGGTCAGGTGGCGCGGGGAGATCGCCACGGTGCTTTCGGTTTTCTTGGTGAAGGAATACACCGTGGCCGACAGCAGGTTTTCCGTGAGGGTCAAGGATTGCTGCTTGCGGGCGAAGATCACCGGCACGCCCAGGTTCAGCCCGGTCATGATCGCCGGTGCAATGCCCGAGGCTTCGATGGTGACGATCTTGGTGATGCCCGAATCCTTGAACAGCGCGGCGAATTCGTCGCCGATCAGTTTCATCAGCGCCGGGTCGATCTGGTGGTTCAAAAAGGCGTCAACCTTGAGGACCTGATCGGAAAGCACGATGCCTTCTTCGCGAATTTTCTTGTGCAGTGCTTCCACGGAAAGCTTCCTCTAATGGCGCGTTGTGCGCCGAAAGTAGATTAAAAATTAGTCGATTCTAGCGCTTTAGCATCGCGCGTATATCCGCCAAGGCAGTGTTGCCGCGAACGGCCTTCACCTCGGTGGGCGTGTCGTCATTGCCTTCCCAGGCCAGGTCGTCCGGCGGCAGTTCATCCAGGAACCGGCTGGGGGCACAATCGATGATTTCACCGTATTGCTTGCGCTTGGCGGCAAAGGTGAAGGCCAGGGTCTGACGTGCGCGGGTAATGCCCACGTAGGCCAGGCGGCGTTCTTCTTCGATAGTGTCGGCTTCGATACTGGAGCGGTGCGGAAGGATTTCCTCTTCCATGCCCATGATGAACACGTAGGGGAATTCCAGGCCCTTGGACGCATGCAAGGTCATCATCTGCACGCCTTCGGCGCCGTCTTCCTCTTCTTGCTGGCGCTCGAGCATGTCGCGCAACACCAGTTTGCCGATGGCGTCCTCGACGGTCATCTCGCCGTCTTCGTCTTTTTCCAGGGTGTTCTTCAACGCCTCGATCAGGAACCAGACGTTGCCCATGCGGTAATCGGCGGCCTTGTCGCTGGAACTGTTGGTGCGCAGCCAGTTTTCATAGTCGATGTCCATGACCATGCTGCGCAGGGCGCTGATCGGGTCTTCGCCGGCGCACTGTTCGCGCACCTTGTCCATGAAGCGCTTGAAGCGTGACAGGCGATCGGTGAAGCGCGTGTCCAGGTGTTCGCCCAGGCCGATTTCGTCGGTGGCGGCGTACATCGAGATCTTGCGTTCGGTGGCGTAGTTACCGAGCTTTTCCAGGGTGGTGGAGCCGATTTCCCGGCGCGGCACGTTGATCACGCGCAGGAAGGCGTTGTCGTCGTCCGGGTTCACGATCAACCGGAAGTAGGCCATCAGGTCTTTGACTTCCTGGCGTCCGAAAAAGCTGTTGCCGCCTGAAAGGCGATACGGCACCTGGTGGTGCTGCAATTTCAGCTCGATCAGCTTGGCCTGGTAGTTGCCGCGATACAGGATCGCAAAGTCGCTGTAGGGCCTGTCGGTGCGCAAGTGCAGGCTGAGGATTTCCACGGCCACGCGCTCGGCTTCGGCGTCTTCGTTGCGGCAGCGGATCACACGGATCTCGTCGCCATGGCCCATCTCGCTCCACAGTTGTTTTTCAAACTCGTGGGGGTTGTTGGAGATCAGCACGTTGGCGCAGCGCAGGATGCGGCTGGTGGAGCGGTAGTTCTGCTCCAGCATCACCACTTTCAAGGAGGGGTAGTCTTCCTTGAGCAGCATCAGGTTTTCCGGGCGGGCGCCGCGCCAGGCGTAGATCGACTGGTCGTCGTCGCCTACCACGGTGAACTGGTTGCGCGTGCCGATCAGCAACTTCACCAGCAGGTATTGGCTGGCGTTGGTGTCCTGGTACTCGTCCACCAGCAGGTAGCGCACCTTGTTTTGCCACTTTTCCAGGATGTCCTTGTGCTCCTGGAACAGCTTGACCGGTAGCAGGATCAGGTCGTCGAAGTCCACCGCGTTGAACGCCTTGAGCGTGCGCTGGTAGTGGGTGTAGACGATGGCGGCGGTCTGTTCCTTGGGGTTGCGTGCGGCTTCCAGGGCTTCGGCGGGCAGGATCAGGTCGTTTTTCCAGGCGCCGATCATGTTCTTGATCTCGTCAACGCCGTCGTCGCCTGCGTATTCCTTCTGCATGATGTCGGTCATCAAGGCCTTGACGTCGGTCTCGTCGAAGATCGAGAAGCCCGGCTTATAGCCCAGCCGCACATGCTCCTTGCGGATGATGTTCAGGCCCAGGTTGTGGAAGGTACACACGGTGAGGCCACGGCCTTCGCCACCCTTGAGCAGGGTGCCGACGCGCTCTTTCATTTCCCGCGCCGCCTTGTTGGTGAAGGTCATGGCGACGATGTACTGGGCGCGGATGCCGCAGTTCTGGATCAAGTGCGCGATCTTGCGGGTGATCACGCTGGTCTTGCCGGAGCCTGCACCGGCGAGCACCAATAGAGGGCCGCCGACGTAGTTCACGGCTTCTTGCTGCCGGGGATTGAGTCGGGACATACGGAATTTTTAGGGGTCGTTGTTCAAAAGGGCGGGCATTTTAACAGGCTGGAAAGATTCTGCTGCCATAGAACGACGGTGTGACGTACCACTCGATCTAAATTTGCCGGTTTTGCTACTTTGCCGCAGGATGTTAAGGATTATTCGAGACTAATATTTACAGTCTACGTGTTTGATAACACCTATCATTTGTCATCCTTTGTCATTGTCAGGCCGCACGTCATAATGGCACCGCTAATGAAATTTTGCAGAGTCTAGGGAGTTAGCGTGTCTACGCCTGTCGAACCCTTGCGTTTGCTGCTGCTGGCCGATGAGCCCGAGTGGGCGGCGTTGTTGCGCGAGTGCCTGGCGCCGATGGGCGAAGGGGCTGTGCTGATCAGTGCGCCCAACTGGGACTCGGTGAGCCGCCTGTTCGATGACGACCAGGGTGCTGTGTTATTGACCACGCCCAGCCTGCAGCCCGCCCCCGGCCGGTGCAGCCTGCCGTGTGTATTGCTGCTGGAGCAGGAGCCACTGGTGTCGCCGCTGGGTGTCAGCGATTGGTTGGTGCTGGAGGCATTGGACGCCGACACATTGCGCCGCTGTCTGCGGCATGTGCGCGAGCGCGGCGTGCTGGAGAACACCTTGCAGCGCCTGGCCGAGCAGGACCCGCTCACCGGTATTGCCAACCGCCAGGGCTTCCAGACCTTGCTGGCCGCGCGCTTGGCGGACAACGACGGCCGCGGCCTGGCCCTCGGTCATCTGGACCTGGACAATTTTCGTCACGCCAACGATGCCCTCGGCCATCAGGCGGGCGACCGGTTGATCCTGCAAGTGGTGTCGCGGCTCAAGAGCCAGCTCGAAGCCGGGGACCAACTGGCGCGCCTGGGCAGCGATGAGTTTGCCTTGTTGATTGATACCCGCCGGGCGCCCCAGCGCGCCGAATGGATGGCCGAGCGCATCACTGAAGTGATGGCCGAACCCTATTGGGTAGATGGCGAAAGCCTGTTGATCGGTTGCAGCCTGGGCATGGCCCATGCGCGCGCCCGTGCTGGCGCCGACCCGTTGATGTGGCACGCCCATATCGCCATGCAGCAGGCCAAAAGCACCCAGGGCTGTACCTTTCATATCTTCAATGAACGCATCAACCGCAACGCCCGCAGCCTTGCCGACCTGGAAAGCGAACTGCGCCGGGCCTTGCGTCGTGATGAGTTGGAGCTGCATTACCAGCCGCGCCTGGACCTGGACGACGGCCATATCGTTGGCCTCGAAGCCCTGGTGCGCTGGCGCCACGGCGAGCGTGGCTTGTTGCCGCCCAGCGAATTCGTACCGCTGGCCGAACAGAGTGGCCTGATCGTCCCATTGGGTTACTGGGTGATCTCCCGCGCCCTGCGCGACATGCAAGACCTGCGTGAACGCGGCCTGCCGCCACTGCACATGGCGGTCAACCTGTCGTTTCGCCAGTTTCAGGACAGCCAGTTGCTGTCCACCCTCAGCCGCCTGATTGCCGAGCGCGGCGTGGAAGCGCAATGGCTGGAGTTCGAACTGACCGAAACCGCCGTGATGCGCCGCAGCGACCTGGTCAAACAGACCATGGATGCCCTTGGCCGGTTGGGTGTGCGGTTTTCCCTGGATGACTTCGGCACCGGTTTTTCATCGTTTGTGCACCTCAACAGCCTGCCGATTGCCTTGTTGAAGATCGACAAGAGTTTTGTCGGCGGCATGGAAGAACGCGAAGAAAACCGCAAGCTGGTGCACGCCATGATCAACCTGGCCCACAACCTCAACCTGGAAGTGGTGGCCGAAGGCGTGGAAACCCCCGAGCAGCTTGAGCTTTTGCGTTTGTTTGGGTGCGACCAGGTCCAGGGTTACCTGATCAGCAAGCCGTTGCCCTTGCCAGAACTGGTGGAATACCTGCTGTTCGGGCAAAGCCAGCAGGCGCTGTTGGGTTAAGCCTTTAAAGTGGTTCAAATGTGGGAGCGGGCTTGCCTGCGATAGCGGCCTGGCAGCCGACGCCCATCCACCTGACACCCCACAATCAAACTGCGGGCTTGCTCGCGAAGGCGGCCTGGCAGTCAGCACAGTTGGATTGTGTACATATCCATTGCTGCGGTAACGGCTACTTAGGGTTCCGCCCTGACGGCGGCTCACTTTTGAACAGCGCAAAAGTAAGCAAAACGCTCTTGCCCCACCACTCGGCACCTCGCTTAGGCTCGGTGTGCCCGAACACAGGCTTGAATTCGTGGGCCGCCGCCACGCGCCATCCATGGCGCGGGGCGGCTAACCCGGCGTCCTGCCGGGTTACCCACGAATTCAAGCCTGCGTTCGGCCAGCGTGGTTTAACGGGGCGCCTGAGATCAAAAGCAGATCAAGAGCGACTCGCTTCGCATCGTGGTTACCGTCTGCTGTTACAACCCACAAAGTTGTATAGATCCTATGCTGCGATGGCGGTGTTGGATTCACTACCGCTATCGCAGGCAAGCCAGCTCCCACATGGACCGCGTGCATTCGCTAGTCAGGCAGTGCCGCTTGGAATCCAACAGGAGCATCCGGCTCCTGCCGAATCATCCGTTTCATCTTCGCCTCAAACGCCCAGGTCAGGCTCACCGCCGCACACGCCAGGCCCAGTGCCAGGCCCCACCAGACGCCGGTTGGTCCCCAGCCCAGGGTGAACGCCATCAACCAGGCCGACGGTGCACCAATCAGCCAATAGCAACCCAACCCCACCAGGAAGGTGGTCTTGGCGTCCTTCAAGCCACGGATACAACCCATGGCGATGGTCTGCACACCGTCGAACAATTCAAACCAGGCGGCGACGGCCAGCAGGCTTACCGCCAGGACGATGACGTCATGGAATGCCGGGTCGTCATGGTCGAGGAACAGTCCGATCAGCGGGTCGGAAAACAGCCACAGCACCGCGGCAAATCCCAACATCACCATGGCGCCGAACCCTATGCCGACCCGCCCGGCCAAGCGTGCTTGCAGCAACTGCCCGGCGCCGTAGTGCTGACCGATGCGCATGGTCACCGCGTACGACATCCCCGCCGGTACCATGAAGGCCACCGACACAATCTGCAGGGCGATCTGGTGCGACGCCAACTGCGTGCTGCCCATGGTGCCCATGCACAACGCCGCAAAGGCAAATAACCCGACCTCTACCGCATAGGTGCCGCCAATCGGCAGGCCCAGGCGCCACAGTTCGCGCAGGTAGTGGGTATTCAGACGCAGCAGGCCGGTGCCCAGCGGGTAAGCGGCGTAGGCGCGGTTGCTGCGGATGTACCACATCAATGCCAGCGCCATGCCATTGGCGACGATGGCGGTCACCAGGCCAATGCCCATCAGGCCCAGTTTCGGCAGGCCGAACATGCCTTCGATCAGCGCATGGTTGAGCAGGTAGTTGACCACGGTGCCGCACAGGCTGATCACCATCACCGGGGTGGCCTTGCCGATGGCGCTGGTAAAGCCGCGCAGGGCCATGAAGCTCAGGTAGCCGGGCAGGGCAAAGGGCAGGATCGTCAGGAACTGCCCGGCTGCCTGCACGTTGGTTTCAGTCTGGCCGAACATCAACAGCACCGGCTTCAAGTTCCATAGCAGCAGCGCCGCCGCCAGGGCCATCAACCACGCCAGCCACAGCCCGGCCTGGGTCAGGCGAGTGGCGCCGTCGATATCGCCGGCGCCATGGCGAATGGCGACGAGGGTGCCCACGGCTGCAATCACGCCGATGCAGAAGATCGCCACGAACGAATAGCTCGCCGCGCCCAGGCCTCCGCCGGCCAGGGCCTCGGGGCTCAGGCGCGCCATCATCAGGGTGTCGGTCAGCACCATCAGCATGTGCGCCAACTGTGAGGCAATCAACGGCCCCGATAGCCGCAGAATGGCCCAGAGTTCGGTACGTGCCGGATGTTGCATGATCATCACACTCGAATAGTCAGGACAGTGGGGAAGGGTTGATTCTCGGCGCATTCAGCGCATTGCACAAAAGGATAAAAACGATCGTTGGCATGATTAAAACTCATACTTGAGCGATTCTGGTAGGGTTTCCAGATTGCGCAGTCGGAGCTTTCAGCATGTCCCGTCGTCTTCCTCCTCTTTACGCCTTGCGGGCATTTGAGGCCGCCTCCCGCCACCACTCGTTTACCCGTGCGGCTGAAGAATTGTCGATTACCCAAAGTGCTATCAGCCGGCATATCCGCACGCTCGAAGATTATTTCGCCTGCCGGTTGTTCCAGCGCAGCGGTCGCACGTTGCAGCTCACGGAAGCGGCGCGTTTGTTGCTGCCTGGCGTACGGGAAGGCTTCGCTGCCCTCGAGCGTGCTTGCCATACCTTGAATGCCGAAGATGACATCCTGCGCATGAAGGCGCCGTCCACCTTGACCATGCGCTGGCTGCTGGCGCGGCTGAGTCGCTTCCGCGCCTTGCAGCCAGGCAATGAGGTGCAGCTCACCAGTGCGTGGATGAGCATCGATGAAGTGGACTTCAACCAAGAACCGTTCGACTGCGCGGTGTTGCTCAGCAACGGGCACTTTCCGGCGGACTGGGAGGCCAGTTATCTGTTTGCGGAAATGCTCATCCCGGTGGGAGCGCCCAATCTGCTGGACGACGGTCCCTGGGACGTGACGCGGTTGGCAACCGCCGAACTGCTGCACCCGACCCCGGACCGCCGAGACTGGCGTTACTGGCTGCAGCGCATGGGGCTGTCGTCTCAGGTTTCACTCAAGGGTGGGCAGGTGTTCGACACGCTTGAGCTGGGCATGATCGCCGCCGCCCGAGGCTATGGCGTGTCCATGGGTGATTTGCTGATGGTGGCCGAAGATGTAGCACAGGGGCGCTTGAGCCTGCCTTGGCCGACGGCGGTCGCCAGCGGAGAAAGCTACTACCTGGTATGGCCGAAAACTCGTCCGGGTGGGGAGCGCTTGCGACGGCTGGCGGAATTTCTTCAGGGGGAAGTCAAGGCGATGGAATTGCCCCAGGTCGAACGCCTCGATTGAGTGGCGGCGAGTTGTTAGTGCAATCGTTTGCGGGATACCCCTGTGATTCGCTCAAGTATTGCCAGATGCCGCCGAAGAAGGGGGTTGGAACCATCGTGCATCAACGTTTCCCACTAGATAATTTGCCGAGCAGCGCTATGAGATCAGGATGATCCTGGCCTCGGCCAGGAGCTGTCATGTCTCAACCCCGTGCCCGGATTGCCTCCCAGTTAGGCCTCGCACTCGCCGTGATTCTCGCTGTCGTCATCAGCGGCAGTACGGTCTTTGCCTTGCGTACCCTCGACTCCGCCAACCTCGCCACCCGCGAGGAACACCTGGCCAGCGAGGCGCGCTTGCTCGCCGACCAACTCAACACCTTCCACAGCACCTTGCGCGAAAGCACCCAGCGTTTGAGCGGGCTGTTTGAAAAGCGCTTCGGTGCCGGCTTGAGTGTGCGTGCGGACCAGCCCGTGGCCGTGGCCGGCGTGCAGACGCCGAGCCTCTACCTGGGCAACGAGGTGCTGAACAACAACTTCGAAGAAGTGGATGAGTTCAAGCAGATGTCCGGTGGCGTGGCCACGGTGTTCGTGCGCAGCGGCGACGACTTTGTCCGCGTCAGCACCTCCCTGACCAAGCAGGATGGCAATCGCGCCATTGGCACCGTGCTTGACCGTCAGGGCGCGGCCTACCAGCGCGTTGTGAGCGGCCAGACCTACATCGGCCGTGCCGTGTTGTTCGACCGTTCCTACATGACCCAATACAGCCCCGTGCGTGACAGCAGTGGCCAGGTCATTGCCGTGCTGTTCATCGGTTTCGATTACACCGATGCCCAGAACGCCCAGTTTGAAAACCTCAAGCGCTTCCGCATTGGCCAGACCGGCTCCCTCGCGCTGCTCGATGAGCAAAAGCACTGGCTGGTGCCGCCGGCTGGCGTGCAAGCGCCGGATCAGGCGGTTGCCGTGATGCTCGACCTGGCGAAAAAGCCGGGTGCAGGGCGTTTCTGGAGCGACAAGAACGAAGATTTCTATAGCGTCTCGGTGCCGTTCGAAGGCGGCCCTTGGGCGGTGGTAGCGAGCATGCCCAAGGCTGAGATTCGCGCCGTGACCTGGGAAGTCGGCATCCGCCTGGTGATCGGCAGCGTGTTGGCGATGTTGCTGGCAGTGGGCGCCACGGTGTGGCTGTTGCGCAGCAAGCTGGCGCCATTGAGCGAGCTGGTACGCCAGGCTCAGGCCCTGGGTGCGGGGGATTTGAGTGCGCGGCTCAATGTGTCCAGCCATGACGAAATCGGCCAGTTGGCGCGTAGTTTCAACCAGATGGGTGAGGCGCTGTCGACCATGGTGTCGCATATCCGTACCGCCGCCGAACAGGTCAACAGCCGCGCCCAGGCGCTGTCGGGCTTGTCCGGCGGTGCCTACGAAGGCATGGAGCAACAGTCCGGCGAGATCACCAGCATGGCCGGTGCGGTGGAAGAGTTCAGTGCTACCTCGCTGAACATTGCCGACAACATGGGCAACACCGAGCGCCTGGCTCAAGAGAATGCCCAGCAAACCCGTATCGGCCGTACCTCGATGCAAGAGGCTTCATCGTCCCTGGAGCATATCGCCACCGCGCTGAACAGCACCGCTGCCGTGATCAACACCCTGGGCCAGCGTTCCCAGGAAATCGGCGGGATCGTCGGCGTAATTACCGCCATCGCTGAACAGACCAATCTGCTGGCGCTCAACGCCGCCATCGAAGCCGCCCGTGCCGGTGAGCAAGGCCGTGGTTTTGCCGTGGTCGCCGACGAAGTGCGCAACCTGGCTTCGCGCACCCGCCAGGCCACCGATGAAATTTCCGGCATGATCCAGAGCATCCAGCAGGAAACCGGCAACGCCATCAGCACCATGGAGCATGGTAATGCGCTGATGCAGGAAGGCCTGTCGCGCAACGCCGACGTGGCCTCGGCCCTGGCGCGTATCGACGAGCAAAGCCGCTCGGCCGGCCAGCAATTTGCTGCTATCACCACCGCCACCCAGGAGCAGAGCAGCACCGCGACCTTGCTCAGCGCCAACCTTCAGAGCATTGCGCTGGCCAACAGCGAGCAGCGCGAAGTGGTGTCGAACCTGGCGGTTACCGCCAAGGAACTGGAGACCTTGGCAGCAGGCTTGCGCCATGAGGTGGATCGGTTTCGCTGACGCACCGCCAAACAAATTGTGGGAGCGGGCTTGCTCGCGAATGCGGTAAATCAGTAGCAAATGGGTGACTGACACTCCGCATTCGCGAGCAAGCCCGCTCCCACATTGATATTGCGTAAGGCTCAAGTCACGGATGTGGGGCGGTACTGCAGGGCTTCCTTCAAATGGTCACGGGTGATGGCGTCCATCTGGTCCAGGTCCGCCAGGGTGCGCGCCACCTTCAGCAGTCGATGGGCCGCCCGCAGTGACAGTGTCAGTCGCTCGCAGGCGGTCTCCAGCCAACCCTCGTCGACCTTTGGCAGCTTGCAGTGCTGGCGCAGCCCCGGCAGGTCCAGAAAAGCATTGGCACACCCCTGGCGTCGCTGCTGACGCTCGCGTGCTTGCGCTACCCGCACCGAGGCATCGGCCGTGGTATCGCCCGCCTGTTGTGTGGGGCTCAGGGCAGTGGCCTCCCGCGCGACGGTCAGGTGCAAATCAATCCGGTCCAGCAACGGCCCGGAGAGCTTGTTGCGATAGCGCTGGATCTGCTCCGGTGTACACCGACAACGCCCGCTGGGCTCGCCCATGTAGCCGCAAGGGCAGGGGTTCATCGCCGCGACCAGTTGAAAGCGCGCCGGGAAGCTCACGCGGTCTCGGGCCCGGGAGATCACGATATGCCCCGATTCCAAGGGCTCACGCAGCACCTCCAGCACCTTGCGATCGAACTCTGGCAGCTCATCCAGGAACAACACTCCGTGATGGGCCAGGGTGATTTCCCCCGGTTGTGGCTTCGAGCCGCCACCCACCAGCGCCGGCCCGGATGCCGAGTGGTGTGGCTGACGGAACGGGCGGTTGGGCCAATGGCTCAGAGGGGCCAGGCTGACCACGGATTGGATTGCGGCCACTTCCAGCGCTTCCTGCTCGCTCAATGGCGGCAGCAAGCCCGGTAGCCGGCTGGCCAATAAGGTCTTGCCGGTACCCGGTGGCCCGCTGAACAGCAGGTTATGCGCGCCCGCCGCCGCGATCAGCAATGCGCGCTTGGCCGCGAGTTGGCCCTGTACTTCACTCAGGTCCGGGTAAGGCTTGTTCAAGTACAGCAAGCCGTCGGACCTATAGGGCTCAATCGGCACATGCCCATTCAAGTGCGCCACCACTTGCAGCAAGTGATCCACCGCAATCACCTTCAACCCCGACGCCAGGCACGCCTCCTCGGCATTGGCACGCGGCACTATCACGGTGCGCCCGGCCTTGCGCGCTGCCAGCGCGGCCGGCAATACCCCTTTCACCGCGCGCACCTCGCCGGACAACGCCAGTTCCCCAAGACACTCCACGTCATCGAGCGTCAAGGCCGGCACCTGCACACTGGCCGCTAGGATGCCCAGGGCAATCGCCAGATCAAAACGCCCGCCGTCCTTGGGCAGGTCGGCGGGCGCGAGGTTGAGTGTGATGCGGCGGGCCGGATATTGCAGCGCCGAATTGAGGATGGCACTGCGCACGCGGTCTTTGCTTTCCTTCACTGCGGTTTCGGGCAAGCCCACCAGGGTGAGAGACGGCAGGCCATTGGCCATATGCACTTCGACGGTGACGGCGGGGGCTTCTACACCGACCTGGGCGCGGCTGTGGACGATGGCGAGGGACATGCTCGTTCCTTGAATGGGAGGGCCGCTTCCTGCGGTTTTTTCAAGGGTAGACGAGGGGAGATGGAGCGGGGCGGGGGAGGTTTTACAGAACGTATCCGGGCGGCAATGCAAAAAAAATGTGGGAGCGGGCTTGCCTGCGATGGCGGTGTGTCAGCAAAGAATCATCCGCTGATGCACCGCCATCGCAGCTTAGGTATCTACACAACTTTGTAGGCTGTCGCAGCAAGGTAACCACGATGCGAAGCGAGTCGCTCTTGATCTGCTTTTGATCTTAGGCGCCCCGTTAAACCACGCTGGCCGGAATTCGACAGGGATTTGGGGGGTAAACCGGCAGGGATGCCGGTTTAGCCGCCCCGCGCCATGGATGGCGCGTGGCGGCGGCCCCCCAAATCACTGGCGGATTACGGGCACACCGAGCCTAAGCGAGGTGCCGAGTGGTGGGGCAAGAGCGTTTTGCTTACTTTTGCGCTGTTCAAAAGTGAGCCGC